>CAZDFF010000143.1:0-9271 GCA_964504425.1 uncultured Hyphomicrobiales bacterium
GTCGTCATTCCCGCGGGCGGCTGCTACGCCGACTGCGACGGCGCCGGCGGCCTGGACCTTTCTTCTTGCCACCATTGGGGCGGTTGGGAAGACTCGCAGGCCGGAAGCAACCAGAGGACGGCGCCCAGCAATGGCCAAACGACGCGGCGCATCCCACGGCAAGGATTTGCGATCATCGGGCGACGGCTCCAATCCTTCTGCTGCCCGGGCGCTTGCGGCCCCGGTTCCGACAGGGGGCGAACAGCCTAGCGACAGCAAGCCCGGGAGTAAATCGCCACCGGGAGCGGCCAAATCCCGCATCGTGCCGGGACTTCACGTGGTCGCGACCCCGATCGGCAACGCCCGCGACATCACCTTGCGCGCGCTCGACGTGCTGGTCGCGGCCGACGCGGTCGCCTGCGAGGACACCCGCACGACGGCGAAGCTGTTCCAGATCCACGGCATCCGCGTACCGACCATTGCCTATCACGAGCACAACGCGGAACGGGTCCGCCCGGCGATCATCGAACGCCTGAAGAAAGGCGAAATCGTGGCATTGGTATCGGATGCGGGCACGCCGCTGATTTCCGATCCGGGCTACAAGCTGGTCCGGGCCTGCATTCAAGAAGATATCCCCGTCACTACGGAACCGGGCGCGTCGGCGGTGATGGCGGCCTTGGTGCTGTCGGGCCTGCCGACCGATCGGTTCTTGTTCGCCGGCTTCCCGCCGGCAAAGGCGGAGGCGCGGCGCACCTTCCTGGCCAAGATCGCGATGGTACCGGCGACCCTGGTGCTACTGGAAAGCCCGCGCCGCCTCGCCGGCCTGCTTGCCGACATGGCGGCGACGCTCGGCCCGCGCGAGGCCGCCGTCACCCGCGAACTGACCAAGCTGTTCGAGGAGGTGCGGCGCGGCACCTTGGATGCGCTTTCCGCCCATTACGAAAACGCGCCGACGCCCAAGGGCGAAATCACCGTCGTCGTCGCGCCGCCCGGCGACGCGCCCGCCCCCGCCGCCGAGGACGTCGACGCACGGATCGCGGCGGCGCTCGAAACCCTGTCGCTGCGCGACGCGGTCGACAGAGTGGCGATCGAAACCGGCCGGAAGCGCCGCGACGTCTATAAACGCGCCCTCGCGCTTTCGGGCGACCAGAAAGCATGAGTCGGGACCGGCACAAGGCCCAGCGGTACGGCGCCTGGGCCGAACGGATTTCGGCGTGGCATCTCCGGGTGCGCGGCTACCGGATTCTGGCCCAGCGCTTCAAGGTGCCGGTCGGCGAAATCGACATCGTCGCGGCCAGGGGCGACATTCTGGCCATCGTCGAGGTCAAGGCCCGCCAGGACCTGAACGCGGCGGCCGAATCGATTTCGGCGCACCAGCGCGGACGCATCGCCCGGGCTGCCCTTGCCTTTTGCCAAGCGAATCCGACGTATGCCGGTGCCGGCATCCGATTCGACGTGATGCTGGTCCGGCCGTGGCGCCTGCCGGTCCATATCGTCGGCGCCTGGCAATGAAATCGGCTTATCCCTTTCGGGTATCGACAGGACAAATTATGATGGCGGGCATGACATATATAAATTCCCCATCCATCCGGATCGCCGCCGCGTTCGCGGCGTTGCTGTCTGCATCCATGCTCGGCGGCTGCGTCGGCGCCGCCATCGGCGGAGCCGCGACCGTCGGCGTCGCCGCCTACGACGAACGCGGCATCGACGGCGTCGCCAGCGACCTCAAGCTCGCGACCGATATCCGCAGCGAATGGCTGTCGGCGGACCCCGATCTGCCGGTCAAGGCATCGGTCGAGGTCCACGAGGGACGCGCGTTGCTGACCGGCGTGGTGCAGGACGAAAAGCGCCGCGCCAGCGCCGTCGGCTTGGCGTGGAAGGTGCCGGGCGTGAAGGACGTGCTGAACGAGATTCAGGTCGCGCCGTCGGGCGGCGTGGTCGATTTCAGCCGCGACGCCTGGATCACCGGGCAGATCAAGACCAAGATGACGTTCGACGAAAAGATCATGGGGATCAATTTCCACGTCCAGACGGTGAACAAGACCGTCTACATGATCGGCATCGCGCGCAGCCAGGACGAGCTGGACCGCGTGATGACCATCGCCAGGTCGATCAGCTACGTCGGGAACGTCATTCAACACGTTCGGATCAAGGCACCGAAGACAAGCTGACCGCATGACGCCGACGGAAATCAGGGATCGTCTTTCCGCCGTCGGCATGGAACGGGACGCCGACGTCGACATCGCCGAGGCCGCGCTGCTGTTGGGCGCGGCGACGCGACCCGGGGTGCCGCTCGATCCCTATCGTCGGCATCTCGAAAAAGTCGTGCGCGAAGTCGCCACCCTGGCCGGCGACGACCCGGCGCTCGACCTTCAGGCGCAGTCGCTGTCCGACGTGATCGCCAGGCGCTACGGCTATATCGGCGCCGAGGATGCGTTTGAGGACCTGGAAAGCGCCAACCTGACCCGCGTGATCGATCGGCGCACGGGCCTGCCCGTGGCGATCGGCATCGTCTACCTGAAAGTCGCGGGCGATCTTGGCTGGGACATGGTCGGCATCGATTTTCCGGCACGCTTCCTGTTGCGGCTGGAGTACGCGGGCGAGCGCGCGATCGTCGACCCGTTCGACGCGGGACGCCTGGTCACCCCGGCCGAATTGCGCGATCTGTTCAAGGCGGTCGCCGGCCAGCACGCCGAATTGAAACCCGGTTACTTCCGCGCCATGACCAAGCGCGAAGTCCTGCTGCGGCTGGAAAACAACGTGAAAATCCGTCTGTTGCGCCAGGATCGGCTGGAGGACGCGCTGCGCCACGTCGAAACCATGCTGCTGTTCGCGCCCGAGGTCGCCCTGCTGTGGCGCGAGGCGGGACTGATCAACGCCCGCCTGGACAACGTCAAGGCGGCGGTCGCGGCGCTCGAGGAATTCATGCGCCGGGACGGCGACGACACCAACGCCTATCGTACCTCCGTGCTGCTTCAGGAACTGCGCGCGCGGCTGAACTGACCGGCCCGCCCATCATCGACAGGACATTCCATGGCCCTTGACGTCGCCATCCAGATGGATCCGATCGACCGGATCGACATCGACGCCGACAGCACCTTCGTGCTGGCGCTGGAGGCCGAGCGGCGCGGCCATCGGCTGTTTCATTACCTGCCGCGCGATCTGGTTTTTTCCGGCGGGCGGGTGACGGCCCGTGCGCGGCCGCTGAACGTGCGACGCGAAAAGGGCAACCACTTCACGCTGGGCGAGGCGCGGACCGTCGATCTTTCCGGCGTCGACGTGGTGCTGATGCGCCAGGATCCGCCGTTCGACATGGCCTATATCACGGCGACGCATCTGCTCGAACACATTCATCCCATGACCCTGGTGGTGAACGACCCCGCGCATGTGCGCAACGCGCCCGAGAAGCTGTTCGTCACGCGGTTTCCCGACCTGATGCCGCCGACCCTGATCGCAAGCGACAAGGAAACGATCCGGGCCTTTCGCGCCGAGCACAAGGACATCATCGTCAAGCCCTTGTTCGGCAACGGCGGCGCCGGGGTGTTTCACGTCAAGCCCGGCGACGACAACCTGAACGCGCTGCTGGAATTGTTTTCGGAACGGAGCCGCGAGCCGGTCATGGTGCAGGCTTACGTGCCGGCGGTGCGCACGGGCGACAAGCGCATCATCCTGATCGACGGCGAGGCGGCGGGCGCGGTCAACCGCGTGCCGGCCGAAGGCGAAGCCCGGTCGAACCTGCACGTCGGCGGCAAGGCGGTGAAATCCGAACTGACCGCGCGCGATAGGGCGATCTGCGAGGCCATCGGCCCGGAACTGAAGGCGCGCGGCCTGATCTTCGTCGGCATCGACGTGATCGGCGATTACATCACCGAGATCAACGTCACCTCGCCGACCGGCCTGCAGGAAATCGACCGCTTCGACGGCGTTTCGCTGGAAGCCAGGATCTGGGACGCGATCGAAGCCAGGCGTTGAGATTCTATTTCGGACCGAACGCGGTCGAGATCGAATAAAGATCGACCGGCGTCGTGGTCAGGTCGAGCGTCAGCTTGACGCAGACTGCGAAGATCATCAGCGCCAGCAGCACGCGCATCTGTTCGCCCGGCAGCTTCGCGCCGATCTTGGTGCCGACCTGGGCGCCGATGACGCCGCCGAACAGCAGCAGCACCGCCAGCACCACGTCGACGGTGTGGTTGAACGTCGCTTGCAGGATCGTCGCGTTGGCGGTGACGAAGATGATCTGGAACAGCGACGTGCCGACCACCATCGCGGACGGCATGCCCAGAAGATAGATCATCGCCGGCACCATGATGAAGCCGCCGCCGACCCCCATGATCGCGACCAGCACGCCGATGAAGAAGCCGACCGCGAGCGGCACGAACAGGCTGATGTAGAGCCGAGACTTGCGGAACCGCATTTTCAGCGGCAGGCCGTGGATCCAGGAATGCTTGTGCAGCTTGGGGCGGGGCGCATCGGCGCGGCGCTTTTTCTTTCGCAGCGCAAGCAGGCTTTCGGTCAGCATCAGCGCGCTCATGACGCCGAGCAAAACGACGAACGAAATCGAAATGACCAATTCGACCTGGCCGATCCGTTTCAGGAACCCGAAGACGAGAACGCCGATGCCCGAGCCGCCGAGGCCACCGATCAGCAGCACGGTCCCCATGCGCACGTCGACCGTGCCGCGACGCAGATGGGCCAATGTCCCCGACACAGAGGCGCCGACCAATTGATTGGTGCCGGACGCGACGGCGACCGCCGGCGGCACGCCCAAAAGGATCAGGATCGGCGTCAGCAGGAATCCGCCGCCGACGCCGAACACGCCGGACAGAAAGCCGATTCCGCCGCCCAGGCCCAGCATGACGAACGGATTGACGGCGATTTCGGCGACCGGCAGATACACGTTCATGGCCGACTTTTACGCCCGGACGAGGCTTGAGGCCAGGGCGGTTTTTCGCACCGGGACCGGTTTCCCATAGGCATCAGAAGAAGTATCTCACCCGTAGTTCGATTTTCCCTTCGACCTGCTTGTCGCCGAAGTCCGTCAGGCGCCCGCCGAGATTGATGCCCCCTCTCAAGCGAGCCTCGAAGTTCGTGATCCCGGTATACAGAAGCTCCGGCGTCAGGGACAGGCTGCCATCGCCGAGGTTCGCGATGCCGATCAGCGACGGGGTGAAATAGAGAATTCCGAACGGTTCCTTCTGGCTGATCCGCAAATATAGATAATCCCGCCCCGGCGTCGGCCCGCTGTAGCCGGACCTGCTGAGTTTCTGCGCCTTGTTTAGAAGCGTCGGGCTGCCGGTGGATTCGAAACTCTGCACCCCATCCTGCGCGAGCCGTAAGAAGTCGCGGCTCTCGTCGCGCGAGAAGCCGTTTCCATTACGGTAATACTCGACGATGTAGGTGGTGTCCGCCGCCGTGAGATAACGCAAGCCGATCAGGAAACTGACGACATCGCCCTCGCGGCCGACGATGTTGCGGTTTGCATCGAGTACCGAGCGCGTCGCATCCTGAACCCAGGCGGCTTCGCCGTGAACCTCGAGATTGGAAAGCACATTGCGAGAGAAATCGGCGCCGATACGGGTGCTTTTTGTGCCGTTCGCGAGAAAGGCGAGGTCGATATCGGTGTCGTTGAAAAGGGCATAGACCTTGCCCCCGAAATTAATGTGCTCGCCCTTGCCGAAATCCTTATTGATCGTGCCGTCGGTCACGGGAAGAAGCACCGGCGTGACGCCGATCGTCTGCAGCGGGCCATTGAAGCTGCGCACGTAGTCGGCGGTCAGCATCCAGAAGCCCTCTCGCGACAGGTCGGGATCGGTCGGTTCTTTCGCGCGTTCGACGAATCCGATCGGATTCCAGCCGTACCCCTTGCCCCACTTGAGGACCTTCTTTCCGACATCGACCGAAAAGCCGGTCGCCGGGCGGAGCGCGAGGCCGCCTTCGTACAGCTTCAGTTCGCGGGCAAAACCTTGGTCCGCGTCTTCTTCGACGTCGGCGTGGACCGTGGCCGCGGCGGTGAGCGGGCCCTTCTCGTATTTCGTCCGAATTTCGGCGGTGCCGGTCGCCCGGTTGTTGTTGTCGCCAAGACCCTTCTCGATCGCGTTCAAGCGATAGAAGGCCGCATCGCGATCGTGCTTGAAGTATTCTTCCTTGCCTTCGACGTAGCCGCCGACCTGAAAGGCCGGCTTTTCGAATTCTTTCGCGTCGAACTTGAATTCCTCGGCACGGACCATCGGCGCCCAGGCCAATTGCGCGGCGACAACAAGCGACATGCCGGCAAGGAATCTGCGCGCCTGGGATATGCCGGCGTCCAGACCCATGGCTATTTGCGGAGGGTTTCCGCTCGCGCCATGAAGGTCAGCGTGAACACTTCGTCCGCAAGCACTTTGGAATGCATTTCGGCGGACAGCATGACCGACTTGTAGCCCTTGTAGAGAGGACTGTCGGTTTCGAGTGTCCCGGGGCGCATCGCGCCATCGCCCAGGTCCTTGATATCGCTGTAACGCAGCGTCTTGATCAACAGGCCACTGGCGGCGTAGGCCTCGATCTTGATGGGCAGAATCGTTCGCTTATCGACCCACATGGTCAAACGGTCGTAGGCAACCGTGTCCGTCTTGGCCTTGAGCGAAAGGACGAAAGCGTCGGCCTGTTCCTCCGCCTTCTCGACGGAATATTCGACGCTGTAATCGAGCGCCAGGATGTCCTGGTTGCTGAAGACGCCGCCGACGACCGACTGCAGGCTGGTGATGCGAACCGGCTTGCCGACCTCGGGAATGTAAAGCCACATGTTGTCGCCGAGACGCAGGGTCGAGCGACCCTTGTCGCTGGCGGGCGACAGAAACAGGGCGAGCATCTTCTCCCGCCCCTTCTTGACGACATAGAGCACGAATTCCTTGCGCGTGCCGTCGGGTTCGATGTTGATCAGCTTGCGCAGCAATTCGTAGCTTTCGGGCGCGAGGTTGCGGTCCACCTGTTGCAGTATCTTGGCACCGTCGATGGCATGGGCGGGGCCCGACGCCACCGCCAACAGCGCACCGACAACAATCGTCCGCCGCAGTAGCCGGATCATTCGATTCTCTCCCGACATGGGCGATCCTGTTCTCAAACGTGCCGGAGGGCCGTGACCGGATCCATGCGCGCCGCCTTCCACGCCGGCTGAAGGCTTGCCAACGTGGCGACAACGACGACCACGGCCGATGTGATCAACATGTCCGCCGGGGCCAGGTCGGCGGTCAGTCGTAGGTCGGCCGCCTGGCCGAACGAGAACGTCAGATCGCCAAGATTGACGCCCCATACCGCAAGCGCGCTGAGAGCGATGCCGACCGCGCTTCCGAAGACGCCGAGCAGGAGCCCCTCGGTCAGGAACAAGCCCAAGATGCGGCCGGGCGGCGTACCCATCGCGGCGATCGTGCCGATCTCGCGAATCCGCTCGAATACCGCCATGATCATGACGTTCATCACCGCGATCAGGACGATCGCCACCAGAAGCACGCGCACCGCCACGATCAGTGCATCGATCATCTTGGCGATGTTGGCGAAGGGCGTGAGCTTGGCCCAGCCGTGGACCTCGAGCATCGGTTTGCCGCCCGGCCCCTGGATTGGGGCCAGCAGCTCGGCAAGCCGGTCCGCGGTCGCCGCCGCGGTCGACACATCGGTCAGAAGAACGGCGATCTCGCTGATTTCGTCTTCCTTCAATCTGAGGAGCTGTCGCGCATCGTCGATATGGATGTAGCCGTCCCGGCCGCCGGGGCCGGTGGCGCTGGCGAGAATGCCGCGCACGACGAAGGTACGTCCATTCACCGATCCGTCGCGATTGGTGGCGATGAGCACGATGGTGTCGCCGACCTTGACCTGCATCCCGCGCGCCAGAAGCTCGGGCAGCTGAATCTCGCCCTTGGCGAGGAGCCCCTCCCCGGTTCCGTCGACGAGCCGATCGAGCAGGCGGGGACTGGTGGCGGTTTCTTTCGCCGGATCGACGCCGTTGATGCGGATGCTGGTCGTCTGCGTGAAGTTGCTGAACATGGCCGGCAGCTTGACGCGCGGTGACCAGGCCGCAATTCCGTCGACCTTGCCGAACGCCTGCTCGACCGCGGCGACCTTGTCGGAGGGCATGTTCAGATTGAGCGGCAGGGTGTCGATCGAGGCCACGTACCCGCGGCGATGCACCTGCAGATGACCGAGGTACGATTCCGTGATTTCCGCGATCATCAGGGTCTTGAACGAACCCGCGAGCGCCACGAACAGCAACACCGCGACCACACCGACCGTGACCAGCCCGGCGGTCAGTATCGTCCGTCGCCAGTAGCGGATCAGGTTGCGCGAAGCGATTTTCAGGATGTTATACATTCTATGCCGCCCGGCGGCGATCCTCGCGCTCGGCGATAGCGCCGTCGCGCAAGTGAAACGTGACTTCGGCTTCGGCCATGACTCTCGGATCGTGGGTGGAAAAGACGAACGTCACGCCGAGATCGTCGCGCAGGCGCTTCATCAGGTCGATGACCCGGATCGCGGTGGCTTGATCGAGGTTGGCGGTCGGCTCGTCGGCCAACACCAGCTTGGTGTCGGGCGCGAGCGCGCGAGCAACCGCGACCCGCTGCTTCTGCCCGCCTGAAAGCTGATCGGGCCGCTTCTCCGCCTGATCGGCCATCCCGACCGCATCGAGCAGGCCGAGAATCCGCTCCCGCCGCTTCGGCGCTGGCCAGGATTGCACCATGATCAGCGGATATTCGACGTTTTCATAGACGGTCAGGACCGGGACCAGATTGAAGTCTTGGAAGATAAAGCCGATGTTGCGGCCGCGGAACGCCGCGCTCTCGCGCCGGTCGAGGCGCGTCACGTCCGTGCCGAGCACATGAAGATCGCCCCCGGTCGGCCGGTCCAGGCAGCCGATCATGTTGAGCAGCGTGCTTTTGCCGCTGCCCGACGGCCCGACGAACGACACGAACGAGCCGGGGTCGACATCGAAGGTCGCGTCGCGCACGGCAAGAACCTCGACGTCGCCGGCGCGATAGGTCTTGGTCAGATGGTCGGCGGCGATGATTTTCATTATGGCCCAAGCGATTGCGTGGATTTCGAACAGACTGGCGCCGGGATCGGTTCCATGCATTGACGTAGATCAACCGCCGGAACGCTCGGGATCCCTTCGCCGGACCGATCGCCGGCGCATGGCCAAAGCAAGATTCGCCCCCGGGCGGCGGTTGGGCGGTAGCGCCCGGCTCGCGGCCCGCCTACAATCGCCGGACTTTCGATCGGGAGACCTTCAACCGGTGGTCGCGCGCGTCAGCACGGTCGCGTTTCA
>CAZDFF010000144.1:0-9227 GCA_964504425.1 uncultured Hyphomicrobiales bacterium
GGGATTGATCGGCTCGCCGACCGTGCCCAGCACGCGCACGGACTTGCGGCTGGTCTTCTTCACCGGCGCGTCGCCGTCGCGCATCAGGGCGCGGATCGCCGTCGGCGCGGTGTAGAAGATGTTGACCTTGTGCTTGTCGCAGATCTGCCAGAACCGCGACGAATCGGGATAGTTCGGCACGCCTTCGAACATCACCGTGGTCGCGCCGTTGGCGAGCGGCCCGTAGATGATGTAGCTGTGGCCGGTGACCCAGCCGACGTCGGCCGTGCACCAGTAAATGTCGCCGTCCTTGTAGTCGAACACGTATTGGTGCGTGATCGAGGTGTAGACCAGATAGCCGGCGGTCGTGTGCACCACGCCCTTGGGCTTGCCGGTCGATCCCGACGTATAGAGGATGAACAGCGGGTCTTCCGCGTTCATTTCCTCGGGCTTGCAGTCGGGCGACGCCTTGACGACGGCCTCGTTGTACCAGACGTCGCGGCCCTCGACCCAGCCGACCTTGCCGCCGGTGTGCTTGACCACGAACACCGTCTTGGTCATCGGGCACTTTTTCAGCGCTTCGTCGGTGTTGGCCTTCAGCGGGATTTTCTTGCCGCCGCGCACGCCTTCGTCGGCGGTGACGACGCAGTTCGAATCGCAATCGACGATGCGGCCCGCGAGCGCGTCGGGCGAGAAACCGCCGAACACGACGGAATGAATGGCGCCGATCCGGGCGCAGGCCAGGATCGCGTAGATCGCTTCCGGGATCATCGGCATGTAGACGGTGACGCGGTCGCCCTTCTTCACGCCCCGGGCCTTCATCGCGTTGGCCAGCCGGCAGACCTGTTCGTGCAGTTCCTTGTAGGTGATGGTCTTGCTGACCGAGGGATCGTCGCCTTCCCAGACGATCGCGGCCTGGTCGGCGCGCTTCGGCAGGTGGCGGTCGATGCAGTTGGCCGACGCGTTCAGGGTGCCGTCGTAGTACCACTTGGTGTGGACCGGCGGGTTGAAGTCGTAGTCCATAACTTTGGTGAAGGGCTTGATCCAGTCGATCCGCTTGCCCTGTTCGGCCCAGAACCCGGCCGGGTCCTTGATCGAGCGGTCGTACATTTCCCGGTACTTCGCCTTGTCGATCAGCGCCGTCTTGGCGACCTGCTCGGGGACCGGAAATACGCGTTCATCAGCCATGGTCGACGTGCCTCCCTCGTTCCGTTGAGCCCGTATGCTCGGTGCCGCCGGGCTTCGAATTTATCATGGATTATCGCGAAAAACGCCCGTGGGACAAGGGCCTCGGCGAACCGATCCCATCCGCACATCGGACGGTTCTCATTCTCATCCGATCATCACGACGGTGCCGCCCTCGACCACGGCGGGTATGGGCGCCAGCGATTTCCCGGCGCACGGCCCGCGCACGCAAAAGCCGTCCTTGATGCGGAACAGCGCGCCGTGGGTCGAACACAGGATCATGGTTCCGTCCACGTTCAGGAACCGGCCGGGCAGGAAATCCAGCGGCGCGCCGATGTGTGGGCAACTGTTGACGTAGGCGAACACGCGGTTGCCCTGGCGCACCGCCAGGATCGCCTTCCGCGTGCCGTCCGGGGTTGCGGCGACGAAGCCGTTCGAGCCGCCGTCGGGAATGTCGTCGAGCCGGCACAGGACCGCCCGAATCACGGGTCGATCCCACCCATGGCGCACAATATCTTCCACGCCTTGGCGTCGATCGGCGTGACCGACAGCCGCGACTGGCGCACCAGCGCCAGGTGCTCGAGCCGGGGATCGTTCTTGATTTGGGCCAACGTCACCGGCGTCTTCAGGGGCTTCAGAGCCTTGAAATCGACCAGGCCGAAGCGTTTGGACTCGTCCGTGGGATCGGGCCGGTATTCGCCGACCACCTCGAGCACGCCGACGATCCGCTTTTCATCGACGGAATGATAGAAGAAGGCCCGGTCGCCCTTCCGCATCGCCTTCATGTTGTTGCAGGCCTGATAATTCCGCACGCCGCTCCACGGCTCGACGCCCTTCTTGACGTGATCGTCCCACGACCACGCGCTGGGCTCGGATTTCACCAGCCATGTGTTCATGTCGGGCTCCGTCTCAGGCGGCGGGAAACACTTTTTTCCACGGCGCGACGATCACGCGTTCGAACAACCCCGCCACGGCATAGGGATCGCCGGCGGCAAACGCCTCGGCCGTCTTCTTGTCCGGGAATTCCATCAGCAGCACGCTGCCGGTCGGCGTCTGGCCGTCGTCGGCCAGCGTCGGGCCGGCGGCGAGGATGCTGGCCTCGAAGCTCTTCAGGTATTCGAGGTGCTTGGGCCGCGTCGCCAATCGCAAATCGACCTTGCCCGCCTTGTCCTTGCAACGGATGAAGAAATGCATCGTGTCCCTCCTCAGAACATGTCCAGTTCGGCCTTCACCGGGCGCGACAGCAACCCGGCGATGGCGGCGTCGATGTCGGCGCCTCGGTTCAGCGCCGCGTCGACGGCGAAGCAGATCGGCATGTCGACGCCCAATTGCTTCGCCAGGTCGGCGACGGCGGCGGCGCTGAAGACGCCCTCGGCGACCGAGCGCCGCTCGTCCAGCACCGCCTTCAATGTTTGGCCTTTGCCGAGCGCGACGCCGAGCGAGAAATTGCGCGACTGCATGGCGTTGCAGGTCAGCGTGATGTCGCCGATGCCCGACAGGCCCATCAGCGTTTCCGGCCGGCCGCCCTTGGCGATTCCCAAGCGCACGATTTCGGCCAAGCCGCGCGTGATCAGCGCGGCGCGCGTATTGTCGCCCAGGCCCCGGCCCTCGACGATGCCGCAGGCGATCGCCAGCACGTTCTTCACGGCGCCGCCGATCTGCGTGCCGATCACGTCTTCCGAGCGGTAGATGCGAAAGCGCGGCGTGCCCAGCGCGGCGGCCAGCAGCTTGCCCAGGTTGGCGTCGGCCGCGGCCAGGGTCACCGCCGTCGGCAGGTCGCGCGCCACCTCGACGGCGAAGGTCGGCCCCGACAGCACGGCAACCGGCGCCTCGGGCAGCGTCTCGGCGACGACCTCGCTCAGCAGCGCGGCGGTCTGCTGTTCGATTCCCTTGGCGCAGATCACGATGGGCACGCCCGCCGGCCAGCGCCGCCGCAATTGCCTGCAGATGCCGCGCAGGTGTTGCGCCGGCGCGACCAGCAGCACGACGTCCGCCTGGCTCGCCTCGGCGGCGTCGGTCGTGGCGCGGATCGCGGGATCGAGCGCGATGCCCGGCAGGTAGGTTTCGTTGACGTGGCGGCGGGCGATCGCGTCCGCGACCTCGGGTTCGTGGGCCTGAAGCACTACGTCGCGTCCGGCGCGCCTAGCGACCATGGCCAGCGTGGTGCCCCAGGCGCCGGCGCCGATGATGCCGATTCGTTGCATGGGCCGGAGTGTGCCCGGCCGAGGCGCCGCGACGCAAGCGCGTTGGAAAGACTGTCGTTTCGCTACAGATCGGCGAAGCCGATGCGGCCCTTCGCCAGATACCAGGCGATCGCCGCGTATTCCGAGATGGCGCGATTGACGATGCCGAAACCCTTGATCGACGGTACGAAGTCCGACCAGCTTTCGATAATCCCGCCGCCGACCCACGGCCATTCGTCGGTCAAGACCACGACGACGCCGACGCCGGCCCGGCGCATGACGGCGGCGGTCCGCATCGCATGGTAGGGGCTGGTGACGACGGCCACGCGCGCCGTTTTGTCCTTGATCGCCGTGCGGATGTTGACCGCCGATTCGAAGGTGTTCGCGGCCGCGCCGTCGACCGTGACGCCGGGGTCGGTCTTGAAGCCGTACTGCTCGACGACGATGTGCGCTTCGGCGGGGGCGCCGGGGGTCGTGCCGCCGCCGGATACGATCATCGGCACGTTCAATTTTCGGCGCAGCGCGTCGGCGGTGCCGACCCGATAGGCGGTCGCCTCGTGCGCCCACCAGCGCCCGCTGCCGTCGGGATAGGCGCCCGCGGTCAGGACGACGACCGCGGCGACGCCCGCGGCCGCCGGATCGTTCGCGCCGACGCCGGCCTTGGTCAGCGGCAGGGCCACGAACTTGGCCACGACCGGCTGGCTGAAGGCCAGCAGCAGGGCGACCCCGGCGATGAACGAAAATCGTCGAATCCGCCGCGCTCGCCAGAACAACAGTCCGAGCAGGAACAGAAAAATCGCCGGCATCGGCATGACGCTGAACGGCATCAACGCGTACAGGCTGTTCACCATCGCACCCGTCTACGCCTTCACGCCGGCGCCGATGGCCGGCGGCGCCGTGGGGTCGAGCGGCCAGCGCGGCCGCGGCGCGAAATCCATCTCGTCGATCAGGCCCAATTGCAGCCGTTCGATGCCGGCCCAGGCGATCATCGCGCCGTTGTCGGTGCACAGACGCGGCGGCGGCGCGATCAGGCGCATGGCGCGGGACTCCGCCAGCGCCGACAGGCGCTCGCGAAGGGCTTGGTTGGCGGCGACGCCGCCGGCGACGACCAGAACGTCCCCGCTCGGATGGCGGTCCTTGAAGATGGCGATGGCGTTGCCCGTGCGGTCCGCCAGCACGTCCCCGGCGGCGGCCTGGAACGAAGCGGCGATGTCGGCGACGTCCTTAGGCGATAGATCGTCGAGGCCCGCCACTGTCTGCGCGATCGCGGTCTTCAATCCGGCGAAGGAAAAATCGCAACCCGGACGGCCCTTCATTGGCCGGGGCAGCGGGAATCGTTTGGGATCGCCGGCCCGGGCCTCGCGTTCGATCGCGGGCCCGCCGGGATAACCGAGGCCGATCAGCTTCGCGGTCTTGTCGAAGGCCTCGCCCAGGGCGTCATCGACCGTGGTGCCGATGCGCCGGTAGTCGCCGACGCCCTCGACGATCAGAAGCTGGCAATGTCCGCCCGACACCAGCAGCAGCAGGTAGGGGAACGCGACGTCGTCGGTCAGGCGCACGGACAGGGCATGGCCTTCCAGGTGATTGACCGCCAGGAACGGCAGGCCGTGGACGGCGGCGATGGCTTTCGCCGTCATCACGCCGACCATGACGCCGCCGATCAGTCCGGGCCCGCCGGTCGCCGCCACGGCGGCAAGGTCACCGAAGCCGATCCCGGCCGCGTTCATGGCCCGCGCGACCAGGCCGTCGACGCTTTCCAGGTGGGCGCGCGCCGCCACCTCGGGCACGATGCCGCCGAACGGCCGGTGGTCCTCGATCTGCGACAGCATCGCCTCACCCAGGATTTTCCGGTCCCGGGAGACGACGGCGACGGCGGTTTCGTCGCAACTGGTTTCGATGCCGAGGACGAGCATGGGTATCCTGCGCCGGAAAAAGGGCTTTCGCCCGAACCGGCCGTGACTTTACTCTTATGAATCGTCCCGAACCATCATCGAGAGCATCGATTTTCATGGCTGTCCGCACGCCCCTTCGCATCGGCACCCGCGGCAGTCCGCTGGCGCTGACCCAGACCGACATGGCCCGCCGGGAGATCGCGGGGTTTCGGTCGGAAATCGAAACCGAGGTCGTCGTCATCAAGACCTCGGGCGACCGGGTGCAGGATCGCCCGCTCGCCGATCTCGGCGGCAAGGGGCTGTTCACCCGCGAACTCGACGACGCCCTGCTCGCCGGCACCATCGACCTCGCCGTGCATTCGATGAAGGACGTGCCGACTTGGCTGCCGGACGGCATACGCATCGCCTGCCTGTTCGAACGCGAGGACCCGCGCGACGCGCTGATCTCGCGCGGGCCGAAATCCATCGCCGATTTGCCTCAGGGCGCCGTCGTCGGCACCGCGTCGCTCCGCCGTCAGGCGCAAATCCTGCACGCTCGCCCCGACGTGCGCGTGGTCCTGTTGCGCGGCAACGTCGAAACGCGGCTGCGCAAGGTCGCCGACGGCACCGTCGACGCGACATTGCTGGCGCTGGCGGGGCTCAAACGACTCGGCCGCGCCGACGCCGCGTCCGCGATTCTCGAAACGACGGAAATCCTGCCCGCCTGCGCGCAAGGCGCGGTCGGCGTCACTTGTCGCGCCGACGATGCGGATACGATCGAGGTCCTGGCCGCGCTCGATCACGGCCCGACTCGCGCCGCCGTCGCCGCCGAGCGGGCGATGCTCGACGTGCTCGACGGCTCGTGCCGGACGCCGATCGCCGGACTCGCCGAACCGGACGGCAAGGGTGGGTTGTCCCTGCGCGGCCTGGTCGCCGCGACCGACGGCCGGCGCATCGTCGCCGCCGCCGAGGCCGGCGCCGCCGCCGACGCCGAAGGTCTCGGCCGCCGCCTCGGCCGTCGTCTGCTGGAGGGCGCCGGGCCCGGCTTCGTCGTGCACGGCGACCGCACCTGATGCACATCCTCGTCACCCGACCGGCGGAAGACGCGGAGGGGTTCGCGGCGGCGCTTAGGGCGCGCGGCCATCGGGCGTCGATCGATCCGATGCTTGTCGTGCATCGTCTCGAAGGCGCGCCGCTCGATCTTGCGGGCGCGCAGGCGCTCGTCATGACCAGCGCGAATGGGGTACGCGCGTTCGCGGCCAGGGACGCGAACCGGACGCTGCCGGTCTATGCCGTCGGCGACGCCACCGCCCGGGCGGCGCGCGATGCGGGATTCCGAAGCGTGACAAGCGCGACGGGCGACGTCGATGCCCTGGCGGCGCTGGTCGTGCGCGCGCTCGATCCGGGCAAGGGCGCCGTGTTTCACGCCGCGGCCGGCCAGGTCGCCGGCGATCTCGGCGGCGCTTTGACGAAAACCGGATTCGAGTATCGCCGCGCGGTGCTTTATGAAACGCACCCCGCGACGGCGCTGAAGCCGGAAACCGTTGCGGCCTTTCAAGGCGGCTCCATCGACGCGGTGGCGTTGTTCTCGCCGCGCACGGCGGCGACCTTCGCCGGCCTCGCCGTCGCCGCGGGCATCGAACGGACTTTGGCGAGGGTTCGCGCCCTGTGCCTCAGCCAGGCGGCCGCCAAGGCCGTCGGGGGGCTTCCCTGGGCCGCCGTGGCGGTGGCGGTCCGGCCCGACCAAGACTCCCTGCTGGCCATCCTGGACGGCCTCTGACGGGTTCCCGCGTGGACTTTTTTATTTGCAAGGGACCGCGTCAACCCTGGTACTCTTGGGGCTTGCGGGTAAAAAACGGCGGAAATCATGGCCAAAGGCACGAAATCGACGACCGGGACGGGGCCCGAGGACAGCCCGGCCGAGGTCGTCGCGACCCCGCCGGAACCGGCCAAGCCGGCCGAAGGCGCTGCGGGTACGAAGGATTCGGCCGCGCCAAAGACGGATTCGGCAAAACCCGATTCGGCCAAACCATGGGAATCGCCCGGCGCCCGTCACGGGCATCGCCCGGCGCCGGCTCGCCGGCGCGGCAACGCGCCGCTGTTCGCACTTATAGGAATCGTCATCGTGCTGGCGGCGACAGGGTGGGCGACCTGGCCCATTTGGTCGGTTTATCTCGTCCAGGCGCTGCCGGGCCTCCGGCCGGGCTCCGCCGTGGCCGATCTCGAACGCCGGGTGGAAAAACTCGAGGCGGCGACCAAGGCGGGTGAGCCCGCCGTCGCGGTGGCCGATCTGGAAGCCCAGCGCGCCAAATTCAACGCCGAACTCGGCGTCATCGTGAAGCGTCTCGACGAACTCGAACAGGCCGCCGCCGTGGCGCGCCGGATGGCGGCGGCGACCACCGGTACCAAGGACTCGGCCAATGCCTCGTTGCTGGCGCTGTCGCAGCGTCTCGAGGAACTCAAAAGCGGCGACGTGGGCAAGCTTGAGGAACGCCTGCGCCGGCTGGAAGCGGCCGAGAAGGCGCAGCCGGGCATGGATGCCGAGGCCCGCAAGGCCCTGGCCACGACCGTCGACGATCTCTCGCGTCGCATGCGCACGGTCGAAAGCGCGGCGGCCAAGGACACGGCGACGATGGAACGGGGCCGCGCCCTCGTGCTCGTGGTCGCGCAATTGCGCGAGACGCTGCGCGGGTCCGGCCCGTTCGAGCGCGATCTCGAAGCCTTGTCCGCGATCGGCGGTGACGATGCCGAAGTCGCCAAGGCCGTCGCCATGCTGAAGCCGCTGGCGACGACGGGGCTGCCGTCCGTCGCCGAACTGCGCGATCGTTTCGATCCGGTCGCCACGGCGGTCAGCCAGGCGGCCGGCCGCGCCGAAGGCAGCGGCTGGATGTCGCGCACGGTCGACCGGCTGTCCTCCCTCGTCACCGTGCGCCGCGTCGACGGCAAGGCCGACGACAAATCCGTCGACGGCATCCTGACCCGCGCCGAAATGCGCCTGAAGGAAGGCGATCTCGGCGGCGCCGTCCGGACGCTCGAGGACCTGAGCGGCCCCGCCTCGGCGGCGGTTCAGCCGTGGCTGAAGGAAGCCCGCACCCGCCTGGCGGTGGATCGGGCGCTCGCCACCCTGCACGGCCGCGCCATCGCCATGCTCGGCCCGGCGAAAGGCTAGGCGCACTTGTTCCGCGTGCTCCGCTTCGTCGCCGTCGTCGCGGTCCTGGTCGCCGCCGCGGTCTGGCTGGCCGACCGGCCGGGCACGGCGACGCTGCAATGGCAGGGCTATCGGATCGACACGTCGTTCACGGTCCTGGCGCTCGCCGTCGCCGCGATCGCCGCGCTCGTCGCCGCCGTCTATCGCTTCTGGTCGTTCCTGCGCCGCGCGCCATCGGCCCTGAGCGAATCGTGGCGCGCCAAGCGCAAGCAGAAGGGCTATCAGGCGTTGACCAAGGGCATGGTGGCGGTCGCCGCCGGCGACGCCGACGAAGCCCGGCGCCAGGTCAAGCGCGCCGACGTCCTGCTGAACGAACCGCCGCTGACCATGCTACTGTCGGCGCAGGCGGCGCAGCTCGCGGGCGACGACACGGCGGCGGAAAAATTCTTCGCGGCGATGGCCGACAACCCGGAAACCGAATTCCTCGGCATTCGCGGCCTGCTGAGCCAGGCGGTCAAGCGCCGCGACACCGAGCGCGCGCTCAATCTGGCGCGGCGGGCCTATCGACTGCGGCCGAAAAGCGAATGGGTGACCAAGGCGCTGTTCGACATGCAGGTGCAGAAAGGGCAGTGGCTGGACGCGCGCGCGACGCTCGACGATTCGCAGCGCCGCCTCAAGCTGGAACCGGAAACGGCGCGCCGCCGCCGCGCGGTGCTGACGCTCGGCCTCGCGCTCGAGGCGGACGAAAAGGGTGACGGCGAGATGGCGGCACGGCACGCGCGGGACGCGCTCGACCTCGCCCCCGACTTGGTGCCGGCGGCCGTGGTGCTGGCCAAGGCGCTGACGGCCGCGGGCAAGGGC
>CAZDFF010000145.1:0-9200 GCA_964504425.1 uncultured Hyphomicrobiales bacterium
TCTCATCCAAGAAAATGGTTTTAAGCCGCGCGAGTTGTGCGTTTTTCATGCTCATCGTCAGTTCCAATCGAATTGAGGAAATCGGCGGCGGGATCGGTGCCGACTTCGGGCGCGTCCTGCCAGCGGCCCGCGTTCAACCAGGTCGCCGGGTGTGGGATGTACTGGCGATCTTGTCCGGCGGACTCGGCGGACCACCGCTTCACACCTTCAAGGATGCTTTCGAGGGTGTCGCGCTTGACCGCAGACTTGAACGCACGGAGAGCAGCGTCCTTGCCGACCTTCTTGGGGACCACCGGCCAGAAATCGCGCTCAAAGATTTCTTTTATTTGGTTACCTTCTTTCTGATCTTTCTTTCTGTTTTGTCCCGGTTCGTGTCCCGCTGCTGTCTCGGTTTGCGTCCCGGTCGCTGTCTCGCTCGCTTGCTGGCCATCCTGCATTTCGTCGTATCCGCAAATAGTTACGACGGTCGCGACTGTCCCGGTTGCTGTCTCGATTAGCGTCCTCGTTTTGAAACCAGCGATGGCTCGCTCGACTCGGCTTTTCGACCACTGCCAGCGATTAGCCAAAAAGCGGACGGTGACCGCGAGTTGCCCGCGTTCGAGATCGAACACATGAGCGCCGATCCGATACTGCCGGGGCGCATATGCCGCGTGTTCGACAAGCCATAGATACGCCTCGCGTTCCGTCAGCGGTTCCCGACGAAAGAGGGGGCTATCCATGAGCCCACGGCGAACGAGGAAGTATCCAGCGGCCATCGGGGCTGTCCTACGCGGCCGAGGCTTTTTCGCGAACCCAGGCCCAGGGGATAAGCTTCCGACGCCCAACGGGAACGTGCGGGATTTCCCCGGCGGCGATGCCCTTGTAGACGCTCGGGACGGAAAGCCCGAGGACGGGGGCAATCTCGTAGGCGTTCGCGAACAGGGGTTCGACGGCCTTGATTTCGACGGCTTCGGTCATGTCGGCTGGCTCCAAATAAGAAATTCTGTTCCCCGCCTTTGTACCTCTTGACGCCTATTTTATAAAATGCTTTAAATGATTTTCGACAAGTCAAAATTATGAGGGACGAATGGTTAGCAAACCGAAACGCGGACGGCCGAAGTTGGCTCCGGGACAAAAGCGCGACCGAGTGCTGTCAATCGCCGTCACGCCTGAAACGCTTCGGCGGCTGACGGAGAGCGCGGCGAATGAGGCAGTATGGATGGGCCGAAAGAGTCTGCCGGTTAGCACTCACATTGCCGACATTCTCGATATCGTCGCGGATTTTGAGCACCATGATTTGAGGCGAGTTACTAAAATTCTTTCCGCGTCCGCAGGACTGGAAATTAGCGATCTTGGTTTGCTTGTCGAATATTGCCGCGTCCTTCGCGCGGCGACGGAAGCCGCTGGCGATGATCCTGGCTTGTGGGCTCGATATGCCGCCGCCGTGCCGTTCCCGCCGCACACCGGCAACCAAGACTTTCAAAGGGTCGCAAAAGAAAAGGTGGCCGAGGCGGTGCAACGGGCTTTCGATACCTACCGTTGGGAGGTGGCAACACGGAACGCAGCCGAGCCACCGCCGTTTGAAGCGAGTCCCGATCTCAAAAAGGCGCTTCGCGATGCCGAGTACCGGCACGCCCATAAACGCGAAGCGACAATCCGCGCCGGACGGGCGAAGGCAACACGAAAGGACAAATCCAAATGAAGGGCTCAATTATCAATCGCGGTCGGGACAAGTGGCTTGTCAAATACGATGGCCCCCGCGTCGGCGGAAAGAGGAACCAGTGTTATTCGACCATCACCGGCAGCAAGGCCGATGCCCAACGGGCGCTTCGCGATGCCTTGAAGGCAATCGACGACGGCCAGCACGTCGATAAGAGCAAGATCACGGTCGGGGAATGGCTGGACAAGTGGATCGAACGGGCCGAAGTCGCGGGCCTGTCGGCGCGGTCGGCGGAAAGATACCGGGAATTTATCGCGGGCCAGATCAAGCCGCACCTTGGCACAACGCATTTGCAAGGCCTGACACTGACGGCGATCAAGGATTGGCATACGGCCCTGTTGTCGGGCGACAAGCCCCTCGCGGCCCGCACGGTCGGGCACGTCCACCGGCTGTTGCGCCGGGCGCTTAACGATGCCGTCGCGGAGAACATCGTCGCGGTCAATGTCGCGGCGAAGGCGAAGGCGCCGAAGGTCGCCAAGTCCGAGGCGGAAATCCTGACGGCGGAACAGGTGCGGGCGGTCCTTGAAGCCTTGAAGGGCCGGGCGCTCTATCTGCCGGTCTTGATCGCGTTGTACAGCGGTGCCCGGCGCGGCGAAATCCTCGCCTTGAAGGGCACCATGCGGATTGACGAGTCGGTTGAGGAAACCGAGGCCCATGGTCGACGCTTGAAGGCGCCAAAGACCGCCAGCGGTCGGCGGACAATCTCGATAGGCGCCGGGCTGATTTCCGAATTGAAGGCGCACCGGCAAAAGCGTCTTGAGCAGCGGATGGCCCTGGGACTCGGCAGGATGCCCGAGGACGCGCTTTTGTTCTGCCACCTGAACGGGGCACCCCTAAGCCCGAACAAGCTATCTTGGGAGTGGAACAGACTCGCCAAGCGGCTTTCCCTGGCCGGGGTGCGGTTCCATTGCCTTCGCCATAGCCACGCAAGCCACTTGCTTCGGGAAAACGTCGATGTCGTCACGGTGAGCAAGCGCCTGGGCCATGCAAGCCCGGCGATCACCATGAGCGTTTACGCGCACCTGATCGGCGCATCGGACGCCCACGCGGCGGACGCCATAGACAAGGCCCTCGGGACGATTTGAGAACATCGGGTTGCAAACGGGTTACTTTTGCCTAGCAACGCCAACCCTGCCCGATGCTAGGCGATTGAAAGAGAAAGCGGAATGAGCGGGCCAAAACAGAACCGGCCCGATCGTTCTGATCGGGCCGGTCCGGGGTTTGGGACGGTGGGTGGGTAGAAACGAAAGGCTAAGCGTTAACGCTTCACTCGCATCAGTTCTTCGAGCATCTGGTCGGCCGTCGAGATGATCTTGGCGGCGGCCGAATAGGCGCGCTGCACGACGATCATGTTGGTGAACTCCTGGCCGATGTCGACGGTCGAGGCTTCGAGTGCGGCTTGAACGACGAGGCCGGAGGGGCCGTTGTTGGCCTCGCGCAGCGTGAAGTCGCCTGACGCTTCGGTCGAATTCCAGACGTTGCCCGAGCGGCCTTCCAGCCCGTTCACGTTGGTGAAGGTCGCGATCGGAATCTTGAACACCGGGCGGGTTTCGCCGTTGTCGAACAACGCCGTTACTAGGCCGTCGGCGGAGATGGTGACGCCGGCGAAGGTGCCGAACTGCGAACCGTTCTGGGTGATGAACACCGGCGTGTACGACGCGCCGAACTGGGTGAAGCCGTTGGCTTCGCCGACGTTGCCCAGATCGAGCGTGATTTGCGGGCTGTTCGACGCGGCATCGTCCATGTCGGCGGCGCCGTTCGAGAACCCGGTGATTTCCAGTTCGGCGACGTTGAACCGGGCGGGCAGGCCGTCGCTGTCGAAGACGATGTCGTTATTGGATACGACCGAATGCGCGGTGGCGGCGACATAGGTTGCGGTGCCGTCCGGTTCGGTCGGGAGGCCGGTAAAGCCGGCGGAGAAGGTCACGTCGTAAGATCCGCTCGACAACGTCGAAAGGACAAGGGTGTCGATGGCGCCGGAGTTGTTGTTCTGGCGGACGCGCACGCCGGTGCCGCCGACCGAGAAGTCGGGATCGTTGGCTTCGATCGCCGATTCCAGATCGGCCAGCATGGCGGCTATCGTACCGGCTGTCGTCGAAATCGTCGTATCGTTATCGCCCGCGGCTTCCGCGTTGTTGAAGGTATAAGTGATCCCGTTGATCTGTACGGTATTGCCGTTCGCCGGCACGCCCGTGAACGTAAACTGATCGAACGCCGAATAATCCTGGTCGATCTTTCGAACGTTGAACGAGCTCTCCTGTTTCGTGATGAAGGCGCCGTTGGCATCCAAAAGGCCCGCCGCGTTGACGGAAATTTGTCGGGTTCCGTTCTCGGTGAAGTAGATGGTCGTGGTGCTGCCGGGGCTGACCTGGACGCGGTTATTGGTGAACCCGCCCGCGTCGGCGAAATCCGTATCGACCGCCTTGATCCGCGCGACCAGCGACGCAACATCCTGGGCCAGCGACGTGTTGGTCGAGATGTCGACCTGGGTGTTGCCGCCCGTGAAGGCGCCGTCGTCGTCGAATTCGTAGGTGACGCCGTCGATCACGACCGTTGCGCCGTCGGCCGGGCGGTTCAGGAATTCCAACTGACCGATGCTGAAGTTGGCGTTGCCGCTGCTGTCTTCCAGGGTCGCCGTGGCGGTGCCCGGGGGCGGCACCACCGTTATTTCCCAGTTGTTGTCCGTCGCCGTGCGGGTGTAGACGAAGCTGGCGGTGTTCGGGTTGCCCAGTGTGTCGAAGAACTGCACGTCGGTCTTGTGGGTCTTGCCGGCGGTGTCGGTCGACGGCAGGTTGGCGCCGATCGAGATATTCGTCGTCGCCGCCGCCGTGCCGCCGACCCGGTTCAGGTTGATCGACGCCAAGTAATCGGTCGAAATGATGTTCTGGTTGGCGATGGTCAGATCCTTGTTTGCCGGCACCACTTCGCCCGACGCGTTGACCGGCCAGCCCTGCAGGTAGTAGCCGGAGGTATTGCGAAGGAAACCCTCGTCGTCCTGGAAGAACGAGCCCGAGCGCGTATAGAGATATTCGTTCGAAATCCCCGGGACGGCGGCCTCGTTGACGACGAAGAAGCCGCGGCCCGAGATCGAAATATCGGTCTGCGAGGTCGAAGCTTGGAGAAGGCCCTGCACGCCCGTGTCCTGGCGCGGCTTCGATTGCACGCCGCCGGCGGAGTAGAACGTGCTCGACGTCTGTTTCGTCACCAGCGTCTGGAAGTTCACGACCGTGTTCTTGTAGCCGATCGTGCTGACGTTGGTGATGTTGTCCGAGATGGCACCCATGGCGCTGCTCTGGGCGGTAAGGCCCGATACGCCTGAAGCCAACGCACCGAATAAGCTCATTGTCCTTCTCCTTCGATCTGCCGGCCTGGCCGGCCGATGCCTTCGCGTTCCCTAGGTCGGAGCCGGCGGCTCCGATCCGATTGATTCAAGTGTCTCAGTTGACGGTTTCGCCTTCGGCGGTCTTGGTTTCGTGCGCGCCGAGGATGTCGACCAGCGGAATTTCGATATCGCCGAGGAAAAGGGTGACCTGACCGTTGTCGGCGCCGGCGCCGGTGACCCGGCCGTACACCGTATGCTCGACGTCCTGCAGCGCGCCTTCGCGATTCTGCGCCGAGACGATGACGGTGTACGACCCATCGGGCGCCGCGTTGCCGCTCTTGTCGCGGCCGTCCCAGGTGTATTCGTGCCGTCCGGCGCTGGTTTCCGCCTCGGTCGAGAAAACCGTCAGACCCGAGGAATTGACGATGCTGATCGTCGTCTTGCTGACGTTGGAACCCAGCGTGTAGCTGAACTTGGCTTCGCCGTTTTCCAGCGGCACCTTCTGGCCGGTGGCTTCGACGGTCATGCCGACGAAGTTGACCAGGGCCGACACTTGCGAGCTTTGCTGGATGTTGATCAGCTTTTCGATGTTGGCGTTCTGATAGATCTGCTGTTCGACGCTGGCGAACTGGACGAGCTGCGAGGTGAATTCGTTGGCATCCAGCGGGTCCAGGGGGTCCTGGTTCTTCAACTGGGTGACCAGCAGGTTGAGGAACCGGTTCAGGTCCTCTTCCAGCTTGACCTGCGACTGGCCGGATTTCGAATTCGGATCGGTGCTGGCCGAGCCGGAAATGCCGCTAAGGATTGCCATCGTTCTCTAGCTCCGATTTTCAGGCGCGGATGTCGACGCGGCCGTCGGCACGAATGCCGCCGCCGTAGAGCGACGCGGTCGGACCGGCATCGGCGGTTTCGCCGATATTGTCGATGCGCGCCGGCCCCGACGGGGCTCGGTCACGGCCGTTACGACCCTGGCCCGCCTGTTCGCGCAGGTTGAATTGAAGGTTCCCGGAATCGGTCTGCATGCCCGCGTCCTGAAGCGCCTTGGCGAGGTCGCGCGAGTCGCGCTGCAGCAGATCGAGCGTATCGCGGTTGTCGGCGGTGATGGTGGCGACCATGCGACCGTCGCGGGCGACTTCCATCTGCACCTCAATGCGTCCCAGTTCGGCGGGCTTGAGGTTGATGGTGATCTTGTCCTTGCCGGATTCCAGGCCCTTTGCGACGTGGACGTTGACCTGGTCCAAGACCTGTTGCTTGAAGGCATGGAGGCGGGGTTGCGCCGCGGCCTCGGCGTTTCTGGCCTGGGCCGTCTGGCTTGCCTGGTTCGACTGGCCGGCGGCGTTGGCGTTCTGGGTCGACGGCGCGTCGCCGCCCTGACCGGCGGCGGCTTGGGGGCCCGTTTGCGCCGCCGTGGCCGCCTGGGTCTTGGCGTCGCCGATGGCCTGCGGGCCTGCGGCCTGGGCTTGGCCTTGCTGATTCTGGGCCTGAGTCTGCGCTTGGACCTGAGCGACGCCGACGGCAGCCTGGGCCGTCGGAGTCTGGGATTGGCCGTCCGCGGTGACGGCGGTGGGCGTCAACGCGGCGCCCGGTTTCGAAACAAGTCCCTGGGACTCGTTGCCGCTCGTGACCTTGACCTGGACACGGTTGCCGTCGCCGATGCGGTCGGCGATCTCGGCGGCCTGTTGGCGCGCCTTGGCATTGGTTGCGGCATCGAGTAAATTCTTGGCCTTCGTTTCTGTGGCGCCGTCGAGGTTTTCGCCGTCGGCATTGTCTGCTGTGCCCTGCGTCGCGGCCTGATCGCCGCCCTTCGTCTGGGTTTGACCCTGCGCCTTCTCGCCGGCCGCCTGGCGTACCAGTTGCCCAAGGGTGCCGGCGGTATTGTCTCCCGCCTCGCCTCGGCCACGTGCCCGCGATTCCTTGCCGCCGGCGGTATCGCCGTTTTCGGTTTGGGCGGCATTCCGCTGGGCTAGCAGGGCGGCGACGGTCGTTTCGGTTTGATGCTTCAGGGCGGCGGCTAATCCAGCCTCGTTGCCGGTTGCGTCGCCGGATTTCTTAGCGCCGCCTTTTGCCGTTGCTTCTTCGGTGCCGTCCGAGCCCTCGGTCTTCTTGTGCTTCTTGTCGCCGTGTCCGGCATCGGCCGTCGCCGTCTTGTCGTCCGTGTCGACCGTCGAGTCGTGTTTCGTGCCGGCGGTTTCGGACGACGGGCGTGCCGTGTCGGTTGCCGCTGGCCGGTCGTCCCGGCGGTGGTCCGAGGATGCATCGCGCCGGTCGGCGGCATGATCGGCCCGGTCGTCGCGATGGGCCGGCCGGTGGTCATCGGCGCGATTATCGCGCCGGTCGTCGGCGTGAGGCCGGTGTTCGACATCGCGTTCGGCATCACGCGGGCGGTCGTCGCGGCGGGTATCGTATGTTTCGTCGGGGCGCGGTTCGTCGGGCCGATCTTGGGCGCGGGCCAGATCCGCATGGTCGGAGAGCCCGTTCACGTTAGTTTCGATGCGCCGGCCGGCCTTGGCGAGGATATCGCTGAAGTTGACGGAAAAGCCGCCTAGCGACGCAACGGCGTCGCGGGCGCCTTGCGCTGTGTGAATGGGGTCGGCGTAATTCTTCGACTTGAGAGCGACTTGGTCCATTGTTCCTCGCAGCGGTCCGGACGTGACTATGACGGCCCAGTGGCCTGCAAGGGGTGTGCCAGCCGGCATCGATGCAAAAGCGATTGAAAAATCAGAGCTAATTTTCGCCCGCTGGCCGCCGGGTGGGGCCGGTCCGTTGCCTTGCGGACAATACCGACCTATCCGGGGCGGCAAATTATGCCGGGCCCGCCTCCTGCGGTCGGCGGCACTGCCGTACCCGAAAAAGACTGTTATTGATCTCTCGGTTCGCTTATTTTGAGGCCGCATCTCACGGCTGTAAGAAGACGTTCGAGAAGGAGCGACAATGGCTTATGGACCCTACGGAAAGGCGTCCGGCGGGTATTCGACGGTACCGCGGGGGGGCTCGCCCACGCATACCGAGGCCTGGGCGTTGACCGAAGCGGCACGGCGCATGGCCGTATCCATCGCTGCGTTCGAGGAAGATCCTTCGAAGGACAACAAGAACAGGATGCGCGACGCCGTGCGCCTGAACTGGCGTCTATGGACGATTTTTCAGGCGGAACTGACGATCGGCAATTCGAACTGTCCGGAAAACCTGCGCATCGACATGCTGACGCTCTGCAAGTATATCGACAATCATACGGTCGAGCTTCTTGCGGACACCGTCCCGGAAAAGATTCTTCCTCTCGTCGAAATCAATCGGAACATTGCGTCGGGTCTGCTCGAAGGGCTGCAGACGGTGGCCGATGCTCAGGAGTCCGGCGACGAGAAATCCAAGGCGCCGGAAAGCCCGCCGACTTCGGTGAACGAAATATCCTGACCGGCGCGGCGTGCGCTGCGCTTCTGCGGAATCTTGAATTTAGGGAGTGCGGTGGCTTGGGCCGTCGCTTGGCGCGTCGTCCCCCTCGTCGCTAAGCGCCTGACGCGCGGCCTCCATCAACTTTTCTTCATGATCGAGAAGTTTCTGGCTCGTCTTCAGCGCCTTGTAGAGGCTGTTGTCCTGAACCGCGTCCAGGATTTCGGCGATCAGCGGAGCGGAACTCGGACTTGCCGCCAGATACTCCTCGGCCAGCTTGGAGAACTGATTCAGGTAATGCGCTTCCTTGCCGGGAAACATATAGGCGCACTGAAGGGCGAAATAGACGTGCGCGGCGGGCGTCTTGACCTCGTCCTCGGTCATGATCTCCTTGCCCCGGAGAATGGCCGAATCGTTATGCACCAGGAGCTTCGCGTTGGTGCCGGCATTCTGCAGGACGGCACCGTTGATGATGATCTTGTCGCCGGGTTTGAGGTCGATCTTAAGCGGCACGGGCTTTCTCGCCTACAAGGGGTGGTGTTGGGCCATCATACAGCAGGAACAGACGTGAGGCACGTTCGATCCTGTTCTTATGATCCGCTTGCCCCGCTGCTTGGCAGGGATGCCTTGAGACGGGGGAAGGCCGAAAGCGCGTTTCGTTCGAAGATCCCGCGGTTGAGCTTTCACTGGCGCGTCGCAACGCCGCGTTGTTGTTAAACCGCAACGCATAGGCCGCGCACGGCCTTCCAACTGGCGAATCCGTCACCCAAGCGTTAAGTCTTCGCACCGCGCGTC
>CAZDFF010000146.1:0-9194 GCA_964504425.1 uncultured Hyphomicrobiales bacterium
AATCTTCTGACCGACATCGAACAACTGCGAGTCCAACCCGACCAGGCGGCGCGCATCGTCATCGACGAAACCTCGGGAACCATCGTGATGGGCGAAAACGTGCGCATCAGCACCGTCGCCATCGCGCAAGGCGCGCTGACCATCCGGATCACGGAAACGCCGCAAGTTTCGCAACCCGGCCCCTTCTCCACGGCCGGCACGACCGAAACGGTCGACCGCACCGACATCCAAGTCGACGAGCAGTCCGACCGGCGCCTGGGCGTGCTCAATCAGGGCGTGACCCTCCAGGAATTGGTGAACGGGTTGAATTCGCTCGGCATCGGGCCACGCGACATGATCACCATCCTGCAAGCGGTCAAGGCGGCGGGCGCGCTGCAAGCCGATATCGAGGTGATGTAATGACCGGCGCACCCATCTCGATCGAAGCCGATCGCTTCCTATCCGCGCAAACGTTGGCGCCGAAGCTCGGCAAGAAGGGCGACGAACAGCAAGCGCGCAAGGTGGCGCAGGATTTCGAATCCTTCTTTATCGGTCAGATGCTCCAGCCGATGTTCCAGAACATTAAGCCGGAGAAGCCTTTCGACGGCGGCGCCGGCGAGGATGTATGGAAATCGTTCCAAATTCAGGAATTCGGCAAGGCCATCGCGCGCGCCGGCGGCGTCGGCATCGCCGACATGGTCTACCGCGAAATGATGAAAGCACAGGAGGTCAAATAGCCATGAGCGCCACCAACCGGGTCAAGGACCTTCTCGCCGTCACCGGCCGTCTTGCCGACGTCCTCGCAATGGAGAACAAGGTCTTGAAGTCTCGCGATCGCACCGGTCTCGCCGGCATCCTCGACGAAAAGACGACACTTGGGCGCGTTTACGAGTCGCGGATCGATGCGCTCGTCGAAATGAACGGAGAACTCGCCGAGGTCGACCTCGACCTGCGCGAACGGCTCCGCGGCATGGGCGAGAAGATCAGCGGCCTGATGACCGAAAACGCCAAGCTTCTGAAGGTCGCCATCGAGGCCAACCGGCGCGTCGTCGACATGATCGCCGCCGCGGTGAAGGAAAGCGCGCCGGGACCAGGCACCTACGCGGCGAACGGCGCCATCGGCGTGGAACGCCACCGAGGCGCCCCGCACGGCCTGCCGTTGTCCTTGAACCAATCGCTCTGACGACGAGTTAGGCGGGAGACGAACAATGGCCGGCGATCTGACACAGGCGCTAAAAGCCGCTCAAAGCGGCCTGCTCGCCCACCAAGCGGCGCTCGACTCGGTCGCCAACAACATTGCGAACGTCAATTCGCCGGGCTATTCGCGCAAGATCGTAAACATGGAACAGCGCGTCGTCGCCGGGACCGGCGCCGGCGTACAGATTTCCGACGTCATCCGCCGCGTCGACGAAGGCCTGATGAAAAGCCTGCGACTGGAAATCAGCAAATACCAAGCCTTGAACGTGCAAAGCAATTTTTACGATCGGGTTCAAGAAACCTTCGGCGCCCCCGGCGACAACAATTCGATCGCCCACATCTTCGAGGAATTCAGCAACGCCGTCGAGACGCTGGCCGTTTCGGCCGATCGCACGCTCGAACAAAGCGACGTCGTGCGCTGGGGCCAAAATATCGTCCTGAAGCTTCAGTCCATGAGCAACACCATCCAGGACTTGCGCCTGCAGACCGACAAGGCCATCGCCGATATCGTCGATCGAGTCAATCAATTGTCAACCCGCATCGACGAACTGAACGACAACATCATCTCCAACAGCACGGTCGGGCGCGACGTGACCGACCTGCGCGATCAGCGCGATGGCGCACTCGACGAACTCGCGTCATTGATCGACATCAGCTATTTCTACCGCTCCGACGGGGACGTCGTCGTCTTCACTACGGCCGGACGGACGTTGGTCGATAACACGCCGGCAACCCTCAGCCACTCGCCGGCATCGTCCGTCACGCCGACGACGACTCACGCCGAAGGCGATTTCGGCGGCCTGTTCATCAATGAAAATACCGGCAACAACGACATCACCAACGAAATCCGCGGCGGCCAATTGAAGGGCCTGATCGACCTGCGCGACGATGTTTTGCCCAACCTGCAAAGCCAGTTGGATAATCTGGCGGGCACCCTGCGGGACGAATTCAACAAGGTGCATAATCGCGGCGCCCCCTTCCCAGGGATCAATTCCGCGACCGGATCGCGCATCTTCACCGAACCCGGCACCCAAACGATCACGATCGATGCGGCCAACAGCGTCGACGACGTCACGATCGCGCTGTTCGACACCAACGGTGATCAAACGGTTTCGACCAAGCTGAGCACGATCATGACCGATGCCGCCATCGGCCCCGGCGCGCTCACGGCGCGCGGCCCCTGGACGATCGACAACGTCGCAACCAAGCTGCAAAACTGGCTGCAGGCGAACGGCGCGGCCAATGCCGCGGTGGACGTCGACGCCAGCGGCCATTTCACGATCGAGCTCAATACATCGACCGTGGGGCTCGTTTTCCGCGACGAAACCGCCACCACGGCCGGCAGTACCCAGGCGGATGCCGCGATCGGCTTCGATGCCGACGGCGACGGCACCATCGACCAGACGATCAGCGGGTTCTCCAATTTCTTCGGCCTCAACGACTTCTTCGTCGATAACCTGGCGGAAAACGTTTACGAGTCGGCAATCCAGTCGGCCGGCTTTTCGTCGGGCGCGGGTACATTGGTCTTCCGGGATGCGGGCGGCGCGATGACCGGCAGTCCGCTCGCCATCACGGCGGGCTCGAGCCTCCAAGACATCGCCACGGCGATCAACAACGGCATGCAGGATATCACGGCGACGGTCGTGCCCGACGGCTCGGGATTCCGTCTTCGGATCTCGCACGATCAGGGTTCCAGCTTCACGCTGACTCAAAGCGCGGGGACGATCCTGACGACCGTCGGCATGGAAATCGCCGACGTCCGGGTCTCCAGCACGCTCGATGTGCGAAGCGACATCATTTCAAACCCGGGAAATATCGCGATCGGCGCGATGCAGTGGGATGCCAACATCGGCGCCTCGGGCGAGTATTTCATGAGCGTCGGCGACGACACCGTGGCGCAGCAATTGGCGACCCTGTTGACGTCGAATTCGACATTCAACAGCGCCGGCGGGCTGTCGCAATTGACGACGTCGTTCACCGGATACGCGACCAGCATCGTCGCGCGCAATGCCGACCTGGCAGCATCGCACGAACAGAACGTCGAATTCGAGGCGTCCTTGACCGAAGCATTGCAAGGAAAATCCGACAACGTTCGCGGCGTTAACCTGGACGAAGAGATGTCGACCTTGATCCTTTTCCAGCAAGCGTACTCCGCCGCGGCGCGCGTCATATCCGTCATCCAACGGATGTTCGACGCGCTCGACCGCGCGGTCGCGTAGGGAGATTGAGATGACCATCCGCCTTGGAACGTACGCCACGAACAATACGCTGGTGAACCTTCTGTTGCGCACACAGCAGCGCATCAACGAAGGGCAAGTTCAGATCACCAGCGAAAAAGTGTCCCAAACATACGGGGGCATCGGTACCGAGGCACAGCGCCTGGTCAACCTGGAGACCACGGCAGCGGCCTTGGATCGGTTCACCCGCAACAACAATGCGATGCAGCTTCGCCTTGATACCACGGCGACCGTCCTGGACGGCGCCAAGGAGGTCATTCGCGACTTCCGCAACGCGCTCGATACTTTCAATTCAAGCGGCGTGAAGACCGAGGCCGCCGTTCAGGACATACAGGAATGGGCATTCCGGTCGCTCCAAAGCATGCAGGCGCTGCTGAATACCCAGGCCGACGGCCGTTACGTTCTGTCGGGCGCCAGGGTGCAGACCCCGCCCGTAGACCTTAATCTGACATCCCTTTCCCAGTTCCAGGCGGATTTCGACGGCGCCGCCACGGCCTATCCGACAACGCGCAACGCCCATTTGGAGAAGTTTTCGATTTCCGACGACGGCGCCGGCAATGCCAATTGGCTTTATTTCGAGCGCGATACCGGCGGCACCGGCGTCAGCCGCGTCACGTCGACCACGGCACAATTCGCCAACGTCTCGGTGGGCGCCCGGATCGAAATTTCCGGCACGGCATCGAACGACGGCTTCTACACCGTCTCGGCCGTCAATGGCGGCGGTACCAGCGTCGATTTGGTAACCGAACAGTTTACCGACGAAGGCCCCGTCGCCGTGACGGTCACCTATCCCGCCCCGAACGACCCCTATACGATCCTGACGGTCACCGACACCGTGACGTTCAACCGCGCGGCCGGAACGATGACCGGCACCGGCTTGTTGGACGATATTCCCGCCGGATCCGCGTTCACGGTTTCGGGCTCCACGAACAACGACGGCACCTACACGGTCGATACCGCCGGCGACCCGCTAACGATCGTCATGAAGCGGCTGACCGATGAAGGCGCGGCCGGCGGCGAGGTCGACGGCACGATTTCCGCCGGCAACTATTACAATGGCGACGAGGTCGACCTGACCCATCGGGTCGATACGGACCGTTCGATCACGCTGGATCTTAACGCCGTCGATCCGGCGTTCGAAAAGGCGATCCGAGCCATGAGCCTCATCGCCCAAGGTGCCTACGGAACCGAAGGCGGGCTCGACCAGAACGCCCAGCGCATTAACCAGGCGCGCTACCTGCTCGGCAGCGCATTGGACCGCACGGTCATCGGCACGCCGCCGTTCGGCACCGAACTCGTCAGCAACATCGAAACGTTGGAGCAGCGCGTCGGATTCAACCAGGTCCTGGTCGACGCCACCAACGAATCCCATCGGAAGTTCATCGGCTTCCTGGACGAAAGCATCGACGGCATCGAAAACATAAACCCGACGGAAGCGATCACCCGATTGCTCGACGACACCCGCGCCCTGGAAGCCTCCTATCAGGCTCTCGCGCGCATCCGCGAACTCAGTCTGTCGAACTACCTGACCTGACGCGGGCGCGCGGAAAAGCCCGGCCCCTACGGGTGCCGGGCGCATCGGCGTACCCGGTACAATCTACCGGCGGACGCTTTCCAGCAGGCCTTCGCAAATCTGCAGATTGATATTGATCAGCGTATCGAGGGTCCCGGCGGAAACGTCGACGCCCCGTTTCATGACGGTTTCGGCGACAAAATTCGACAGTTTGACCAGATTCTCTTTGATCTCCTGGGCAAGCTTGGTCTGCGGAGATTCCGCCAAAGTCCGAATCGCCACCCACAATTCAAGATTTTCCTCGAGCGCCGCCGCGAGTTCCGGCTTGCTGTCGCCTTGGCGGACGGTATCGAGCAGGATGGCGACACGCGAAAGGCTGAACGCCTGCTGTTCCAACGGCCCCAATTCCATCGCCCCGGCCATGACATCATCCCCCTGGTCCATCGGCCCCTCGGACCGAGCTTCACGGCATTGTTCTTGGCTTCCGGACGCCTGTCAAGCCGAGGACGCGTGACTTCGAGACCGCCTTGCGGCTAGGTTCAGGCGATTGACCTTGAAGACATAGAACGTCCCACCGATACCTGACACGATCATGACCGATCCTACTGCATTCACCACGTCCGACGGTCGCAGCATCCGATTCATCCCCGGATATTACGGCATGCGTACTGCTTGGCCGCTCGGTACCCGTGACTATCCGGAGTTCGTCGCACGACACTTGGCGCCGCAGACGGACAAGAGCCAGGAAACCCACGGATATCCGACCGATCCTAGTTTCTACATTCCCAAGGTCTTCGCCGCAGTCGGCACCGCGCGACTGTTGGAGGAATGCGGACGAAAACCGCGCCCAGGCTCACGCCTACTCGACGTGGCAACGGGTCCCGCCGTCCTTCCCCGGATTCTCAAGCTACTCGGCCTGTGCGATTACGCCGCTGGGGTGGATCTGACGGATCGACACGGTTATTTCAGCGACGACGATCTGCGGTGGACCGTGGGGCGGTACGCGACGGCGGCGGAAGATTTGGGCAAGATCTCGCGGCCACATCCCGTCCACGGCGACAGCCCGATCAACGACGTATTCTATCCGCCCTATCAGCTGTTCCTATCCGATGCCAATCGAAACGTTTCGCTCGACCGTTTCGTCCAGTCCGACTTCATGGCCTGGAATGCCCCCGGCGAACGCTACGAAATCGTTACGACCAACACCGGGCTGCTCTATTTCGACGTCGAATCTTACTTCGCGAAGATCGCCGACTTATTGGCGCCCGGCGGCTGGCATTACCTCACCGACACTTACTTTTACCATTATCATGGCGATTGCCTGGAACTGCCGATGGACGCCCCTTGGATGCACGCCCGCACGACTCGGGACGATTTCATCCGTTACGTCGATACCTGCCGTCCAGAAATCGCCGACGCCGTCCGTGCCGGATACCGGTCCACCACCGCGCATATGACCGTGGCCGACATCATCGCCGCCGGCGAGCGCCATGGCCTGCAATGCCGCGGATTTCGGCGCGGCTATACCGACGTAAAGGATATCTGGATCGGCACCAAGGGATTGGCGTATTACGCGGCAACGCAGGCGCTCGACGATTGCCGCCGAATCAACCCGAGCGTCACCATCGACGATTTGCTGTCGCGGACCTGGACCGCCGTTTTCGAAAAGCGCCGTTAAGGCGCCGCCTCCGCCTCAATCGCATCCATCAAGCGCTTGTCGGCGTCGGCCAAAATCGGGAGCAGCCCTTCCGGAGCCGGCGCCTTGCCCTCCGCGACGGCGATGAGAAAGCTTTCGATCGACCGCGGCAATTCGGCCAGGTCGACGACCGGCGCGCCCGGCAACCGCTCCAAAAGCGTGTTGACGATCTGCGTTCGACCCGGCTGCACCGAAAGAATGGGAATCCGGGCAAGTGCCGCCTCGAGCAAGACCATCGTAAATATCCCCAGCACCCCGTCGGCAGCCATCATGAGTTGCTCCGATGGTGCATCGACGACACGGATGGAAAGCGAGGCAAACGATCGCTCGGCCAGGAATGCCCGCCATCCGTCGGCCGCCTCGCGCGGGTGCGGCTTGAGCGAAAAATCGAGCGGCCCAAATGCCGCCAGCGCCGGAAACAGAACCTCGGCGACGTCGAATTGATCGATGCCGTATCTCGCCTTATGGCCGTCTTCCCTCAAGCATTCGGAAAAGAAGACGATCCCCGGCGGCATACACGGTTTATGTCCTGCGCGCTTTCCGCGAAGGCGCCGTTCCAGTGCCTGAAGATGCGGTTGTCCGACGATATACAGCCGCGCACGGGACCATCCTTTCACGGCATCGGCCATCGGCGCATCCACCACGCCGACGGCGTCAGGCTCCTCCAGATCACTATTTTCACGTTCAAATCGAATTTTTAAACTCGTCCAAGCATCGACAACGGCAAAAGTGCGGACATTCGCCTGTCGGGCGCGGCGCCACAGATCGCGGTCGAATCCGCCCATGGCGGTGCCGGTAACGAGCAGGGAAGGTTTCGTTTCGCCGGCGAACGATACGTCCGGAATCACGTCTTCGCCGGCTTGCCCGAAGATCGCCGCCGCCGGCCCCGCGCCGAGCACGCGAACATCGTGGCCTCGCGCGCGGGCCATGGGAAGCACCGGCAACAGCATGTTGGCGCCGCTCGGATCGTGGGACGCGAACACCAGCCGCGCCATGAAAGTCAGCCGACCTTTCGGGAATGATCGCGAAGCGCGGCCAGATTTTCCGAAACTTTGTGGAAGGCGGCAGCGACGGCGTCGAGATCGGCTTCGGTCATCGGCGGGCGCATCATTTCGTGGGTAATGATGGTTTCGAAATGCCCTTTTTCCGCATTCGGGCACAGGCCGGGCGAGTAATCGGCCTTGCCTCCGTAATGGGGGCACTTGAAGGGGCATTGAACATCGCCGTAGGCGATTTGTTGCTGGTACATCGGTTCCAGGTAGATCGGCCGCACGTAACCGCCGCCGATCAGCGGCCCGTGCTGTTCGCGCAGGATCGTCGGCGGCAGTTCGGCCTTGATGGCATCAATGTAAAGCGTGCGAGAAACGCCCGTGGCCGCGCCGTCATAGATCAACGGATGGACGTAATAGGCATGCCCGGTGCCTTGCTCGATCTGAGTCAGGCGCAGCCCCGGGAGTCCCGACAGCTTCTTTTCCAGGTAGGCGACGTTCTTACGGCGCCGGTCGATCAGAGCCGGCGCCTTCGCCAACTGGCTGCGGCCAATAGCGGCTTCGATCTCGCCCAGGCGAAAATTGAACCCGACGATGCCCTTGATGTTCGGAACGCCCTTGGCGCGCACCACCGCTTCACCGTGATTGCGGATCAGTTGAAGCCGCTCAGCCAGGACGTCGTCGTTGGTGACGACCAGCCCACCCTCGCCCGTGTGGATATGCTTGTGGTAGTTCAAGCTGAAGACGCCCATATGGCCGAGCGTGCCGACCGGGCGGCCGCGATAGCTGCCGAGCGGCGCCTGGGCGCAATCCTCGATCACGGTCAATCCGTGCTCGCGCGCGATCGCCATGATTGGATCCATGTCCGCCGGGCCGCCGAAGATGTGCACGACCACGATTGCCTTGGTGCGCGGCGTGACGCGCGCGGCGATGCTTTCCGGCGACAGACAGAATGTGACCGGATCGACGTCGGCGAACACGGGCACCGCATTGAAGATCAGCGGCGCCGTCGCCGACGCCATCATGGTGGTCGGCGAAACGATGACCTCATCGCCCGGCCCGACCCCGGCCGCGCCGACCGCCGCATAGAGCCCGCTGGTCGCGGAATTGACCGAAACCGCGTGCTTGGCCTTGTGGGCCGCGGCCCATTCGGCCTCGAACGCTCTGACCTCGGGCCCACCGAAGAAATCCGGATGCCAGGCGCCAAGATACTGCGAAAGATTACCGCTGCGGATCACCCGGGTCGCGGCAACGACTTCTTCTTCGCCCATGGTGTTGTAGGCGGGGAACGGCTGCTTGCGCACCGGCTCGCCGCCCAACAGCGCCAGCGTGCTCATGGGATGCCTCCGAGCGTCTTTTCGGGACCGAGGGCGTCCGCCAATGCCATCAACTGCCCACACACCCGTTCGACGCGAAGCGCACTCTGGCCATCGCTCGCCAGCGCCGTGCCGTCGTCGAGGCAGCGCGCAACATTGTCGGCCGCCGCCAGCATGGCGCCGCCGAGTGCGGTTTCGACCGCGCGGCCGGGGTCCAGCGTCCGGTATCCGGCATAGACCGGGTCGTCGCGCACCAACCGGGTACGA
>CAZDFF010000147.1:0-8790 GCA_964504425.1 uncultured Hyphomicrobiales bacterium
GGAATTCAGCCGCGTCGTCCTGCCGGTATTGGATCGGATCTACGACGCCTATTCGTTCGGCGTGCTGCCGGCGCTGGGCGAATTCGTCGCCGGCGACCGCGATGCCTACCGGTATCTCGCGGAAAGCATCCGCCGCTTCCCCGATCAGGAAGCGTTCGCGGGCATGATCCGCGACGCCGGGCTGGATCAGGTGACGGTCAGGAATCTTTCGGGCGGGATCGCCGCGATCCATTCCGCCTGGCGCACATGACGGTGCCCGGGTGATTCGCGACGTCGCCAATATCGGGCGCCTGATCGCCGTCGGCCGCACGTTGGCGCGGCACGACGCGCTGTTCGTGTTCGAACGGATCGGCGTGTCGCCGGCGCTGCTGTTTCCGTTGCATCTGTTCGGCGGCGCCCGGTCGCAAGGCCGGCCCGGGCAACGGCTGGCCCGCGCGCTGACCGAGGCCGGTCCCAGCTTCATCAAGCTGGGGCAAGCGTTGTCGACGCGGCCCGACCTGATCGGCGAGGAGATCGCCGAGGACCTGACCGAATTGCAGGATCGGCTGGCGCCTTTTTCGGGCGCCGAGGCCAGGGCCGCGATCGCCAGGGAATTCGAGCGGCCGGTCGAGGACCTGTTCGACCGTTTCGACGACGTCGCCGTCGCCGCCGCCTCGATCGCCCAGGTTCATTTCGCGGTGACCAAGGACGGCCGCGAGGTCGCGGTCAAAATCCTCAGGCCCGGCATCGAGGAAGCGTTCCAACGCGATCTCGACCTGCTTTTCTGGATCGCCGAATGGCTCGAATGGGCGCGGCCCGCGTGGCGCCGCTTGAAGCCGGTCGAGTCGCTGGAAACCGTCGCCGAGACGGTGGCGATGGAAATGGATCTGCGTTTCGAGGCATCGGCGTGCGACGAGATGGCGGAAAATTTCAAGGACGATGCCGATTTCACCGTGCCCGCGGTCGAATGGCGGCTGACCGGTCGCCGGGTGATGACCACGGCCAGGGTCGGCGGCATTCCCTTGGATGATCGCGCCGCCGTGGTCGCCGCCGGGTTCGATCCGCAGACGGTGTTGGCCAAGGCGGCGGCCGCGTTCTTCCGCCAGGTCTTCCGCGACGGCTTTTTTCACGGCGACCTGCACCCGGGGAATCTGTTCGTCCGCCCCGACGGCGGCATCGTCGCCGTCGATTTCGGCATCACGGGGCGGCTCGATATAAAGATGCGCCGATACCTCGGCGAGATGCTGACCGGATTCCTGAACCGCGATTATCGGCGCGTCGCCGAAATTCACTTCGAGGCCGGTTGGGTGCCCCGGCACAAGTCGGTCGAGGCCTTTACCCAGGCCTGCCGGTCGATCGCCGAACCGATCCTGGACCGGCCGCAGAACGAAATTTCCATCGCCCGCCTGTTGGGTCAGTTGTTCGAGATCACCGAGACATTCGAGATGGAAACGCAACCTCAGCTTCTTTTGTTGCAGAAAACCATGCTGGTCGCCGAGGGCACCGGGCGGAAACTCGCGCCCGAGGCGAACATGTGGATGCTGGCCCGGCCGTTGATCGAGGATTGGGTGGTGGCCGCGATGGGACCCGAGGCGCGGGTCCGCGAGGCGGTCGGCAGCCTGGCCCAGACATTCGAGCGCTTGCCGCGGCTGCTGGACCAGATCGAGAAAACCGGCGAGATGCTGGCCGACGGGCGTTTGAAATTGCACCCGGAGACGATATCGGCGCTTAAAGGCGGGCGCCGGCGGCCGCGCTTGGCGCCCCTTGTCGCCGCCGTCTTGGCGATCGGCCTCGTTGCCGCGCTGCTGTTGGTCTAAGGCCTTTCAATCCGGCGTATGCGCTGGGGGCTTGATCCTGTTCCCGGGGATCATTACTTTAATAACACCAACCGCTCGTGAAATTTCCGACAAACACGCAGTGGCTTGCCCTTTAATCTTTGCGCGGACGGGCGAAGGACGGGATATCCGGACATGAATGCCACGAAACGCGTTCTCTTGATCGTTTCCGGCGGGATCGCCGCCTACAAGTGCCCGGACCTGGTGCGCCGGCTGCGCGAGGTGGGCGTCGCCGTGCGCACGGTGCTGACCAAGGGCGGCGCCGAATTCGTGACGCCGCTCGCCTTGGGCGCGGTCAGCGAGGACAAGGTTTACCAAGACCTGTTCTCGCTCACCGACGAAAACGAGATGGGCCATATCCGTCTGTCGCGCGAGTCCGATTTGCTGTTGGTCGCGCCGGCCAGCGCCAACATCCTGGCCAAGATGGCGGCCGGCATCGCCGACGACCTGGCGACGACGGTGCTGCTGGCGACCGACAAGCCGGTCATGATCGCGCCGGCCATGAACGTACGCATGTGGGATCATCCGGCGACCCAGGCCAATCTGAAAACCCTGGCTTCGCGCGGCGTTCTCTCCGTCGGGCCGACGGAAGGCGACATGGCCTGCGGCGAATTCGGCATGGGCCGCATGGCCGAGCCGATGGACATCGTCCGGGCGGTGGAAAATTTTTTTCGCGCGCCTGACGCGGGCGCGACCGTAAAGCGTCTCGCCGGGCGGCGCGCCCTCGTCACCAGCGGCCCGACCTGGGAAGCGATCGATCCGGTGCGCTTCATCGCCAACCGCTCCTCCGGCAAGCAGGGCCACGCCATTGCCGAAGCGCTCGCTCGTCTCGGCACGGAAACGACGCTGGTGTCGGGTCCGACACGGCTGGCCGATCCGGCGGGGGTCAGCGTGGTCCACGTCGAATCCGCGCGCGAGATGCTGGCGGCCTGCGAGCGGGCGCTGCCCGTGGACGTCGCCGTCTGCGCCGCCGCGGTTTCGGACTGGCGCGCGGACGGCGTCGCGTCGCAGAAAATAAAGAAGACGGGAAACGCGCCGACCCTGTCGCTGACCGAAAACCCGGATATCCTTTCGACCCTGTCCAATGCCGGTAATCGCCGTCCGGCGCTGGTGGTCGGATTCGCCGCCGAAACCGAGAACGTCGTCGCCAACGCGACCGCCAAGCTGGCGAAGAAGGGCTGCGACTGGATCGTCGCCAACGACGTGTCGCCCGCGACCGGCACCTTCGACGGCGACGACAACGCCGTGCACCTGATCTCGGCCGGCGGCGCCGAGACCTGGCCCCGGATGTCGAAGCGCGGGGTGGCGGAAAAGTTGGCCCGGCGCATCGCCGAAAAGCTGGAAGCGGCCGCCGGATGACCGCGATCGACGTTCCGATCAAGAAATTGCCGCACGGCGCCGACCTGCCGCTGCCGTCCTACGAATCCGTCCATGCGGCGGGCGCCGATCTGTTCGCCGCGATTCCGGCGCCCGTGGTGCTCGGTCCCGGCGAACGGGCGCTGATCCCCACGGGTTTCGCGATGGCCCTGCCCGAAGGCTACGAGGCCCAGGTTCGGCCGCGCTCGGGGCTCGCCGTCCGGCACGGCGTCACGGTGCTGAACGCGCCCGGCACCATCGACGCCGATTACCGGGGCGAGGTCGCGGTGCCCCTGATCAATCTGGGCGCCGATGCCTTCACGGTCGAACGCGGCATGCGCATCGCCCAGATGATCGTCGCGCCCGTGGTCGCGGCCGCGTGGCGGGAAACCGCCGCGTTGCCGGAAACCGCGCGCGGCGACGGCGGCTTCGGGTCCTCCGGCCTCGGCGGCAAGGCGCGTTAGAGAAACATAGGCGGATCATGCTGCGGCTTTCGCGAAAAATGCTCTATGCGATCGAGGCGGTGCTGGACATCGCCTACCACACCGGCAGCGCCCCGGTGCAAAGCCAGGACATCACCCGCCGCCAGGGCATCCCGCGCCGGTATCTCGAACGGTCGCTCCAGGAACTGGTGCGTCACGGCATCCTGACCGGCGTGCGCGGCCCGCGCGGCGGCTACCGGCTGGCGAAGGAACGCCGGCGCATCACCGTCGGCGAGATCGTGCGGGTCGTGCGCGAGGTCGAAACCGCGGAGGATCCCATCGAGGAAGCACCGGGCTCGGAGCTCGGCCACAAGGTCGTGCGGCCGCTGTGGCTCGAGCTTCAGGACCAGCTGATGCGCACGCTCGACGGCATGTCGATCGACGACTTGTGCACCCGCGCCGATCGCGCCAACATCAAGAGCGAGGGGCGCGCGAACCTCGACTTCACCATCTAGAAGAACGGTCGTCCGGGAGAAGCACCCCGGCACGCGATGGAGGGAACGACAAAGCCATGCCCGCAAAAACCAAGCCGGCGACATCGCCGGAACCCAAGCCCGAGTTTCGCGGCCGCGTTTACGATTCGATTCTCGAAACCGTCGGCGCGACGCCGCTGGTGCGCCTCGGCCGACTGATGGCCGAGGCGAAGTGCAAGGCCGACCTATTGGGAAAATGCGAGTTCTTCAATCCGATGGCGTCGGTGAAGGACCGCATCGGGCTCGCCATGATCGAGGCGGCGGAAAAGGACGGCCGCATCAAGCCGGGCGCGACGCTGGTCGAGCCGACGTCGGGCAACACCGGCATTGCCCTCGCATTCGTCGCGGCGGCGAAGGGATACAAACTGATCCTGACCATGCCTGAAAGCATGTCGGTGGAACGGCGCAAGATGCTCGCCTTGCTCGGCGCCAAGATCGAATTGACCCCGGCGCCGCGCGGCATGAGCGGCGCGATCCAGCGCGCGCAGGAAATCGTCGCGGCGACGCCGGGCGCGATCATGCTGCAACAGTTCGAAAATCCCGCCAATCCGGAAATCCATCGGCGCACCACGGCCGAGGAAATCTGGAAAGATACCGGCGGCGCGGTCGACGTCGTGATCAGCGGCGTCGGTACCGGCGGCACGCTGACCGGCATCGCCGACGTGCTGAAGAAACGAAAGCCGTCGTTCCGCATGATCGCGGTCGAACCCGAGGATAGTCCGGTTCTGTCCGGCGGCACGCCCGGCCCGCACAAGATCCAGGGTATCGGCGCCGGGTTCGTGCCCGCGATCCTGAACATGGACGCGATCGACGAAATCCTGCGCATCGGCAACGAAACCGCCTTCCAGATGGCGCGACGGGTGGCCCGGATCGAAGGCCTGCCGGTCGGCATTTCGTCGGGCGCGGCGATCGCGGCCGGGCTCGAGGTCGGCAGCCGCCCGGACATGGCGGGCAAGACCATCGTCGTGATCCTGCCGAGCTTCGCCGAACGCTATCTGTCGACGGCGCTGTTCGAAGGATTGGGATTGGAATAGGCGTGGAGCTCAGCGAGAGCCAGATCAAGCGCTACGCCCGGCATATCCTGCTGCGCGAGGTCGGCGGCATCGGCCAGGAGAAACTGCTGGCGGCCAAGGTGCTGGTGATCGGCGCGGGCGGGCTGGGTTCGCCCCTGCTGCTTTATCTGGCCGCCGCCGGCATCGGCACCATCGGCGTCGTCGACGACGACACGGTCGATCTTTCCAACCTGCAGCGCCAGATCGCCCACGCGACGGGATCGATCGGCGTCCCGAAGGTCGACAGCGCGGCCGCGACCGTGGCCGCCATCAATCCGGACGTGAAACTGATCGGCCATAAAACCCGGATCGGTCCCGGCAACGCGGCTGACCTGATTGCCGGCTACGACATCGTCGCCGACGGGTCGGACAACTTCGCCACCCGGTTCCTGGTCAACGACGCCTGCTACCTGCTTGGAAAAACCCTCGTCTCCGCCGCGATCCTGCGCTTCGACGGGCAGATTTCGACCTTCAAGGCGCATTCGAAGGACAAGGGCGGCGATCACGGTCCCTGCTATCGCTGCATCTTCCGCGAGGCGCCGCCGGAAGGCATGGTGCCGTCGTGCGCCGAAGCCGGCGTGCTGGGCGCGCTCTGCGGCACGCTCGGATCCTTGCAGGCGACCGAGGTTCTGAAGGAGATTTTGGGTATCGGCGAAAGCCTGTCGGGGTCGCTGCTGGTGGTCGACGGGCTCTCGACGACGTTTCGCAAGATCAAGGTCAAGGCCGATCCGGGCTGTCCGTTGTGCGGCGACAAGCCGACCATCCGCGATCTATCCGCGCACGGCGCGACCGATGCGCCGGCGTGCGCGATCGGCGGCGCGCGTTGAGCACGACGCGGCCCGACAAGATCTCGCTGGTCGTCTATTCCGGCGACTTCGACAAGGTTCATTACGCGCTGGTCATGGCGTCGGGCGCGGCGGCCATCGGCACGGCGGCGACGCTGTTCTTCACCGGCGACGCGTTGAAGGCGCTCACGCCCGGTTGGCGCGCGATGTCGATCGGCCGGGGCCGGGACCTGGGCCTTTCGGATGCCGGCACGATGGACGACGACTTCAAGGCGAAGCGCATCGGCGCCTTTCAGGAACTGCTATCGGCGTGCACCGCCATGGGCGTGAAAATCATGGTCTGCGAGATGGGGCTGCGCGCCCTGGGGATGAAACGCGGCGATCTTCGATCCGACATCCAGATCGAGGAAGGCGGCATCGTGACGTTTTTCGAAGACGCGTCGAAAACCGGCGCCGTCGTCTTTATCTAGGAACGGTTATCTGCGCCCGAACCCGGCCGGGGTCGGGAACATCGCCTTCAATTCGGCCCAGCCCGGCGGATCGCCGGCTTTCGGCGGGCGCGGCAGCGCCCGCGCCGAGTCGTTCAATTTATCGATACGCGCCTGGGTTCCCGGGTGGGTCGAAAACAGCGACGTGGTGGCATTGCTGTTCGACGGGTAGACCTTCATCAGGGTCTTGAAGAAATCGGATGCCTTCTGCGGATCCTGGCCGGTCTTCTGGAACACGCCGAGGATGTGATTGTCGGCCTCGAACTCGCGCCGGCGCGAATAACCGGCGTTGACCAGGGTGAACACGGGCCCTTGCAGCGCCTGGAACACCGTCCCGGTCAGCGGTGCGGCCTTGCCGAGCGTCGCGGCGATGGCGATCTGTCCGGCCTGGCTGACGGTCGCCATGAACGCCTGGGTGCGCATCTGCTGAACGCCGTGGCTCAGTTCCGCGTGGCCGATTTCGTGGGCGATGACGGAGCCCAATTCCGCCGGATCGTCGGTGTATTTTACCAGCTCGGAATTGATCGCCAGCTTGCCGCCGGGAATCGCCCAGGCGTTGACCTGGTTACTTTGCAGCAGGGCGATCTCCCACGGAAATTTCTTGCGCTGGCTGGTGGCGATGAACGGCTGCGCGAACTTGGCGAGTGCTTCCTGGGCGTTGCGGTCGGGGTAGCGCCCGCCGCCCTGGCCGATGTACTGCTCGTAGTAGGTCTGGCCCATTTTCGCTTCGTCTTCCTCGCGCATGGCGAAGCCCTGAGCCAGTTGCGCGGTCGTTCCCATTAACTGCTGCACGTTGCCCGATTTCAGGAAATCGAACTGCGCGACGGCGGGGGAAGCGGCGACCAGGCCAGCGGCGCCGACGCCGACGACCACGGCGCGGCGGGTGGGGGTCGACGAACGCTCGCTCATGGAAGGCTCCCGGATGGAAATTCAATAGGCCGCAAATCTAACCGAGTACCCGGCCGATGCCTACCGCCCGATGGCGCCTTCGGGTATCCTGGGTGGGCTTTCGAAAGGAGCGTGCATGGACTCGATCGAGGCGGTGGCGTTGGCGCTGGCCGCGGCCTGGGGCAGCGGCATCAGCCTTTACGCCACGGTCGCGATCCTGGGCGCGCTCGACCTGTTCGGCGTCGTCGACCTGCCGCCGGCCTTGGATACGATCGCCAGCCCCTGGGTTGTGGCCGCGGCGGCGGCGCTTTACGGCGTCGAATTCCTGGCCGACAAGATTCCCGGGATCGATTCCGTGTGGGACGCGGTGCACACCTTCCTGCGCATTCCGGCGGGCGCGCTCTTGGCCAGCGGCGCGGCGGCGGGGCTGGGCGGCGAATGGGGCGCGATCCTGGCCTTGATCGCGGGCGGCGCCATCAGCGCCGGCACGCACGCGACCAAGGCCGGCAGCCGGGTGATGATCAACGCCTCGCCGGAACCGTTCACCAACTGGCTGGCGTCGTTCACCGGCGACTTTTTGGTGATCGGCGGCCTGCTGCTGGCGGTCCTGAAGCCGGTCGCGTTCCTGGTGTTCCTGGGATTGTTCGCCGCTTTCGCGATCTGGCTGTTGCCGAAGATCTGGCGCGGCATCCGCAGCTTCTTCGGCGGCCTGTCGCACCCCGGGGATTTTCGCAAGGACCGGCCGTTCGAGGGTTCCGCCGATCCGTGGGGGCGCAGGCGTTAGCGGCCGAGGCCCAACGGATGGGCGGCGCCGAACGAGCCGACCAGCAGCACGACGCCTAAGGCCAGGATCAGCCCGCCGCCGCCCAGTGCCAGTCCGTTCATGCCGATCCGCAGCAGGGGCGCATCGATGTCGACGATCGATGCCGCCAGCTTGCGCGCGTTGACGGCCAACAGGGCCAGCGTCGCGACGGCGATGGCGGTGCCTGCCGACATCGCCAGCACCGCGCCCGCGCCCGCCCACGGCAGGCCGAAGACGTTGGCGAAGGCCAGCACCAGGATGGCGCCGCTGCACGGCCGGATGCCGATGGAAAGCACGATGCCCAGGGTCTCGAGCCGGCTTTTTCCCGCATCCGGCACATGCGCATGGCCGCAGTCGGGACCGTGAACGTGATGATCGTGGCCGCAGCCGTGGGCGACGGCCGTCCTGGCGCCGAAGGCGTGCACCAGACCTGTCAGCGCGCGGAACGCCAGATAGGCGCCCATGGCCGCGACCAGGGCGAAGCTGAATCGTTCGACCCAGGTCACCGCGCTTTCGGTCTGGCGCGGCAGCCATCCCAACAGCGCGACCAGACCGAAGACGACGGCGAGCGCCGTCAAACCCTGGACGAACGCGGCGGCGGCGGACAGGAAAACGCCGCGCGCGACCTTGTTCTCGTGGGTCAGCAGATA
>CAZDFF010000148.1:0-8766 GCA_964504425.1 uncultured Hyphomicrobiales bacterium
TCGCCGTACTCGCCTCCCATCAGTTCCGACGCCGTCTTGCCGACCGCCTTCTCAGATGTCGTGCCGTAATGCCGTGCTTGGTAATGATTCATGAACACGTAACGGGAGTGCCTATTCTTGACGTTGATCATTGCCGGCACCGCGTTGATGACCGTCATGAGCAGGCGTTCGCTTTCGCGTTGTGCTTCCATTGGGATTGCGTTGCGTCGGCGAAGCGCGTGACGGAACAGAAGCACGGGAATCGTCAACACCAGGACGGATAAACCGGTGACGGTCGCCGCGACTATGGGGCCGGCGGTGCCATCCGATAAATCGCCCCCAAGATGTTGGCGGACCCAATGAGCGATCCCGAATTCCCACATCAACGCGGCAATCAGAGTCGTCGCCGCCGTCAGCCCGATGGGCAATAGAAGGTCGCGGTATTTCATGTGTGCAGCGAATTCCCCAACGGCGACTACCTTCCAGCATAGCGCAATCGATCGAATTCGGCGCTATGCGGCTTGGGGGCAGGAAGGGGGGCGGGAGGCTCGGAGCGTCTGGCCGTTTCCCGACGAGGGGAAGGGGCCTATGATTGACGCATGTACGAAAACGCGCTCTTGACGGTTGAGGAAATGGCCAAGGCCGACGCGGCGGCCGTCGCCGGCGGGGTGCCGTCCCTAGCCCTGATGGAAAACGGCGGTGCGGCCGTGGCGCGCGAACTGCGCCGGCGCTGGCCGATTCAGCCCATCGTGGTGCTGGCCGGCCCGGGCAATAACGGCGGCGATGGCTTCGTCGCGGCAAGGCTCCTGAAGAATATGGGTTGGCCGGTATCGGTGGCATTGCTCGGCGACCGCGCGGCCTTGAAGGGCGATGCGCTCGCCAATGCCGATCGATGGACGGAAAAGGTGCTGCCGTTGGCACCCCGGGCGCTAGACGGTCACGGCCTCGTCATCGATGCGATCTTCGGGGCCGGATTGTCGCGTCCGCTGGAGGGATTGGCGCGGGCCACGGTCGAGGCCGTCGGCGCGCGGGGCCTCAGATCGGTGGCGGTCGATGTGCCGAGCGGTATCGACGGCAATACGGGCAAAGTTCTGGGCGCGGCCGCCCGGGCAGACTTGACCGTCACCTTCTTCCGCAGGAAGCCCGGTCATGCGCTTTATCCCGGACGTGCGTTCGCCGGCGACGTGATCGTCGCCGACATCGGCATTCCTGACGCGGTATTGACCGATATTCGGCCCATGACGTTCGCTAACGATCCGGCATTATGGCTGGATCGGTTTCCTTGGGCCGGTTTCGGCACGAACAAGTATGACCGCGGACACTTGGTAATCGTTGGCGGTCCGGAAATGACCGGCGCTACCCGGCTTGCCGCCGGTGGGGCGCGGCGCGCCGGTGCCGGCCTCGTCACGATCGCCGCGCCGAAATCGGCCTTCGCGATATATTCCGTCGCTTCCCCCGGCACGCTCGTGAAACCCTTGGCGCCTGGCCCTGCCGGCGAGCGTGCGTTTCGAACGTTTATCGCGGATCGACGGCGAAATGCGATTCTGATCGGTCCTGGAGCCGGCGTCACGGCGGCGACTCGGCGCCTGGCGCTGGCGGCCTTGAAGGGCGGTGAGAAGGCGTTGGTGCTCGATGCCGATGCGCTCACGGTTTTTGCCAAGGCGCCCGGCGCCCTGTTCAAGGCGATTTGCGGACCCGTGTTGCTGACGCCGCACGATGGCGAATTCGCGCGTTTGTTTCCCGGGCGAGGCGATCGCCTCGCCCGGGCCCGCAAGGCGGCGCGGCAAAGCGGCGCGGTTGTCCTGCTGAAAGGTCCGGATACGGTGATTGCCGCACCAAACGGTCGTGCGGCGATTAACGAAAACGCACCCCCGACACTGGCGACCGCCGGCAGCGGCGACGTACTGGCGGGTATTGCGGCCGGCCTTATGGCCGGGGGCATGGACGCGTTCGACGCCGGCTCGGCGGCGGCTTGGTTGCATGGCGCGGCGGCCGAAGCCTTCGGACCGGGCCTGATCGCGGAAGATTTGATCGACGAACTGCCGGGCGTGCTGCGTCGCTTGATGGCGTTACGGGAGTCATGAGCGGTGCGTTATCGCGCCGGCCGGTGTAGGGCGGAGGGCTTGAATGCCGTCGCCCGTCAGGCAAACTTATGAGCAGGGGTAAGAGGGCGGCACGCGACATCAACGGCGGACGGCATCGACCATGAACGAACACGCACCGAAAAGCTTTCTCGACCGTGCCCTCGATAACTTGCGCGCGGCTTGGCAATCGATCGCTGGGCCGGGCGAAGACGTCGATATTTCCGGTCTCAGACCAGACCTTCCGGATGATGATGCCCAGCGGTTGAAAAAGCAGATGCTGGCGTGTCTGGTCGGTCGCGGCGGTGAGGTTTCGGCGCGTACCCGGGCCGCGGCTTTGGGGCACGCATATCTTGCTCTCGACGAAACCGGACGTGACCGGTTCCTGAGGCTTTTGGCCGGCGACTTCGATGTCGATCGCGCTCAGGTCGATGCCGCGATCGAGGCCGTCAAGTCGGCGCGCGACGACCGTACCCGCCGCACGGCAGAGGCGGGATTGCGACGTGCCCTCGAAGCGCCCCGCGTGCGCCTTCTCACCCAGTTCAACGCGTTGCCCGACGGGGTCAAATTCCTGGTCGACATGCGCGCGCACCTGCTCAAGACCGCGAGCAAGGATCAATTGCTGGGCGCGTTGGAACGCGATCTGAAGGCGTTGCTGGCGTCTTGGTTCGATGTCGGGTTTCTCGAGCTTCGTCGCATCACATGGGAATCCTCGCCCGCCGCATTGCTCGAAAAGCTGATTGCCTATGAGGCGGTCCATGCGATCGCAAGCTGGGACGATCTGAAAAACCGGCTCGACGCCGACCGCCGGTGGTTCGCTTACTTCCATCCGCGGATGCCGCAGGAACCGTTGATTTTCGTCGAGGTCGCGCTGGTCAACGGCATGGCCGGAAATATCCAGGAGCTCCTGGATGAAGACGCGCCGGTCGTGAATCCCGCCAAGGCGGATACGGCAATTTTCTATTCGATCTCGAATGCGCAGAAGGGGCTGGCCGGAATCAGCTTCGGTAACTTTCTGATCAAGCGCGTGGTCGACAACTTGTCGCATGAGTTTTCCGGCCTAAAAACTTTCGCGACACTGTCGCCGGCCCCCGGCTTTCGCGCCTGGCTGGAAAACGCGATTGCCGCCGGCGACCCGACCCTGCTGAAGCCGTCGGAACACAAGACGCTGAACGCGGCGGTCGGACGCGCGGGTGGCGCCAAGGGTGCGCTTAAGGATCTGCTGAACCGGCCCGACTGGCACCTGGATCCGATCAAGGCGGAAGCGCTACGCCAGCCGCTGACGCGCCTTTGCGCGCGCTATCTCGCCCAGGAAAAGGCAAGTGGCCGAGGGCTGCGCGCGCTCGATCCGGTGGCGCATTTTCACATGAGCAACGGCGCCCGGTTGGAGCGCATCAACTGGCTTGCCGACGTTTCCGAAAAGGGCCTGGAGCAAGCCGCCGGTTTGATGGTCAATTACCTCTACAAATTGGACGACATCGACGCCAACCACGAGGCCTATACCGGCCAGGGCGACGTGACGGCCTCGTCTGCCGTCAAGGGACTGTTGAAAGGGTGATTCACCGCCGTTCCGCCGTTGTTTGGCGGACGGTACTGGACGCCGACCACAAAAAGAGTCCGGCCATTGCGGCGGTGTGGCGGCGGCCGAAGGTGGCTCGTATACGCGGGCCGAGCGTGATTGACACCCCGGGGTTATGGTATAAAGTCGCGCCCCCGCTTGGGTTGGCGGGCGTGGCGAAACTGGTAGACGCGCAGGATTTAGGTTCCTGTGACGCAAGTCGTGGGGGTTCAAGTCCCTCCGCCCGCACCAGTTCTCAGCGCCGGACGGGATGATTATTCGCTTAGGGATTCCATGCAAGTTACTGAAATAAAATCGGAAGGACTGAGGCGCGAGTTCAAGATCGCGGTTTCGGCCAAGGAAATTGAGGAAAAGATCAATTTCCGTCTCGCCGACTTGGCGCGCACGGTCAACATGCCGGGTTTCCGCCCGGGTAAGGTGCCGGTCGCCGTCATGAAAAAGCGGTACGGCGGCGCGGTTCTCGGCGAAGTGGTCGAAAGCGCGGTCAACGACGGCACCCGCCAAGCGATGACTGAACGCGGGCTGCGGCCGGCGGCCGAACCGAAGGTCGAGATCACCAGCATGAAAGAGGGCGGTGACCTGGAATATACGCTTGCCGTCGACGTTTTGCCTGAAATCAAGCCGATGGATTTCTCCAAGCTTGAGCTGGAGCGCTTGACGGTCGCGGCCGACGATGCCGCCATCGAAAAGGCGATCAATAGGCTGGCAGAAGCCCATAAAACATCCAAGCCGGTCGATCCGGCGCGGCCGAGCGCCAAGGGCGATGTCGTCGTTGTCGACTTCGTCGGTTCCATCGACGGCACGGAATTCCCCGGCGGCAAGGCCGACGGTTACCATCTGGAATTGGGTTCCGGCAGTTTCATTCCGGGGTTCGAGGATCAGCTGGTCGGCAAGAGTGCCGGCGATAAGACCGAGGTTAAGGTGGCGTTCCCGGCCGATTACGGCGCCGCCGAACTGGCCGGTAAGGAAGCATCCTTTGCCGTTACGGTCCACGAAGTGCATGAATCGGTTCCCTCGGCCATCGACGATGGGCTGGCCGCGAAGGTCGGCATGGCCGATCTGGCGGCGCTAAAGGGCGCGCTTCGCGAAGAGCAAGGGCGAGAACTCAAGGAGTTTTCGCGCATGAAGATGAAGCGCCAGTTGCTCGACAAGCTCTACGAAGCGCACGAATTCGAGGTGCCGTCGAGCTTGGTCGAGAACGAATTCGAGGCGATTTGGCGCCAGTTCGAGGAGCACCGCAAGAACACGGAGGCGGGCGAGGGCGACGGCAAAGACGCCGAAGCGCTGAACGAGAAAGACGAAGAGAAGAAGACCGACGAAGAGCACAAGGCCGAATTCCAGGAAATCGCGGAACGGCGTGTGCGGCTCGGTCTGCTGCTGGCCGAAGTCGGCCGTCTCAACAACATCCAGGTCAGCCAGGAAGATATCAACCGCGCGATGTCGACCGAGGCCCGCCGTTACCCAGGCCAGGAAAAGGCGGTGATGGATTATTACAAAAGCTCGCCCGAGGCGATGCAGGCCCTGACCGGACCGATCTACGAGGAAAAGGTCGTCGATTTCATGATCGAACTGGCCAAGGTCAGCGAACGCGAGGTGAGCATCGAAGAACTGATGAAGGTCGATGACGCCGATGCCGACGGCGCCGAAGGCAAGAAGAAGGCGACGAAGAAAAAAGCCGGCGCCAAGAAAGCCAACAAAGACTCCTAATCCCGGCTTTGCCGGCCCGTTCACAGTTGGGAAACCCGTCGATGACCGATCCGGTAAATGCCTACATGAACTACTTGGTCCCGATGGTGGTCGAGACCACCAACCGGGGCGAGCGTGCCTACGACATTTACTCGCGTCTCCTGAAGGAGCGAATCATCTTTCTGACCGGCGGCGTCGACGACGGGGTTTCAAGCCTCATCTGCGCTCAGTTGCTGTTCCTGGAATCGGAAAACCCGACCAAGGATATCTCGTTTTACATTAATTCGCCGGGCGGCATCGTGACGTCGGGTCTCGCGATCTACGATACGATGCGCTATATCCGGCCGGATGTGTCGACCGTCTGCATCGGCCAGGCCGCATCGATGGGGTCGTTGCTGATGTGTGCCGGCACCAAGGGCAAACGTTACGCCTTGCCGAATGCGCGGATCATGATTCACCAGCCTTCGGGCGGCGCCCAGGGGCAGGCCTCCGACATCGAGATTCAGGCGCGCGAAATCCTTGCGCTGAGGGCCAGGCTGAACAATATCTACGTCGAACACACTGGTCAGACGTTGGACGTGATCGAAAAGGCGATGGACCGCGATCGCTTCATGACGCCGGACGAAGCGGTCCAATTCGGCCTGATCGACGAAGTCGTGGTCAGCCGCCCGATTCCCGAAGGCGAGGATGGCAAGAACGACGGCGGCGCCAAGAAAGCCTGACGACGCTTTAACGATTCGCTAACCATTCCGAGCGAATCCTCACTGTAATGCCGCATCCAACGTGAGCATCGGGAGAGCCCCGGCCTTGGCCGTTTTTTTGCATTGTGCCTGCCGGGTAGCAGCGGGTAACATAATTGAAACCCTTGAGAAACGGCGAGGGGCCGGTTTCCGAACGGAGAAACCATGAGCAAGTCCGGTAACGGCGACTCTAAAAACACCCTCTACTGCTCTTTCTGCGGCAAGAGCCAGCACGAAGTCCGTAAGCTTATTGCGGGTCCGACGGTGTTCATCTGCGATGAATGCGTCGAATTGTGCATGGATATCATCCGTGAGGAGCATAAGACCAATCTGGTCAAGTCCGGTGACGGCATCCCGACGCCGCGCGATATCTGCGCCGTTTTGGACGACTATGTGATCGGCCAGGACCACGCGAAGCGGGTGCTCTCGGTTGCGGTTCATAACCATTACAAGCGCCTCAATCACACGGCTAAGAACAACGACGTCGAACTGGCGAAGTCGAATATCCTGCTGATCGGCCCGACGGGCTGCGGCAAGACGTTGCTGGCGCAGACCCTGGCGCGCATTCTCGACGTTCCGTTCACCATGGCCGACGCCACGACCCTGACCGAAGCCGGTTATGTCGGCGAGGACGTGGAAAACATCATTCTCAAGCTGCTGCAGTCGGCCGACTACAACGTCGAGCGCGCGCAGCGCGGTATCGTCTACATCGACGAAGTCGACAAAATCAGCCGCAAGTCCGACAACCCGTCGATCACCCGCGACGTGTCCGGCGAAGGCGTGCAGCAGGCGCTTCTGAAAATCATGGAAGGCACCGTCGCCAGCGTGCCGCCCCAAGGCGGCCGCAAGCACCCGCAGCAAGAGTTCCTGCAGGTCGACACGACGAACATTCTGTTCATCTGCGGCGGCGCCTTTTCGGGGCTGGAAAAAATCATCTCCGGCCGCCGCAAGGGGTCCTCGATCGGCTTCGGCGCCGACGTGCGCGCGGCGGACGAGCGCCAGACCGGCCAAATTCTGCGCGATATCGAGCCCGAGGATTTGCTGAAATTCGGCCTGATTCCCGAATTCGTCGGCCGGTTGCCGGTCGTCGCGACGCTCGACGATCTCGACGAAAGCGCCTTGATCGATATTCTGACAAAGCCGAAGAACGCGCTGGTGAAGCAATACCAGCGCCTGTTCGAGATGGAGGACGTCCGTCTTACGTTCTCGGATCCGGCCCTGAAGACCATCGCCAAGAAGGCGGTCGAGCGGAAAACCGGCGCCCGCGGCTTGCGGTCGATCATGGAAAGCATTCTCTTGGAGACCATGTTCGAACTGCCGGGCTTGCACGGGGTCGAAGAAGTGGTGATTTCAGGCGAAGTTGCCGAATCGAGCGCCAAGCCGCTTTACATCTATTCGGAACGCCACGACGAGGTCGAGACCAGCGCTTAAAACCGCTGGTTTCAACCAAATACCCGTGGTGTTTGACGGGGCAAGCGCTATGGCTTGCGTCTGTGGGCATTCCCCCCTTGCGCCGGGGGCAAAAGCGGCCCACTTTTATCAAACGATATAGTGCCCTGCGCCCGTGGGTCCTTTTGGCTCCGGGGCCGGTGCCCGACCGTCAAGGACTTGTATTGTGACTACAAAAACAGCCAATTACCCCGTTCTCCCGCTACGCGACATCGTCGTCTTCCCGCACATGATCGTGCCGCTGTTCGTTGGGCGCGAAAAATCCGTGCGCGCGCTCGAGGACGTCATGAAGGACGACAAGCAGATCCTGCTCGTCGCCCAGAAGAACGCGGCCCAGGACGATCCGACGGCTGAAGACATCTACGCGGTCGGTACGGTCTCGACCGTGCTGCAGCTTTTGAAACTGCCCGACGGCACCGTGAAGGTGCTGGTCGAGGGCGGACATCGCGCGCGCATCGGCAAGTTTTTGGACAATCCCGAATTCTTCGAGGTCGAGGCGACCGGGATCGAAGAGAACACGGGCGACAATCAGGAACTCGAGGCGCTCTCGCGTTCGGTCGTCAGTCAGTTCGAACACTACATCAAACTGAACAAGAAAATTCCGCCCGAAGTGCTGGTTTCGATCAACCAAATCGAAAGCCCGACCAAGCTGGCCGACACCCTGGCCTCCCATCTCGCGCTCAAGATCGCCGAAAAGCAGGATCTACTGGAAACCGAAACGGTCGCCGAGCGGCTCGAGAAGGTCTACTCGCACATGGAAGCCGAAATCGGCGTGCTGCAGGTCGAGAAGAAGATCAGGAATCGCGTCAAGCGCCAGATGGAGAAGACGCAGCGCGAGTATTACTTGAACGAACAACTGAAGGCGATCCAGAAGGAACTGGGCGAGTCCGACGATGGTCGAGACGAGGCCAGCGAAATCGAGGAGCGCATCAAAAAGACGCGGCTTTCCAAGGAGGCCCGGGAAAAAGCCATGGCCGAGCTGAAGAAGCTCCGGTCCATGAGCCCGATGTCGGCCGAGGCCACCGTGGTCCGCAATTATCTGGATTGGATGCTTTCGATTCCCTGGAAGAAGCGCACCAAGACGAAGAAGGATATCCGCGAAGCACAGGAAATCCTCGATACCGATCACTATGGTCTCGAGAAGGTCAAGGAGCGCATTCTCGAATATCTCGCCGTGCAGCAGCGGACCCAGAAGATCAAAGGGCCGATTCTGTGCCTGGTCGGACCGCCCGGCGTCGGCAAAACCTCGCTG
>CAZDFF010000149.1:0-8764 GCA_964504425.1 uncultured Hyphomicrobiales bacterium
ACGTGCCAATCGTCGGGTCGGCGTATCAGGATTTTGTCAGGTTCGGACATGCGGAATCGTTTTTACCCTGGAATCTTCCGATTGTCGCGCTTTCGATGCGGGAAGCGATTGCCAACGCCTTCGCCGCCGGATAGGAATTGCGCGAACGACACTTACGTTTCACGACAAGGCCCCGCCCAAGACCCATTCATGGACAAGCCGAACAACAACAATCGCCGCACACCGGTCGAGCGATCGGACAGCGGCGAGATCCCGCGCCGGCATTTCAAGTTCGCCGTCAAGCTTTCGACGTCGATGAACTTCGAAACCGTCGAGGCCTGGCTGGATCGCAACTGCACAGAACCTTGGGATCTCGCGTTCGAAGGAATCGACGACGATTTGACGAAGAAGTCCTTCACCGTCCGATTCCTGAACGAAGACGACAAGAAGCAGTTCGTCACCAACTTCTCGCCCCGCCGGCGCTGATCAGCCGACATCCGCCAGCGTCTCGAACGCGTCCGCGCCCGGCATGAGGCCGAGCGCGTGGCGATGGTGCCACAGCGCGTAGAACAGCAGATTCCACGCGGCCGGCGCATGGTCGCCGCCACCACGGTCGGCGACCGAAGCGAACAGGCGTTCCACCGCGCCGGGCCGGCAGGCCTCGGCGACGCCCGGCTGGCGCGCGACCAGCGGGCCCAGTTCGCGGCCCCGCGCCGCGATCCATTCGCCGACCGGCACGGTGAACCCACGTTTCCGATCGAACGGCCGGGCCGCCTTGAGGCCGGTTTCCAGCCAGCGGCGCAACAGCCACTTGCCCTGCCCCTTTTTCAATTTGAGGGCGTCCGGCAAGCGGAAGCCGAATTCGGACAGCAGCGGATCGAGGAACGGCACCCGGCCCTCGACGCCGTGCGCCATCAGGCAGCGGTCCAGTTTCGTCAGCAGGTCGTTCGGCAGCCAGTCGGCGCCGTCGACCGCCTGCGCGATCTGCAGCGTCGTGCGGCCGTCCTTCGCCTCGATCGCCTCGGCCTCGGCGATGCCGGCGCGCCAGTCGGCCTCGGCGTTCAGCACGCCCAGCCCTTGCAACGCGCCCTTGTGGCGCATCGGCCGGCCGCCCAGCAAACGCGGACGCAGCGCGCGGCGATAGCGGCCGTAGCCGGCGAAGATTTCGTCGCCGCCTTCGCCGGACAGCACCACCTTCAGTCCCCGCTCGCGCGCCGCCGCCGCCAGCTTGAAGGTCGGCAGCACGGCGTAGTCGGCGGCGGGATCGTCCATCGCCTCGGCGATTTTCGGCAGCAGGGTCCAGAAATCCTCGGCGCCGAACGGCACCTCGATGTGCGTCGCGCCGACCGCCACCGCGACGACACGGGCGTGATCCCGTTCGTCGTGCGCGCGTGTGCCGTCGAAGCCCGCCGTGAAGGCGACCACCGGCGTCGCGTTCAGGCGCGCCATCATCGCCAGCAACACGGATGAATCGACGCCACCCGACAGGAACATGGCGTAGGGCACGTCGGAGCGCTGATGCACGCCGACGGCATCGTTCAGCAGCCGGTCCAACGTCGCCAGCGCCGTGTCCGCGGGCTCGTCGATAGGGCCCGACGCGGGCAAGGCGAAGCGTCGATAACGAGCGACGACGCGGCCCTTTTCGACGACCAGGGTTTCGCCCGGCAGCACCCGCGAAACGCCCCGGAAGATTGTCTCGCGCCCGGTGGTGAATTGCAGGTTCAGCAGTTCCCCGCGCGCGTCCTCGCGCACCACGGGCCGCACGACGCCAGCGGCGATCAAGGCCTGCGGCTCGGAGGCGAAATGGAATCCCGCCGCCGTCTCGGCATAGTAAAGCGGCTTGATGCCGAACGGATCCCTCGCCAGCACCAGGCGGCCGGTTGCCGGATCGTCGATGGCGATCGCATACATGCCGCGCAGGCGATAGGCGAATTCGGGGCCGTCCTTCAGATAAAGATGCAGCGGCGGTTCGCAATCCGACTTGGTGCGGAACGGCGTCCCGGCCATCTGCTCGAACAGCTCGACGTAATTATAGATTTCGCCGTTGGCGACGACGGCGGCGCCGTTCGGCCCCTCGATCGGCTGTTGCCCGGTCGCCAGATCGATGATTGCCAATCGGGTTTGCAGCAGCGCGACGCCGCCCCGGACCCGGCGGCCCCTGCCGTCCGGGCCGCGATGGGCCAGCGCCCGCTCCATGGCATCGAGCACGGCCGCCGCCGGCGGCGTGCCGTCGGCGGTCATGATGCCGGCGATCCCGCACATCGTCTAACCCAGTATCCGCTGGAAGAAGGCGAGGTACTGTTCGACGACCTGGTTTTCGGTGAACCGCGCCTCGTAGGCTTCGCGGCCGGCCCGCGCGATGCGCGCCCGCAAGCCTTGATCCTCGAGCACGTGACGAATGGCGCCGGCCAGGGCCTGGGAATCGTCGGTCGGCACCAGCACGCCGTTTTCCATATGGTCGATCAGGGTGCCGGGGCCCAGGCTGTCGGCGGCGATCACGGGCACGCCTTGGGCCCAGGCTTCGATGACGACGTTGCCGAGCGGCTCGTGCCGGGACGGACAGACGAACAGATCGCACGCCGCGAACAGGGCCGCCACGTCCTCGCGCCAGCCCAGGAACCGCACGCGCGGCTTGACCGCAAGCTGTTCCGCCTGCTTTTCGAGCTGCTGGCGCAGCGGGCCGTCGCCCGCCAGCCACAGATAGACGTTCGGCGTGCGGGCGATGGCTTCCAGCAGGACGTCGAAGCCCTTGTTCTCGTGCAGCCGCCCCAGCGCGAACACCAGCGGCGACCCCGCCGGCGTGAAGAAGTCGGCGCGCCTCACCGGCGCGGCCCGATGTTCGTCGACGAAATTCGGCAGGTAATGGGCCTTCTCCGCCGGCCAGCCTTCTTTCACCAGATATTCGACGATGTCCTCGGTGTTGCCGATCAGATGATCGCATTTCTTGTAGTACTTGAGGTCGTAGTAGCCGCCGAGCCGGCCGACGTGGACGAAGTCGCCGTCGGGACACATTTGCGTCGCGCGATTCATCCAGGTCATCGCGATGTCGGGCTTGAAGCTTTTGATCTGGCCGCGCAGCGCCATCGGCGTGCGAAAATCGAACAGGTTGCCGAACGGCGCCTCGACGGGCGCGAGGCCGGCCTGACGCAACGCGTTGGCGCGGCGCTGATTGGCGCGGATGACGACGCGCTGGTCGAGCCCGGCGCGGTGCAGCGCGATCACCATGCGCGTGAAGAACGCTTCCGCGCCGCCGAATTCGGCGCCCGCCATGACCTGGAGGACTTTCATGTCAGGGCAACAACCTTTCGAATGCGGCCGCGGCCTTGGGCCAGCCCCAGGCACGTTGCGTGGCGAGCGACATCGCGTGCTGGCGCCGCCACAAGGTGTCGTCGGTCAGCAAGTCGACCGCCGAATCGGCGAAGGCGCCGTCGTCGCGGGCGACAAAGCCGGTTTCGCCGTCGACGACGCGCTCGACGACGGATCCGAAATTCTGGACCACCGCGGGAACCCCCATGGCCTGAGCCTCGCCTACAGCCAGGCAGAAGGTCTCGTTGAGGTCGCCACGGTAGAGCATCACGCGCGCCGCGCGCAACTCCGCGATCAGTTCCTTCTTCGGCACAGGCCCGCGCACGATCACCCCCGCCGACGACATCGAGCGGGCGCGGTCGAGCACGTGGGCCATGGCGCCGGCCTTGGCGTCGCCGACGGCACCGTAGGTCTTGGCCCCGCCGAAGACGTGCAACTCGGCGGTCGGCACGCGCGGCCGGATGTCCCGCTCCCAGACGCCGAGCAGCCAATCGAGCGAACGGAGCGGGTTCGAGGTGAACACGGCGCGCGGCGCAGGCGGCCCGGCGGCGGGCGTTGCCGTGCGGAACAGGTCCGGGATGCCGTAGGGAATGACCGCGCGGCCGCCGTCCGGCGCCCACGCGGGGTACGTCGTCGCGTGATAGCGGCCGATAAAGACGACGGTCGGCCTGAAACGCCACAGCTTCCAAAGGTAGCGCCACTTCAAAAGATAACTGGCCGGATTGTGGGTCCAGAAGACCCGGCGCCTGGCCTTCGGCATCAGCGGCAGCAGCTTGTCGCCGCGGTTGGCGATATAGAGGTCGGCGTCCTCGGGTATCCCGGCGTAAAGGCGCCCGCCCGGGTGGATCGGCGCCCAGTCGACGCCCTTGACGGTTTCCGTGGCGCCGCACTTGTTGCGCACGGACACTTCGTGGCCGCGCTTTGCCAACTCCTCGACCAAAAAGATCAGCGACGATTCGACGCCGCCGAGCGGATGGTGATCCAGCGTGTGGCCGTCGAATTCGATTCCATCGTCGGCGAGAACGATGCGGGCCATGGTTATTCCCTGTCGAACTTGGCCTTGAGATGCGAGAGCAGCGGATAGAGCCCGGCGAACAGCGCGATCAGGAACCCGTGGCTGCCCTCGCGCCAGCCCTTGCGCAGCACGTAGCATTTGAAGAAGCGCGAGAACAGCCGCCGCACGTTGTTGGCCGTGGAGCCGATGTTGCCGGCGTCGCGCAAATCCTTGGCCCGCGCGGTCGAATAGCTGTCGAGCCGGCGGATCATGTCGGAAACGTTGCGATCGACGAAATGATCCAGCCGATTGACCAGCATCGGCCCCTTGCGACCGTTCCAGGCCAGCGACGGATGCACCCGCTGGCGACCCCAGGTCTTCGCATTTTTTCGGAAGAGGCCCGGATAGGCCGCCTTCCCGTAAGAAGCGCCCCAGCCCCAGCGGACCAATTTTTTCCCGATATAATTATCGACCGGGATTTCGTGCCAGTCGAAGGCCGAGGTTTCGACCGTGCGGCGGATCTCCTCCGCGAGGGCTTGCGGCACGCGCTCGTCGGCGTCGACTTCCAAAATCCATTCGCCCCGGCAGGCGGCGATGGCAGCGTTGCGCCGGTCGCCTTCCACATCCCACGCGCCCTCGACGATGCGATCCGTTAACTTCGCCGCGATCGCCTTCGAGCCGTCGTCGCAACGGTCCAGCACCACCACGATCTCGTCGGCGAAGCGGAGACATTCGAGGCAGTCGGCCAATTGCCGCTCCTCGTCGCGGATGCTGACGACGGCCGACAGCTTCGGACTGGGCCCGTCGTCGTTCATGCGGCAGCCTCGCGGGCGCGCCGCCACAAATCGCGAGCCACCGTCTCGGCCATGTCCACGGTCAGCGAATCCATCAGGCTGTCCAAGTCCCTGTGGTCGATGCCGGGCGGGAAAATCTCGCCGAAGCCCAGTTTCGCCCGGGCGACCGCCGTCAGCGGCCCCCACGGCGCGTAGTGTTCCTCCTGGCTCGGCCCGAACAGGCCCAGCGTCGGCGTGCCTGCGGCAGCGGCCATGTGCATCAGGCCGGAATCGTTGCCCACATATAAATGCGCGCGCTTCAGACAGGCGAACAGGGTCAGCAGGTCGACGCGGCCAACCAGATCGATGCGCCGCGCCGCTGGAATGGATTCGATCAGCCGCATTGCTTGGGGCCGTTCGTCGTCGCGCCCGAACACGGCGACGCGGGCGCCGGGCAGAATGCCCGACGGCCCGGTCAGGCGCTCGATCAATTCGATGAAATTCTCGACCCGCCAGGTCTTGGCCCGCCAGTTGGCGGTCGGCCCGACGGCAAGCACGGGGACGCCGTCCGGCATCCACCGTCTTGCCGCCGCGTCGTGGTGCGGCAAGGTCCAAAGGCAGGGCGCCGGCGGATCGGCTTCCCAGCCCATGACCCGGGCCAGTCGCCGGACCCGATGGATCATTTCGCGGCTCGATCCCATGCGGCGCTGACGCTTGGCGGGCAACAGCCAGGTCAGCGGCGCGTTGCGCAGATCGACCACCAAATCCCAGACATGACCGACCGTCATCGCCCACAGCCGCACCCAATGGAGCGAGAACGGCATCTTGTCGAGCACGATGACCCGGTCCAGGTTCGGCACCGCCTCGAACAACCCGGCGGCGGCCGGGCCGCAGGCAATGGTGATGCGGGCGGTCGGATTTTGGCGGATCAGGCGGTCGAGCAGACCGGTCGACAGCACCGCGTCGCCGACCCGGGTCGCGGTCACGAAAAGGATTTTCACGGCGCCCGGCTCCCTCGCGTCGGGATACGGGCGGACGGCCGGATGGGCGGCATGGAACGGGTATTTCGAATCATCAGGGCGACTTATAAGGCCCCTCCCCGGCGAAGGCAAAGGCCGCTCGACCTTATGCCCGATCCGGGCGGGGCCTTGCCAATGGGGCATCGGAAGCCCAATTTTAGAGCGGCATCGACATCCCGGAGCGACGATGAGCGACAAGACCTACGAAAAACTGGACGCCCGCGGCCTGATCGCGGTCGAGGGCCCGGACGCGAAGCCGTTTCTTCAAGGCCTGGTTTCCAACGACGTCAACAAGGTCGCCCCCGGCCGCGCGGTCTATGCCGCGTTCCTGACAGCCCAGGGCAAGTACCTGCACGATTTCTTCGTCGCCCAACACGGCGACGCGCTGCTGATCGATTGCGAGGCGGCGCGGCTGGCCGACTTCAAGAAGCGGCTGACGCTTTATAAGTTGCGCTCGAAGGTGACCGTTGCCGAAAAGGGCGCCGACGTCGGCGTCTACGCCCTGATGGGCGCGGGCGCGGCGGCGGCAGTGAATCTTGCCGATGAAGCCGGCGCGGCGACCGCTTTGGGAACCGGCATCGCCTTCGTCGATCCGCGCCTAGCCGACGCGGGCATCCGCGCGATCGTGTCCGCCGCCGAGGCCGACGCCCTGTTCGCGGCCATGGGATTCGCCAAGGCCGACACCGGCGCCTACGACCGGCTGCGCCTGTCGCTGGGGCTGCCCGACGGCAGCCGCGACCTGGAGGTCGAGAAATCGATCCTGCTGGAAAACGGCTTCGACGAACTGAACGGCATCGATTGGGACAAGGGCTGCTACATGGGCCAGGAACTGACCGCGCGCACCAAGTATCGCGGCCTGATCAGAAAGCGCCTGGTGCCGGTCGAGATCGAAGGCCCGGTGCCGCCCGCCGGCACGCCGATCATGCTGGACGGATCGGAGGTCGGCGAAATGCGCTCGGGCGCAGGCGGCCTCGGCCTCGCGCTCATCCGAATCGAGCACATGGACAAGGCGCCGTTCAGCGTCGGGGATTCGCGGGTGACGCCCAGGAAACCCCGCTGGGCCGCGTTCTGACGCGCCGCCCGTGAACGACGATCCCTTCCGCACCCTGCAAGGCGCGCCGAAGCTGCTGGCGCCGGTCGCCGTCGCCTACAACCGGCGGCTCGACGAATGGGGGCCACAGGCGCGCGGCGTGTTCTGGCGCAACGAGGAAGGCCAGCGGCTGCGGTTCGAGGTGCTGGCGCGCGCGCTCGACGGCGCGTCTTCGGGCAGCAGCGTCAACGATCTCGGCTGCGGCTATGGTGCGTTCTTCGATTTCCTCGCCGACCACCCGGCGCTCGCCGGTGGGCACTTTTACGGCTACGACATTTCCGAGGACATGATCGAGACGGCCAAGGCGCGCGTTCCCGACCCGCGTGCCCGTTTCGCCCAGGCCCTGGTGGCGACCGAAACGGCGGACTTCTCGTTCGTGTCCGGCACCTTCAACATGAACCTGGACGCCGACGTGACGGCCTGGAAGGAATACGTCGAAGCCAGCTTGGCGCACCTTTGGAGCCGCACCCGCGTAGCGCTCGGCTTCAACATGCTGGCCGGCAACGACTTCAACCGTGAGGGATTGTTCTACGCCGAGCCGCGGCGGTTCCTAAAATTTTGCCAGGAACGGTTGGGCCCGAGCGCGATCTTGATCGAGGATTATCCGCTCAAGGAATGGACGATTATTATTAGACGCTGACGGTCACGCCGGCAGCGCGGCTTTGATCTTTTCCGCCAGCGCCTTGATCTCGTCCATCTTACCGGGGTTGATGCCCCAGTTCATCTTGATGCCGTCGTTCTCGGCGCGCGGCACCACGTGAATGTGCAGATGGAAGACCGACTGCGCCGCGCCCGGCCCGTTGGCCTGCACGATGTTCATGCCGTGGGGCTTCAGCGCCGTTTCGACGCCGCGCGCCACCCGCCGCGTCGTCACCATCGCGGCAGCCAGCCAGTCGTCCGGCGTTTCGACGATGTTGGGCGCGTGATGCTTCGGTACGATCAGGGCATGGCCCGGGTTGATCGGGTTGATGTCCATGAAAGCGAGCGTCTTGTCGTCCTCGTATAACTTGAACGACGGAATTTCGCCCCGGACGATCTTGCAGAAAATGCAATCCTTATCGAGCGCCATGGCGTTCCTCCCCTGCTTTAGCGCCGCTTGGTCTTTTTCGTGACTTTCTTCACGATTTTCTTGGCCGCTTTCTTGACGACCTTTTTCACGGCCTTCTTCGCCGCTTTCTTAACCGGCTTTTTAACCGCCTTCTTCGGCTTGGCGCCGATGCCGTCGAGCGCGGCCTGGGCGGCGGCCAAGCGGGCGATCGGCACGCGGAACGGCGAGCACGACACGTAATCGAGGCCGAGTTCCTGGCAGAAGCGCACCGAGGCGGGATCGCCGCCGTGTTCGCCACAAATACCGAGCTTCAGGTCGGGCCGGGTGGCGCGGCCCCGGTCGGTCGCGATCTTCATCAGTTCGCCGACGCCGGTGCGGTCGAGCGTCATGAACGGGTCTTCCTCCAGCACGCCGCGTTCGCGGTACTGCATCAGAAAGCCGCCGGCGTCATCGCGCGACAGGCCGTAGGTCGTCTGCGTCAGGTCGTTGGTGCCGTAGCTGAAGAATTCGGCGGTCTCGGCGATCTCGCCCGCCATCAACGCGGCGCGCGGCAGT
>CAZDFF010000150.1:0-8733 GCA_964504425.1 uncultured Hyphomicrobiales bacterium
GTCGGGGCGCGCGAATTGGGCCTGATGAAGCCGACCGCGTTCCTGGTCAACACCTCGCGCGGGCCTATTATCGACGAGACGGCGCTGATCGCGGCCTTGCGGTCGCGGAAAATAGCCGGCGCCGGCATCGACGTCTACGACGTCGAGCCGCTGCCCGCCGACCATCCGTTGCGGGGACTCGACAACGCGGTCCTGACCGGCCATACCGGATACGTGACCGAGGAAAATCTGCGCCTGATGTACGAGGAAGCGTTGGGCGACGTCCGCGCCTGGCTGGCCGGCGCGCCGATTCGCGTCCTGAACGGAGCCTAAAAATGCGCCGCTGGTTCGTTGCCCTTGCCTTCGTCGTCGCCGGGTGCGCGTCGGTCGAGCCCGACGGGCTGATCCGCATCGAACACCCGCGCTACCAGTTCGGCGCGGCCGAATTGCAGGCGTCGATCGAATGCTCGAAGCAGGGCAAGAAGGTCCGTCATCTGATGACCGAGCCGGCGAAGATGTCGGTCATACTCATTGAATCCCGGGTCAGCACGTTCGCCTGCGTGGAATAAGGCCGTTGATTCCGTTGATTCTTGTACTTCCGTCGGTGTGACGTCCGTCACGCCCGGCCTGTGATCGCGGGCACTTCGCGGCCTTTCATCTTCCGTTAGCCTTCTTCGCGGGGGGACAGAATTGTCCCCGGCAACGCGGAGAAAAGCGATGGAGGTTTGCATGTCGAACAATGACGTTTCCAGATTTTTGCGTGCGTTCGATCCGGATATCGCCAAGGTCATGCGCATGACGGTCGCGATTCTGCTCGGCATGATGGTCGGGCTTGCGGTGATGGCGGCCACCGCCCTGATCTGATTTTCCCGGCCCCTGTGACGGGGGTCACTGACCGAAGGACGACGTTAACCTAGGATTTCCCCGATCTCACTTCCTCCTCCCTGTCAACCTCGCCGGGCCTTCCCCAAGGACCGGCTTTTTTTTCGTTCCGCCCTTGCTAGGATGGCGGACGAACAGGGAGGACGCGCAAAATGGCCGACTTGAAAAAGTACAAGATGCACATCGGCGGGAAGAAGGCCGACCCGGCCGGCGGCGAGTGGTTCGAAAGCGATAACCCCTTCACCGGCAAGCCATGGGCGCTCATCCCGAAAGGCACCGCCGCCGACGTCGAGGCGGCGGTGGCCGCGGCCGACGCGGCGTTTCGCGGTCCCTGGTCGAAAATCACGCCAACCCAGCGCGGGCACCTGCTTCGCAAGGTCGGGGACCTGATCGCCGAGAAAGCGGACTACTTCGGCAAGCTGGAAGTCCAGGACAACGGCAAGCTGATCGCGGAGATGGGCGCGCAGCTCAAGTACCTGCCGCAGTGGTACTATTACTTCGGCGGCCTGGCGGACAAGATCGAGGGATCGGTGATTCCCATCGACAAGCCGGGCATGTTCAATTTCATCCGCCACGAGCCCTTGGGCGTGGTCGCGGCGATCTCGGCCTGGAATTCGCCCCTGATGCTGGCGTCATGGAAGATCGCGCCAGCGCTGGCGGCCGGCAATACCATGGTCGTCAAGCCGTCGGAATACACCTCGGCCTCGATGCTGGAATTCGTCGACCTATTCGAACAGGCCGGCATTCCGCCCGGCGTCATGAACGTCGTTACCGGGTTCGGCGCCGAGGTGGGCGAGCCTCTGGTGGCGCACCCGAAGGTGAGGAAGGTGGCGTTTACCGGCGGCGAGATCGGCGGCCAGCGGGTCTACGAAACCGCGGCCAAGGGCCTGAAGCCGGTGACGCTGGAATTGGGCGGCAAGTCGCCGAACATCGTGTTCGACGACGCCGACATCGATAACGCGGTCAAGGGCGCGGTGTCGGGCATCTTCGCCGCGACGGGGCAGACCTGCATCGCCGGTTCGCGCCTGCTGCTGCACGAGAAGATCCACAACGAGTTCGTGGACAAACTCTTGGCGTTGGCGAAAACCGCCAGGATGGGCGATCCGCAGTCCATGGACACCCAGGTCGGTCCGGTCACCACCCGGCCGCAGTACGAGAAGATTCTCAAATACATCGACGTGGCGAAGGGCGAGGGCGCCGAATGCGTGCTGGGCGGCGGGCCGGCCTCGCGCGCGGAATGCGGCGACGGCTGGTTCGTCGAACCGACCGTCTTCACCGGCGTCGGTAATACCATGCGCATCGCCCAGGAGGAGGTGTTCGGGCCGGTACTGTCCGTCATCACCTTCCGCGACGACGACGAGGCCGTCGCCGTCGCCAACGACATTCTCTACGGCCTTGCGGCCGGCGTCTGGACCACGTCGATCCGGCGCGCGCTCGACGTTTCCGCGCGGCTCCAGGCGGGCACGGTCTGGGTCAACACCTATCGGGCGGTCAGCTTCATGTCGCCGTTCGGCGGATTCAAACGGTCGGGATTGGGTCGCGAGAACGGCCAGGAAGCGATCCGCGAGTACCTGCAGACTAAAAGCGTATGGATCAGCACCGACGAAGCGGTGCCGAATCCGTTCGTGATGCGCTGAGAACGTTTTAGCCGGGGGTCGGTTCGCCGGAAGCGGGTTCGATCTTGACCGAGAAGGTATAGCCGGAACCGCGCACGGTCTTGATCATTTCCGGTTGGCCGCGGCTTTCCAGCTTGCGGCGGAGGCGCGTCACCAGCACGTCGATGGACCGGTCCATCGGCTGCCAATTGCGCTTGTAGACGGCGTTCATCAAGTGGTCGCGCGACAGCACCTTACCCGGCGCCGCCAGCAGCACGGCCAGCAGATTGAATTCACTGCTGGTCAGCTCGACCGGCTTGTCGTCGTCGGCGACCAGCGTGCGAACGGTCGGATCGAACCGCCAGCCAGCGAAGATCACGACCTGGCCGGGCGCGGGCGCGGCCTCGGGGCGGTGCCCCTCCATCCGGCGGAGCAGGCTGCGGATGCGGGCCAGCAGTTCGCGTTCGTCGAACGGCTTGGTCACGTAATCGTCGGCGCCGATTTCCAGGCCGACGACACGGTCCACGGCCTCGTTCTTACTGGTCAGCATGATGATGCCGACGCTGTGACTTTCGCGCAGGTAGCGGGTCAACTGGAATCCATCCTCGCCCGGCAGGCGCAGGTCCATGATGACGACGTCTACCTTGTCGCGTTCGACGACGCGACGCATGGCCTGGCCGTCGCCGGCGACGGAGACCTTGTATCCTTCGCCTTTGAGATAGGCATCGAGCGCCTTCTGGACGAAACGGTCGTCCTCGACGATCAGGATATGGGCTGTTTCGCTCATGCCGTGTTGGCCGCTCGGGCCCGCGCGCTGCCGACCCGAACCGCCGCTTTCCCTTTAATTCCGGCCCGAAAGCCGATCCCCACCGATACCCTAACAAAAACTAACTAAAAATCCATGACCGGGATAAGATTTTCTCGAAAATCAAGTCTTTGCCCGGCGGCATGGGGATGGCGCCGAGGACAACGACAGGGACCCAGGTCGACGCCGTCATGATCGGATCCATGCTCCGCAACATGGCCCGCGCGCTTCGCCGCGATGCGGGCACCCGGCCGTCCGAGGCCGCGTCCGATCCGTCGCTGACGGATCAATACGGCCTGCTCGCCGCCACGCTCGACAATCTGGACCAGGGAATCGTGATGTACGGGCCCGATCTTCGGGTCATGGCGTGGAACCAAGCCTGGGCGCGGTTGCGCGGATTCGACGAGGCGTTCCTGGAAACGCGGCCGGACGTCGGCGGGATCATGCGCCGTCTCGGCGAAAGCGGGTACTTTGCCGAGGGCAATTCCGGAACCGAAGCTCGGGTCGCTTACTGGACCGGGCTGATGGCGACGGCGACCAGGCCTTTCCTGGCCGAGCAGGTGTTGGCCGACGGCCGCATTCTCGAGGTCTGGACCAACCCGGTGCCGGGCGTCGGCTACGTCGCGACCGTCACCGACGTGACCGAACGCCGCCGGTCCGAGCGCGCCCGGGCCGAGCAGAAGGAAATCATCGAGGCGACGCTGGAAAACGTCGACCAGGCGATCGTCATGTTCGACCGCGACCGGCGCGTCGCCGCCTGGAACATGCATTATGCCGAGATGTTCCATTTGGAGCCGGATTTCCTTGACGATCGGCCGACCCTCGAGGAGGTCTTTCGCCGTCAGGTCGAAAGCGGCGAGTGGGGCGTGCCGGAAGGCGGCGTGGAGGCCCGGGTCCGCCACTGGGTCGACAAGACGCTGTCCGATCTCGCCCGGTCCTCGACCGGACGATTCGAACGGCGCCGGCCCGACGGCACGGTGATCGAGGCCCGCACCAATCGGTTGGCCGACGGCGGATTCGTCACCGCTTTCGCCGACCTGACGCAGCAGCGCCGGGTCGAGGACGCGATCCGCGCCGCGAAGGAGGCGGCCGAGGCCGCCAATCAAGCGAAGTCCGTCTTCCTCGCGACCATGAGCCACGAGATCAGGACGCCGATGAACGGCGTGATCGGCATGCTCGAACTTCTCGGTCGCTCGCGACTCGACGCCGACCAGCGCGAAATGGTCTCGACCGTTCGCGAATCGGCGGCCGCGTTGCTCGGGATTATCGACGACATCCTCGATCTTTCAAAGATCGAAGCCGGACGCATGACGATCGAGGCCGTGCCGGTTTCCGTCTCGTCTCTGGTCGAGGGCGTCGCCGAGACGCTCGCGCCCGGCGCGCGCGGCAAGGGGCTGGATCTCGTCCTTCTGATCGACCCGGACATTCCCGAAGGCGCGCTGGGCGATCCGACGCGGTTGCGTCAGGTGCTGTTCAATCTGGCCGGCAACGCGGTCAAGTTTACGTCGAAGGGATGCGTCGTCATCGCCGCCGAAATCACCGGCCGGGCGCCGGGTAACGTCGCGGTGTCGTTCCGCGTCTCCGATACCGGCATCGGCATTCCGGCGGATCGGATCGAGACCGTGTTCGAGCCGTTCGCCCAGGCGGAAGGTTCGACGACCCGGCGCTTCGGCGGCACGGGGCTGGGCCTTTCCATTGCACGCCACTTGATCGAACTGATGGGCGGCGAGATCGGGGTCGAAAGCGAGCCGGGCAAGGGCTCGACGTTTTGGTTCCGCGTCCCGTTCGCGTTGCCGTCCGATGCCAAGCCGCACGGGATTGTCGATGCCGTCCATCGTCTTCGCGTGCTGGTCGCCGTCGGCGACGACGAGGAACGGCGCTCGCTGGTCGCCCGCCTGGCGGCCGCCGGCGCCGATGCGGTGGATGCGGCGACGGAAGCCGCCGCCGGCGCTTTCGACGTGGCCCTGGTGCCGGAAGGTGGCGAGTCGCTCGGTCGGCGGGCGCGGGCGACGGTGGTTATCCGCAAGCGCGCGCCCGAGGAGGAAGGGACGCCGGCGGCGGAACCGATCGTGACGCGCCCGATCCGGCGCCAAGCCCTGTTGGGGGCCATCGCCGCCGCCGCCGGGCGTGCCCGGCCCGAAGCCGCGCCGCAGGCTTCGGCCGCCGGTCGGGCGCCGAGCGTCGAGGAGGCGCACCGCGAGGACCGCCTGATCCTTGTCGTCGACGATCATCCGATCAATCGAAAGGTTCTCCAACGCCAGCTCGAGGAATTGGGCTACGCCGCCGAGACCGCCGAGGACGGCAACCGGGCGCTCGCCCTATGGCGCGAACGACGCCATGTGCTGGTCATGACCGATTGCCAGATGCCCGGCATGGACGGCTACGACCTGACCATGGCGATCCGTTACGCCGAGATCGACGGCGAACGACGCACGGCGATCGTCGGCGTCAGCGCCAGCGTGATGGCCAGCGACGTCGAAAAAAGCCTGATGTCGGGCATGGACGAATTCGTCACCAAGCCGGTATCGCTGGTTCGGTTGGGCGAGGTTCTGGCGCGGGCCCTGCCGAACCTTGGTGCCGAAAGTGCGACGACGGCGACGGACGGCGAGCCGGCCGCGATCGAGGCCAAGGGCGCGGCCATCGACATGGCGTTGCTGGAACGGATCGGGCGAAACGATCCGGACGTGCTGCGCGAGTTGTTGGCGGAATTCCGCGACGTGACCCGCGATACCGTCGCCGCGATCGAATCCGCCACGGCCGTCGGCGATGCTTACGAGGCGGGCGCGCTGGCGCACCGGCTGGTCGGCGCGGCGGCCACGGCGGGCGCCCACGAACTGGCCGAGGCCGGGCGGCGCGTCGAGGCCGCCGGCGACGCCGGCGACATGGACGCGGTCCGGCGGCACCTGCACGCGCTGAGGGTCGCGATGGTCCGTCTTATCGACGAAATCGCGGCCGGCCGACGCGTCTGATCGTCGTCAGTGCAACATCAGGACCGGGATCGACGCTTCGGACAAGACGTGGCGCGTAACCCCGCCGAAGATCATCTCGCGGCCCCGGCTATGGCCGTAGCCGCCCATGACCAGCAGGTCGGCCTTGGCCTTTGCGGCTTCGGCCAGCAGCGCCTTGCCGACCGACAGCATGCCGCCCTTGAAGGATTTCGCGGTGGCGTCGATGCCGTGCCAGGCGAGATGGGCGACCAAGTCCTTCGATCCCAGGCCGGGCGGCGTTCCATCGGCGGTCGACAGCACCACGACGGACTTGGCGGTGCCGATGAACGGGCCCGACGCGGCCACCGCGCTGGCCGCCTCCGCGCTGCCGTTCCAGCCGATGGCGACGGACGTGCCGATGGTTTTCGGTTTGGTCTTGGGGACGATCAGCACGGGGCGGCCCGTTTCCAGAAGCGCGGCCTCCAGCACGACTGGGGCCGGCCAGGTTTCGTCCGTGCGCTCCATGACGATGAGATCGGCCAAGCGCCCTCGCTCGCCGACGACGGCGCTTTCGCGGCCCTTTTCCTGGCGCCACGACGCGCTTGCCGCGGCCTTGCGGCCCGGCTTGTCGGCGAGCGGAATGGCGTTCGCCTTGCAGAAATTCGTAAAGCGCTGTTTCCACTCGACGGCTTCGGCCTGGATGGTCTTCCGGGACGAGTCGATGATCGATTTCAATGTCGACGCCGGCACGCCCTCGGCCGCGAACGGCGCTATGTCGGCAGGATTACGAAGCGCATACAAAACCTCGATGTGTGCGCCGAACCTTTTAGCCAGATCGGCGGCCACCGCCAACGCCGCTTCGCCGCCCGCGGAGCCGCCGACCGGCACCATGATCGTCTTGATTGCCATTAAATCCTCCATGTGCCGCACCTGCGGCCGATGGATGATCTTGGGGGGCGGCGTCGCGTTCGGCCTTGATTCGGATCAAGGGTCGGGCCAGCGCGAAACGGGCAAAGAAAAACGCCGCGGACGGGGGGTACCGTCCGCGGCGTCGATTGGAGGTGGAGACGCTTAGAACAGGCCTTCGATCTGGCCGTTCTTGTTGAGTTTGATCGAATTCGCCGCCGGCACGCGGGGCAGACCCGGCATGGTCATGATTTCGCCGGTGATAGCGACGACGAAGCCTGCGCCGGCCGATAGCCGAAGTTCGCGGATCGTGACCATGTGGCCCGACGGCGCGCCCTTCAGGTTCGGGTCGGTCGAGAAGCTGTACTGGGTTTTCGCCATGCATACCGGCAGGTCGCCGTAGCCGCCGTCCTGCAAGTCCTTGAACTGCTGGCGGACCTTGGCGTCGGCGCTGATGTCGGCGGCGTCGTAGAGCTTGGTCGCGACGGTCTTGACCTTGTCCCACAACGGCATTTTGTCGGGGTAGAGCGGCTGGAATTTCGCCGTCCCGCCGTCGATCAGCTTGACCACGTGCTTGGCCAGGGCTTCCGTGCCCTTGCCGCCTTCGGCCCAATGGTTGCAAAGGATGGCTTCGGCGCCCAGTTCCTTCGCGGTCTTGCGCACGACCTCGATTTCGGCATCCGTGTCGGCGCTGAAGCGGTTGATCGCGACGACCGGCGGCACGCCGAACGACTTCACGTTGCGCAGGTGCCGGGCCAGGTTGGAACAGCCGGCCTTGACCGCCTTCACGTTCTCCTTGCCGAGATCGGCCTTGGCGACGCCGCCGTGCATCTTGAGCGCGCGGATGGTGGCGACGATGACCGCCGCAGCGGGCTTCAGGCCGGCCTTGCGGCACTTGATGTTGAAGAACTTCTCGGCGCCCAGGTCGGCGCCGAAGCCGGCCTCGGTGACGACGTAGTCGGCGAGTTTGAGCGCCGTCTTGGTCGCGATCACCGAGTTGCAGCCGTGCGCGATGTTGGCGAACGGGCCGCCGTGGATGAAGGCGGGGTTGTTCTCGATGGTCTGCACCAGGTTGGGCGCCAGCGCCTCCTTCAGCAGCACGGTCATCGCGCCGGCGGCCTGCAGGTCGGCCGCGCGCACCGGCTCGCGCTTGCGCGTCTCGGCGACGATGATGTTGCCGAGCCGCTTCTCCAGGTCCTTCATGTCGGTAGCGAGGCAGAACACCGCCATCACCTCCGACGCCACGGTGATGTCGAAGCCGTCCTCGCGCGGGAAGCCGTTGGCAACGCCGCCGAGCGAGGAGGTGATCGAGCGCAGCGCCCGGTCGTTGAGATCGACCACCCGCCGCCACGAGATGCGCCGCGCGTCGATGCCGAGCGCGTTGCCCCAGTAGATGTGGTTGTCGAGCATCGCGGCCAGCAGGTTGTTGGCCGACGTGATGGCGTGGAAGTCGCCGGTGAAGTGGAGGTTGATGTCCTCCATCGGCACCACCTGGGCGTAGCCGCCGCCGGCCGCGCCGCCCTTGGCGCCGAACGACGGCCCCAGGCTCGGCTCGCGCAGGCAGATGATCGCCTTCTTGCCGAGGCGGTTGAGGCCGTCGCCGAGGCCGACCGTGGTGGTGGTCTTGCCCTCGCCCGCC
>CAZDFF010000151.1:0-8710 GCA_964504425.1 uncultured Hyphomicrobiales bacterium
CCGAAACAAAAAAGGCGGGCCGTTGGCCCACCTCATCAAACCCGTACATTCGGAGCTTAACGAGGGATCAACGGCCTAAAACCGTTGAAACCTGGGGGATATATATTACGGCAAATCCTGCGAAACAAGGGGTTTGTCGGTCAAAACAGGCTGAATCACGCCGATTTTCGGGCATGCCGCAAGAATCGGAGATGCACCGCCTTGCGGCCCGCCCGCGCGGCCTTGGCCTCATAGCGGGTCTCGAAGCCGTCGGCCGGCCGCCGGCGCCAATCGTCCGGCCGTTGCGCCATCCACCCGAACGCCGGGTGGGCCGAAAGATGCATCAAGGCCCAGCGCACATAGCCGATGTCGTCGCTGGCAAAACGCAATTCCGCGCCATCCGCCAGGATTCGGGCAAATTCGTCCAACGTCTCGGCCTGGATGAAGCGGCGGCGGCTGTGGCGCGTCTTCGGCCAAGGATCGGAGAAAAGAGTGAATGCGCGCTGAATCGACGCCTCTTCGATGTGGGGCAAGAGACGGCGCGCATCCTCCGGGAGAATACGTATATTTTTCAACTTTTTACTTGCGGCGTGGCCGATCAGGCTGGCAACGCCGTTGAGATAGGGCTCGCAGCCGATAAAGCCGATGTCGGGATGAGCCAGCGCCTGATTGGCCAAGTGCTCGCCGCCGCCGAAACCGACTTCGAGCCAGATCTCCGCCGGGCGGAAATCGAATAGGCTGTAGGGATCGACCGTCGTGCCCGGCAACGGCTCCGGGATCGCCATCGCCGGCAGCAACGTGTCCACCAGGGCAAGACGGCCCTGGCGCAGACGGCGGCCTTGCCGACGGCCGTAGAAGCGGATTTCCTCGGGTCGAAAGCTATCTCGCGCCAAAAGCGGACCTGAGGCCCTTGACCAGATCGGTCTTTTCCCAGGAGAACGCGCCGTTCTTCTCCGGCTTGCGGCCGAAATGGCCGTAAGCGGCGGTCACCCCGTAGATCGGCCGGTTCAGGCCGAGATGTTCGCGGATGCCGCGCGGGCTCAGGTTTACCAGTTCCTGGAGAACCTTCGACAGCCTTTCCTCGCTCGCCTGGCCGGTGCCGTGGGTGTCGACGTAAACCGACAGCGGCCACGAAACGCCGATCGCGTAGGCAAGTTGAATGGTGCATTTGTCCGCGAGTTCGGCGGCAACCACGTTCTTCGCCAGATACCGGGCGGCGTAGGCCGCCGAACGGTCGACCTTGGTCGGATCCTTGCCGGAAAAGGCGCCCCCGCCATGCGGCGCCGCGCCGCCGTAGGTGTCGACGATGATCTTGCGGCCCGTCAGCCCGGAATCCCCATCGGGCCCGCCGATCACGAAACGGCCGGTCGGGTTGACGTAAAAATTCTTTTCCTCGCACATCCAGCCCTTGGGCAGGACTTTCAATACGTAAGGACGCACGATCTCGCGGATCTGGTCCTGGTCGGCCTTGGCGGCATGCTGGGTCGACACCACGACGGCGGTCGCGCCGACGGGCTTGCCGTCGATGTAGCGAAGCGTGACCTGACTTTTCGCATCGGGCGCCAGCAACGGCTCCTTGCCGGCACGACGGGCGTCGGCCATCAGATGCAGGATGTTGTGCGAATACTGGATCGGCGCCGGCATCAATTCGGGCGTTTCGCGGCAGGCGTATCCGAACATGATGCCCTGGTCGCCCGCGCCTTCGTCCTTATTGCCGGCGGCATCCACGCCGACGGCGATGTCGGCCGACTGCCCGTGCAGATAGATGGAACACTTCGCCTTCTTCCAGTGGAATCCCTTCTGCTCGTAGCCGATGTATTTGACGACTCCGCGCGCAAGGGCTTCGATCTTCTTCTTGTTGACCTTGCCGGACTTGCTCATCAACGCGTTCGGCCCGGCCTTCTTTCGATCGAGCCGAACCTCGCCCGCGATGACGATGCGGTTGGTGGTCACCAGCGTCTCGCAGGCGACGCGCGCATAGGGATCGGACGCGAGAAACGCGTCCACGACCGCGTCCGAGATTTGGTCGCACACCTTATCGGGGTGGCCCTCGGAAACCGACTCGCTGGTAAAAAGATAATCGGCCTTGGACACGGGTGATCCCTCCCTGCTCCGAACGCATCGATGATGGACTGAGGGCCGGGCGGGAATACCTCCCTCGGCGGGCCCCACTTAGCGCTTTTGTTTTCGTGGTGGCAAGCAGTCCAAATCCGTCCACGGCCCTGAATGGGCGGCGGATTATGTGACGAAAACGGCCGATGCCGTCAAGCGAATTGGCTGCGACCGGCTTCGCCGGATCGCGACAAGCCGCTGTGAGGAATGCGTGTCAGTCGTCCGTGCCGGCGCCGGCCAGGGCCTTGGTCAATTCGAACAGGCGCTTCCTGACGCGCGGGCTGGTGATCTTGTAATAGGCACGCACCAGTTCGAGGGTTTCGCGCTTGGCCAAGGGATCGGGCTCGATCTCGTCTTGGTCGCGCTCCGCCATCCCGGCAGCATAGCGGCCTTCGGCCGTTTTCAACTCGTCGGCCATGTCGTCGAAGAAAAACGACACGGGCACGTCGAGAATGCGGCTGAACTCGAAAAGACGCGAGGCGCCGATCCGGTTGGCGCCGCGTTCGTACTTCTGGATTTGCTGAAACGTCAGCCCGACCGAATCGCCGAGACGTTCCTGACTCATGCCGAGCAACGTGCGGCGCAAACGGACGCGGCTCCCAACATGAATATCGACCGGGTTGGCCACCCCCGGAGGCAGGCGCTCCTCGCGCACGGAACGCGATCCGGATCCGGGTTTGCGACCCCGGGGTCGTCCTGGCTTTTTCATCTTACTTTTTTATTACCGATATCGTGTCAATGAATGCCCCGTCTCCGTATCGGCCCACCTATGGAGGAGAAAGCCCTACCGGAAATGCGCGGCGCGACAATATACGCGTCCATACTATCGTATGCAAGGTCGAGCGGAACACCGATGCTTCGCGAGAATTCCCTGCCCGCGCGACTGTATTCCATTAACGCATCGAACCGGCGCAACAACATCTCATGGTAGCAGAGATCGTGCTTTTACGACCATCATTGGACTAGACCACCGCAGCCGATCAGCGGCGCCGAAGCAGATAAGCAAGAGAGGTGGACGACAACAACAACAACAATGTAGCAAGATTGCCCCATCGTGCGAACAGGGTCGGCGCCAGCGCCGCGGGCAGCGGTCCGTCGATGACGCCTTCCTGCCCAAGGCCGAGACGCGCCCGGACCCGGCCGTAACCGTCGACGATCGCCGAGATACCGGTATTGGCCACCCTCACCAGGGGAAGCCCTTCTTCGACCGCGCGCAAACGAGTCGCCGCGAAATGCTGATAAGGTCCAGCCGAGCGACCGAACCAGGCATCGTTGGTGACGTTCAGCATCCAACCCGGCCGGTTCGTCGGGTCGACGACATGGCCGGGGAAGATCGCTTCGTAGCAGACCAACGGACTGACCGCAGGCGCGCCTGGAACCGATATCGTGCGGATGCCCGGACCCGACGAAAAATCGCTACGGCCGTGAGTGATCTTGGCAAAATCCAGCCAACGCTTGAACGGCACGTACTCGCCGAACGGCACCAAATGGAACTTGTCGTAGGTGGCGCCGATCCGTCCGCCGGGTAAAACCGTGTGCACGCTGTTCCACACCTGGAACTCGGGCGCATTCGTCGGCGTTGCCCGTGGCGCACCGACGACCATCGCGCCACCGGGGGGCGTCACGGCGCCGAGCATGGCAAGCAGTCTCGGTTCCGTGGAAAGATAAAACGGGACCGCCGTCTCCGCCCAGACAATATGCGTCGGCGGCGGCGTCCCGTCCGACGGCGGCCGTGCGCTCATCGCCAATTGCTTCAGAACGTGCTGGAAGCGAAGCTCCTGTTTCCATTTCGTCGTCTGCGCGATGTTCGGCTGTACCAGTCGAAGCCGCACGCCTTCGACGTCCGCCTCGGCCGCGCCCTGAAGTCGGATCGCGCCGCCGACCCAGACCGCCGCCAGCAACGCGAAGGCGCCCACGACCGGCCTCCACGACTTAGCCCCGACATCCTCCGCGACCAATACCGCCGGCATTGCCGCGACGCCGATTGTCAGAAGCGAAAGTCCGTAGACGCCGACCGCCGCGGCCGACTGAATCATCGCATCCGAAAACGTCCACGCCGTCCCGATCAGATTCCAGGGAAAGCCGGTGAATATCCAGGACCGTACCCATTCGAAGCCGACCCAAAGCGTCGCAAACAACACGACCCGGCCGGCCGGCGAGAAGCCGACACGACCGATGGCAAGCCGGAAAAGGCATGTCGCCAGGGCGGGAAAGATCGCGAGTCCGCCACCGAGTCCCAAAACCGCGAACGGGATCATCCAACCGAATTTTTCCGGTTCGGTCAGCAGCGCGAACGAAACCCAATAGAGGCCGAGCGCGAAGTACCCGAGACCGAAACACCAACCGACGGCGAATGCCGCTTTGGCGCCGGAAGCTCGCTCGGCCATGAGGACAAGGCCCGCGAATGCGGGCACCAACAGAAACACCAAATGCGCCGGCGGCAACGCCAACACGGTCGCCGCGCCTAATACCATGGCGACGAGATTCCGTTTCCAGCCAGAAAGCCGGCCGAGCATGGCCGCGGCGGCGGCGAGGGTCATTCCTGTTCCGGCGCCGTCGGCGCGCGCAGGCGGAGGCGCTTGACGCGCCTGGGGTCGGCGTCGAGGACTTCGAATTCGAGACCGGACTTGTATCGAACCAGTTCGCCCCGGATCGGCACATGGCCGGCAAGCGACACGACCAGCCCGCCCAAGGTATCGATTTCTTCCTTCTCGTCCTCGGTGAAGACCGGTCCGAAAACGTCCTCGAAATCCTCGAGCGTGACGCGCGCATCGGCATCGAACATACCGTCCGGCCGACGGATCAACGCCGGTTCGGCGCTGCGATCGTGCTCGTCCTCTATCTCGCCGACGATTTCTTCGACCAGATCCTCGATGGTGACCAGCCCATCGATGCCGCCGAATTCGTCGACCACGAGCGCCATGTGTATGCGCTTCACGCGCATTTCCAGCAGCAATTCCAACACCTGCATCGAGGGCGAGACGAACAGCACCTTGCGCATGATGGAGGACAACTGAAACTCATGGTCGCGGCCGCGAAACGCCAGCACGTCCTTGATATGCACCATCCCGATCACGTCATCGAGTGTTTCGCGATAAACCGGCAGACGCGAATGACCCGCCTTGGTCATCGTCCCTATCACGTCGGCCAGCGACGACGAGGCCTCCGCGGAAACGATATCGGCGCGCGGGACCATCAGGTCGTAGACCGTGCGCGTGCGCAGATCGAGAATGTTCGCAAGCAGGCGCCGTTCATCGTCGTTGAGCGGAACGGATGCTTCCTCGCGTTCTTCGATCAGCTCGTCGAGCGTCGTGCGGACCGAAGCTTCCCCGCTTCGCGTCCGACCAAGACCTTTAATCCACGCGAGCAGGGACGGCTTCGGCCGCCGTTCTTCCGACGGCCCGGCGGGCGAATCGTCGGACTTGGATGGATCGTCGTTCATCGCCCGCGCCTCGATCGGGCAACGGGGCGGCGGCGATCGTTGCGCAGGGCGGGTGGCATGACGTAGGGATCGGCAATGCCGATCTCGGCCAGTACCTTCGTTTCCAGCCGTTCCATGGCGTGCGCCTTGCGATCCGTATCGTGATCGTGGCCCATCAAATGCAGAACCCCGTGGACGACCAAATGGCTCAAATGGTCGTTCAGGGACTTGCCTTCCCGAGCGGCTTCGCGCGCGGCCGTGCCGTAGGCGACGACGACGTCGCCCAGCATCACGGCCGCGCCGGGTTGCGGCTCGGGACCGTCGCCTTCCTGGGCGGCAAAGGCGAGAACGTTGGTCGCCTTATCCTGGCCGCGATAATTGCGATTGAGCGAGCGCACGAGGGCGTCGCCGGCCAGCAGCACGGAAACTTCGGCGGCCGGTCGGTGGCGCCTCTGGGCATAAGCCGCCCTGGCGGCGACGAGACAGGTCTTCGCCACCCGGGGCAATGCCTTCTTCCAGGCACCGGCGCGAATGAGGACCTGAACGTCGAGCGGATCAGTCATCGGTGGCGGTGCCGTTGCCTCGGCTTTCGTAGCGGGCGGACGAACGTCGCTTGGTTTCGGTCCGATCGTACGCACGCACGATCCTGGTCACCAGCGGATGGCGCACTACGTCCTGATCGGTAAAGCGGACGAAGGCGACGCCCTTGGTCTTGTCGAGAACCTCGAGCGCGTCGCGAAGGCCCGAACGGGTGCCGCGCGGTAAATCCACTTGAGAAAGATCGCCGGTCACGACCATGCGCGAGTTTTCGCCGAGCCGAGTCAGGAACATTTTCATCTGCACGGCGGTGGTATTCTGCGCCTCGTCCAGGATGGCGAACGCATTCGTCAGCGTGCGGCCGCGCATGAACGCCAACGGCGCGACTTCGATCTCGCCGCTTTCCAGGCGCTTCACGACCTGCTGCGCCGGCAGCATATCGTACAGTGCGTCGTAAAGCGGACGCAGATAGGGGTCGACTTTTTCGCGCATGTTGCCGGGCAAGAAGCCGAGCTGTTCGCCGGCTTCGACCGCGGGGCGCGACAGAATGATGCGGTCGACTTCGCCATTGACCAAACGTTCGACCGCCTTGGCGACGGCAAGATAGGTCTTGCCCGTACCGGCCGGCCCTTGTCCGAACACCAGGGCATTTTCATCGATGGCGCGAAGATATTCCGCCTGGGTCGGCGTCCGAGCCGAAATGTGGCGATTGCGCGTGCGGATCGTTTTTGCGTCGCCGGCTTCGGGTGGGGCGTTGGCGAAGCGCAGCGCCGCGTCGACATCGGCGGGCTCGACGCCGAGGCCGCGTTCCAACCTGGCATAAAGTTGCGTCAAGGCTCGCTTCGCCAGCATGGGGCCGTCGCCGGCACCGGCCAGGGTCAGCGTGTTGCCGCGCGCGTGGATTTGCACGCCCAGACGATCCTCGATCAATGCCAAATGATTGTGGTGCGAACCGAACAATTGCTGGGCCAGGCCGTTGTCGTCGAATTCCATGGCGATACTGGCGGCGCGCCCGTTGCTTTCGGCGGCAGCGGCGGTAGACGATGACGGCTTCGGCCGCATGGTCAGGCGTACATCCTTTCCTCGGTGACGCCGGCTCCGGTATCGGAATCGGCAAGGCGGGCGGCAAGGCTGTTGGCGTGGCCTTGTTCGACGACGACGGAAACAATAGCGCCGAACAGGCGATCGGGCGCATCGGCGTAAACCGACTGCATGTAGGGGCTGCGGCCGACCAATTGACCCGGATGGCGGCCCCGGCGGTCGAACAGCACCGGCACGGTACGCCCGACCGAAGCGCGATTGAAGGCGAGCTGCTGAGAATCGATCAACGACTGAAGTCGGGCGAGCCGTTCTTCTTTCACCGTTTCGTCGACCTGATCGACGGCGAGCGCGGCCGGAGTGCCGGGCCGAGGGCTGTATTTGAACGAATAGGCCTGAGCGAAACCGATATCGTCGACCAGCTTGAGAGTCGCCTGAAAATCGGCTTCGGTTTCGCCGGGAAAACCGACGATGAAATCGGAGGAAAGCGCCAGATCCGGCCGCCGCGTCCGCAAGCGATCGACCAGGCGGCGATAATCGTCGGCGCCGTGTCGGCGATTCATCGCGGTCAGCACCCGATCCGACCCAGATTGCACCGGCAGATGCAGATAAGGCATCAGCTTTTCGACCTCGCCGTGCGCGGCGATCAATTCGGCATCGACATCGGCGGGATAGGACGTCGTATAGCGAAGCCGTTCGACGCCGTCGATCTCGGCCAATTCCCGAACCAGCCGGCCAAGGCCCCATTCGCCCGAATCGGCGCGCCCGTGATAGCAATTTACGTTCTGACCCAGAAGCGTGATCTCGCGGGCGCCGCCTTCGGCCAATCGTCTTGCGTCCGCGACCACATCGGCAACGGGGCGCGAGAATTCGGCGCCGCGCGTATAGGGCACGACGCAGAAGGTGCAGAACTTGTCGCAGCCTTCCTGGATGGTAAGGAATGCTTGCGGCGCGCCGATCTCGGCCGCGGCTGCGGGAAGATGGTCGAATTTGGATTCGACCGGAAAATCGGTTTCGAGCTGATGGCCGACGGCACGGCCGGCGCGCGCCACCATTTCCGGCAGCCGATGGTAGGTCTGCGGGCCGAACACCATGTCGACGTAGGGTGCACGGCGCATGATTTCGGCGCCCTCGGCCTGGGCGACGCAACCGGCAACCGCCAGGATCATGCGTCCACCAACATCCGCTTTCGCCGCCTTCAGCAGGTTCAATCGGCCAAGTTCGGAGTAGACCTTTTCCGCCGCCTTTTCACGGATGTGGCAGGTGTTCAGGATCACCATGTCGGCATCCTCGGCCCTGTCGGTCGCGATGAACCCCAGCGGCGCCAAGACGTCCGCCATGCGCGCGGAGTCGTAGACGTTCATCTGGCAACCGTAAGTTCGAATATGAAGTTTTTTCGCCAATGCGGTTTCTAAAGCGAGGGGGCCCGAAGCCCGCCGATCACCCGATCCTTCGCCGAATTTTCCATAAAAACCGTGGTCGTTTCAAAGGGTAGCACCGCCGCCCGCGCTGTCAAGAAAGCCGGTCCGGCGTACTTGAGAATCACCCTGTGCCGTCTTTCTTTTTCGAATCCAAAGACACGCCGTAAAGCTCAAGCCTATGACCGATCAGGCGGAAGCCGTG
>CAZDFF010000152.1:0-8709 GCA_964504425.1 uncultured Hyphomicrobiales bacterium
TTCGATTGCCGATGGCGCGCACGGCGGCACTGGTGGTGTATCCGACAATGCCGAGAGTGATCATGCCGATGGCGATGGTCGGATACTGGATTTTGGTGTAGGCCGTGTTGATCAGGTAGCCGAGACCGAATTCTCCGGAAACCATTTCCGCGGCCACGAGAGAGAACCACGAGATGCCGACGGCGATCTGAAGACCGGTGAATATGAACGGCAACGCGCCAGGGATCACCACGTGTTGGAATATTTGCCGCCGATTTGCACCGAGACAGTGAGCCGCACGAACATGGGCGTCGTCCACCGATTGAACGCCGAGCATGGTATTGAGCGTCGTGACGAAGAATGCCGCGATAAAGGTAAGGAAAACCACCGATGTTTCGCTGCCGTGGAAGACGATGATCGAAATCGGCACCCAGGCCAGGATCGGCACCGGACGGAGCGTTTCGAAGATCGGAAAGACGTACTCCCGAAACCGTTGGGACCAGCCGAGCATGAGTCCGAGCGGCACGCCCAATCCGGTGGCGGCAAGGAACGCGGTCGCTACTCTGACGAGGCTGACCCAGATGTGATCGTAGTATTCGGCCGTGAAAACCGACACACCGTACATCGGATCGGGATTGAACCATTCCTTGACCACGACGGTCAGGCCGGGAAGCTTGGCGAAACGAGGCAACTTCCAGACTTCGACCGCCATAAACCATAGCCCGAGGAAAAGAGCGAACCCGACCAGCATCAGGTAGGGCTTCGGACTCGAAACCCATAAGCTCAAGCGAACCATCGTGGCAGCTAGGGGTGTGGGCGCAGCGGTGACTTGAGTCACGCCGGATTCCACGTCTCGAGGAGGAGAAAAAGTAATCCTGACTTTTTCCCGGAGTGGCGGGACCGACGCCGTTTGCCGCGCTTCTACCGGGGCCGATGGCGCCACATTCTCTGGATTTGCCTGGCCGGATATCGAGTCGCGACTTCGCATCGTTTTCCCTTCGCCGATCAAGGGAGGCGAGGCATGCCCCGCCTCCCCCGTTGACCGCATCGGAGATCGACTATCTGAGCGCCGGTCGCGCTTTCACCATGCCGATGGGCGCCTTCATGCCGCGTTCGGCAAGAATTTGCTGCGTGAATTCTGGCATAATGGCGTCCGGACGCAACTGCTCGACGTTGATAACCTTGTTCGAACGCAGGAAATTCACCCCACGGCCGATCAAGTCGTGAACCTCCTTGGTGAACGTGTAGGGAAGATCAAGCCGCACGTCGTGCCCCCCTTCCTTCTCGGAAAAGCCCCCGTATAAGGCATTCCAAAGAGATTTATCGGAAAAGCCGGTGATCCTGCTCTTCACGATATTCACCATTTCGTCCGCATTCTTCAAGTCCGCCATCCACAGCTGCGCGTCGAGTTCGGCTTGAAGCCATGCCTTGGCCACGTCCGGCCGCTGCTTGATCAACTCGGCTTGCATGACGAGGAATCCGCCACCCTGCTCCTTGATCGTGGCACCGGAAGCGACCCTGCGTGCCAATCCCTCCTGCACGAGATGGGATGCGGTAGGCTCCCAGATCGCGGCAGCGTCGAGACGGCCGGTTTTGAACCCGGAACTGATGATTTCGATGTTTTGATTGAGGTAGGACTTCGGTTTCGTATCGGTCCGCTTGAAAAGCTTCTGCACGAAGTCGTCCGTGCAGCTGCCTTTCGGCGTCGAAACGGTCTTGCCATTCACCCACTTGAGCGCCTCGTTCGTATCCTTGAAATCCGGCGCGTCCTTACGAACTAAAAAGATGTAGCACTGGTCGTAGGCCATGCCCGTGGTCGCGACCATGCGGACATCGGAGACGGCCGTCTTCGTTACCACGGTGAACGCCACCAAATCGCCCATGTATCCGATATGGGCCTTGCCGGCGAGCATCTGGTTGGCAACGACCGCGCCTTGCAGGCCGACCAGGTATTCAACCGTCGATCCCTTGGGCAAGTATTTCTTCCATAGTTCCTTGCCATGGTTGGCGAAGACCGACCAGACCTCGGTATAGCAACAAGGATGAGCGACGACCAGATTGATCGGATCGCCGGGTTTGCCGAACTTGAACTCCTGTGCCTGCACGTCCCGCGGACCTACGGTCAACAGGATCGCGATGACAGCGAGCGCTGCCGCAAAAGGCATTTTCGCTTTCGTCATGGTTTTCCCCTTTCGTCGCCCTATGGTACGGGATTGAGCCTCGAAGCCTTGGGCGCAGAGTCCGAGATTGTTGAACCGATTTCCTCCCCGTAAGTCGCGACTGCCGATTGCGCGGATAAACCGTCCCGGCCGCAGCCTTCGAATGCGATTGGGCGGTTGATGGACCGATCCACCGCCAACTTGAACACGTCGAATCGGTTGTAGTAGCCGACGGCGTCGTGAATTTGTTTCGGTTCGACGCCGAGCGCGAGATCGATGTCCGCGTAGAGAATTCCCTCGTCGTTTTGAATCGGCCCGCCGATTACCGTGCCGGTCGGCGAAACGACCAGGCTAACGCCGCGCGGGCTCCCCTCAAGAACGCGCAAAGCCTCGGGCTCGCCCTGCGCCAAGGCTTCTTTCATCCCCGCATCCATGAACGACGACACCGCGATATTGAAAACCTTGGCCTCGAACGCATGCGTGCTTGCCCGAATTCGGATCGCGTCGGCCACGTCGTACCCGCTGTTGTCGCGCGGATCGTTGGCCGGCCATACGGGTGGATACGTCGAGATATGCGCCTGCTCGCCTTGCGCCATCAAGGTGAACCGGGCAAGCGGGTTCGTGTTCTCGCCGCAGATCAGCATGCCGAGCTTGCCGATTTCCGTATCGGATACCCTAAGACCGGCGCCGTCGCCGTTCGCCCACACCAGCTTCTCCCAGAACGTCGGAACCAGCTTCCTGTGGTGATTCAGAATGCTGCCGTCGCTGCCGATCAACACATTCGAATTCCAGATGCAGCCGACGCTCGTTTCCGAGCCCTCGTTGATGCCGAGAGATACGACAACCCCCGCCTTGCGAACGGCGGCGGCGACGCGGGCGATTTCCGGCCCAGGCACCTGAATCGCCTGAGCCGCCAGTTGACGAAACCAGGAATGATTGTGAATCGGCGCTCTTAAGGCGGACCAGATCGGGAATGCCGGAACGAAGGTTTCGGGAAAGACGATTAATTTCGCCCCGTTTCGGGCCGCTTCTTCTATCAGGCTGCAAACCTTGTCGATCGTACGGTCTGTGTCCATGAAAACGGGCGATACGTGCATCGCCGCCGCTTTGAAGCTTGGATAATTCCTCATGGGAGTCTCATGGAAAACGTTTTCATTTGTCCGCCTCTTTTTGTAGTGCGGCGCTTTCGGTCATTGATCGCGGCGCCGGATATTCGAATCAATAAAGAGCCTAAATATGCGCTTTTTATTGTTTTTTTCTTCTTTCCATACGCGAAACATCGTTCTATGTATGGGAAATGATTTTTTATAAAGCGCTTTCCAAAATGTACTGGCGACCCGATCCGCATGTCAATTCTAAATTGAGACCGACATCCCCTTTACGCAAAATGCCCGCAATTATCCGTCCGCCATGTCGCTATTGAACTGGGTCGAAGCGAAGTCCGGCAAATCAACGCGGCCGTGCACCGCGCGCGATGGATCCGTCCTATGAAAATCCGCAGCAAAGCTCGAATCGACGACGTCGCCCGCTTGGCGGGAGTGTCGAATGCAACGGTTTCTCGGGCCATGACGAACCCCGGCCGCGTCAATCCGGAGACCCTACGGCTCGTGCTCGATGCGGTCGCGAAGCTCGGTTACGTAGCTCACGGACACGCCCGTGCGCTCGCCTCTCGTAAAAGCAATACGATCGGCGCGGTGATTCCCAGTCTCGAAAATGCGATCTGGGCTAATACGACCTATGCGCTTCAGAAGGTACTTGGCGAGAACGGCTACATGCTGCTCGTCGCCTGTAGTGAGTACGACCTTGCCGTTGAAACGGCACAGGTTCGAAGATTGATAGAACGTGGGGTCGATGGAATCGTGCTAACGCAAGTTTTGCACGAGCAGGAGCTTTACGCTCTTCTAGAAAAATTCCAAATGCCTTACGTGTTCACATGGGCATACGACACGACGGGTCGTTTGCCGGCCGTCGGATTCGACCATCGCCGGGCGACTTCGCAGATCACTCGGCATCTGCTCAATCTCGGGCACCGGGATTTTGGGATCGTCTCGACAATCACTCGCGACAACAGAAATGCGCAGGATCGTCTCGCTGGTGTGATCGAGACTCTTGAAGCAGCGCAAATTTCGATTCCGCCGCACAGAATTGTCGAGGCCCCGTTCTCTTACGACGCAGGACGCAAAGCGTTACATAAAATCGTGGATGCCGGAAAACTCCCGACAGCTGTCGTTTGTCTAAACGATGTACTCGCGATCGGCGCCATGGCCGGAGCCCGCGAGATGAGCTTGCGAGTCCCAGGCGAGATTTCCATCACGGGGTGCGAGGATCTGGAAGTCGCGTCCGTCGTAACTCCCGCTCTCACCACCGTTCGATACCCAACGTGGGAATTGGGCCACTACGCGGGGCTGGACATGCTTGCTTATCTCGATAAGAAAGCAAAAATCGAACAACGCATTTTTCCAACGGAAGTCGTTGTCCGCGAATCGACCGCGCCCCCGAGATCGCCGTAGCGGTTCTCTGAAATTTCTTTTTACTTCGTTTGACCCGAATCTCGGTTATTTGAGTGACTTATCCCGGACGATCCGTGGAAATATAGTTGGATTCGGAGCTTTGTTTCTCCAGCGTTCTCGTCCTGCCCATTCTCAGCACGAGCCACGGTGCCTTCATCCAGTCCCAGGATATTCGCCATGCGCTCCTGGGAAACGCCCATTTTCCTTCGCGTCGCTAATAATTGCTCCGCCATAGTCCGGGGGCACGGCCACGGCTCATATCCGAGAAATTCAAGTATCCGAGGGAATATACCAACGACCGGCTCTGCCTTGTCGTTTTCCCATTTGTGGTATGTCCATTCATTGACGCCCATTCGAGCTGCAATCTCCTTCTGGAGGAGCCCCAACTCATGCCGGCGCTTCTTCAGATGCCCACCGAGAGACTGCGGTTTGGCCTCGTAAAGACGCGGCTTTGGCGCTTTTAGGCGGATTTTCACGTATGGCAGAAAGGCAACGCGGCTATGCGCGTAACCCACCGCGACAAGTTGGCCTTTAACCTGACTTCAGGAGTTTCAATTGAAAGTTTTCGGGATCGTACTTGTCAAAGCGCGCCAAGCTTCCCAAACAGTCTATCTAACCTTCCGATTATGGCCTTAGCATTGCCGATTCATTCAACCAGCCTTCCACCTGCCCAGCCGGCATTGGTCGCCCGATATGATATCCTTGGGCAATATCGCACTTGAGGTCCTCAAGGATCCGCATTGTTTCCTCGGTTTCGACGCCTTCGGCGACGGCAACGAGGCTCAAGTTGTGAGCCATGTCGATCATCGTCTTCACGATGACGCGGGACTGCTCCGAAAGGTGGCATTGCTTGACGAAGGCTTGATCGATTTTCAACTCGGAAAACGGCAACCGCTGCAACTGCACGAGCGATGAGTACCCAGTTCCGAAATCGTCCATCGACAATTTGAACCCTTTGATCCGCATGCGCGTCAAAATATCCATTGCCTGAGTGACGTCGCGCATCGCGGCGGTTTCCGTCAATTCGATTACAATCTGAGACGGCGATACTCCGGCTTCCTTACAACGCCGATCGAGGACATCGACGAAATTGATATCGTAGAGATTCTCGGCCGAAACGTTTATGGAGATGGAATACAAGTTGCCTGCGGCATTCCATCTCTGAATCTGTGCAAGAGCCATGCGAAAAATCGCATCGGTCAACTGATCCATCAGGCCGACGGCTTCGACGAACGGAATGAAATGCATCGGCGGTACCATGCCGTACTTCGGGTGTTCCCACCGAACCAGCGCTTCGAACCCGGCCAGTTCACGCCGTAGTGCATCGCCTGAATTGCCTGACAGCGTGATTTTGGGCTGGAACGCCAGACTTAATTCCCCTTTTTCAATCGCATGTAGGATAGAACCTTCGTCCAACCAATCATCGTCGCTTTTGATCTTTTCGAGAAGAGTCTTCAAATCTTCCACTCGTATCGGCTTTTTCAGCGTGCCGCCGATCGATAGGCCGCGCTCCTCGGCAAGTTGGCGAGCAGAGTCAATGACCTTGGAATCGAATCCGCTTGCGATCACCACTTGAGCCTTGCAATTCTCGGTGGCTAGGAATCTCAATAACTCGATCCCATCCACCGCCGGCATGCTCAGATCCAGCACGATATGGCTGGGCTGCCATGATCGCACTCGAACCCGAAATTCCTCGGCGTCGTCGGTCGCAAAAGTGTCATAGCCGCATTGAACGGCAACTTCGACGATAAACGCGCTGATGTCCCGTTCGTCGTCGACGATCAATATTCGATTTCGATTTTCTACGATCACGTCATAAATCCAGTAATTTTCTGATTCTTATTGCCAGATCGATCTGCCGGTAGGGCTTCGAAAGGATTTCCACCGACACCGCCACTCCGCTTTGGGTGGACGCTTCGGAATATCCGGACGTCAATAGAATCTTGATGCCAGGCCATCTCTCTCCGATGATTTTCGCCAGCTTTCGTCCCGTCATCCCCCCCGGCATCACAACATCGGAGAAGACGAGGTTGATGTTGGAGTTTTTTTCGATCGCGCGTAGCGCGTCGGGGCCGGAGCTTGCCTCGGTCACGCGATAGCCGAGCGTCGAAAGCTGTTGCACGACCATTTTGCGGACAGCTGGATTGTCTTCGACGACCAAGATCGCTTCGCCTTTGCTCCTGACGCCTTCCTTGGGCGGAGAAGGACCCACTTTGGCTTGGGCGTCGTCGCTCTTGGTGCGCGGCAAATAAAGGCGGAACGTCGTGCCATGCCCGACTTCGCTGTAGACCGTCACATGCCCTCCGGATTGCTTGATGAACCCGTAGACCATGCTCAGTCCAAGCCCCGTGCCTTTGCCGAGTCCTTTGGTTGTAAAGAACGGTTCGAAAATGCGGTTTATTTTTTCCGGCGGAATTCCGGTGCCGTTGTCGGTAACCTCGAGAACAACGTAATCGCCGGGAATGACATCGGTCTTGGTATTCCACGCAATCTCTTCTTCCGACGTATTCCGCGTGGACAACGTCAATATCCCGCCCTTCGGCATGGCGTCTCGGGCGTTGACGGCGAGATTCATTACCGCTGAATCGAGTTGGGATTGGTCGATCAGTACTGGCCAAGCATTTTCTTCAAGCTTCAGGACGATGTCGATCGTCTCGCCCAGCGTCCTGTCGAGCAGCTTGCCCATCCCCGTCAGCAGCAAATTGACGTCGGTTATGCGCGGCGAAAGGTCTTGCTTGCGCGCAAATGCCAGTAACTGACCGGTCAATTCCGCGCAGCGCGCAGCGCCATCCATCGCCGTGCCAATGAAATCGAGAGCCTTGGCATTGCCGGCCAAGTTCATCTTCAGAAGATCGAGGTTTCCTATGACGACGGTCAGCATATTATTGAAATCGTGGGCGATGCCGCCGGTCAGATTACCGACGGCTTCCATTTTTTGCGCCTGCCGCAACTGGTCTTCCATCGTCCGGCGCTCGGTGACATCCTCGATCGTGAATGTCCCGCCGCGAAAATCGCCGCCGTCGTCGAACAAGGGGGCGCCCGCGATCTTAACGTGCAGCAAGCGGCCATCCTTGCGCCGGCACTCGGTTTCGATGTCGCGTAGGTAGTCGCCGCCCTTGATAATCCCGAAATAACGTCCGTATTCTCTTTCGCGCCCTTCGGGAACGATCGGGGACGGCTGACCGACGATCTCCTCTGTGGTATGCCCGAACATCCTCTCCGCGGCCGTGTTCCAGCTCGCGACGCGGCGGTCGCGATCCAGGGTCACGATCGCTACCGGCGAGGAGTCGAGAATGCTACCAATCAATTCGTTGGCCTGCCGAATGCCTTCATCGCGATGCTTGCGATGGACGGCTAACGCAAGGACGTTTGCCACCGATTCCAAAAATCGAACGTCATCCTCGGAAAAATCCCTTGGGGTTATGCTATGGATGCCGAGAACCCCGAACATCGATCCGGCTCCTTGGATCGGAACGGTTACGCTGCAACGGATTTTATGGTCGCTCACCCATTCGGGAGTCTTAAAGCGCGTTTCTAAGGACCAATCGGTAACCACGACGGGTTTGCCGGATTCGATGGTGTAGCCGCCCTGCGAGCTCGTGCCTGGGCTGATCGTCGACTTACCGACGTAGCCATCCTTCCAACCTGCCCCGGCCATGAGAACCATCGCGCCATTACCGTCCAAAAGCCGTTCAAAGACTTTGGCGAACGGCACATCCATAGTTTTGGTCAAAACGTCGACCGTTTCTTCGAGCAAGACCGATAGATCGGGTCCGCCAAGCGCCCGTTGGCCGAGCGCCGCAAGTGCAGCCTGTTGGCGCGCACGGGTCGCCAAGGTTGCCTGTGCTCGCTTCAAGTCCGTGATGTCGGTTCGGGAACCGACGATGCCGCCGTCCTCGATCTTCTGTTCGCAAACCAATATCCAACACCCGCCCTCAATCTGAAGATCGAAGGCTTTTCCCTTGGCCTCCCGATGCGCCTTGACGCGTTCGACGAAGAATTTTTCCTCGCGTCCCTTCGCTTCGGGATAGAAACCGCGCTCGATTCCGGTTCGAACGATC
>CAZDFF010000153.1:0-8594 GCA_964504425.1 uncultured Hyphomicrobiales bacterium
TCATCGAATCCCCCTCGAACGCCGCCCGAGGGGACGGCCCGGCACCAGTCTAGCCAATCGAAGCAGGCCGTTGGAAGGCGTGCGGCGAGGGGTGGTCGAAGGAAAAGAAAACGGGGCGCGCGTTCGGCTCCCTGGGAAGAGCCGGGCCCGGTGACTCCGTCGCGGGCGACCGCCTGGGGGAGCGGTCTGGGGGGGGATGCGACGGAAACCTTGCGGCCGGCGGAAACGCGCGCCCCGATCCGGGGGCCTCAGGCGACCACGAGGCAGACGTAACCCGCCAGCGACAGCAGCGCGAAGGCGGCGAATTCCTTGATCACGGCATAGGCGTGCATGGGCTTGGTCCTCTTCTCCGTTTCGACCGTTCGGCGCTTGAAAACTGGGTTTTGCGCCTGTGTTCTCATCTTGGACTATTTTAATAACAAAACAAGAACAAAAAGACAACATTTATTTTCTGAGAAACGCGAACCGCCCGCCGCGCCCGGGCTGCATATTGAAGTATGCAATCTTCGGATGTATCGAATACGCGACAGCCTATATATTTCTCTTATCGGATTCCGTTCGCAAAATCGTCGCCATTGCACAGTTCTACTGATACTTAAAGGCAAGCTGACATTCTGCTGACTGCCATGGCATTGGACTTCGGTGGTAACGGTACGATAGAATTATACCGTTCGACGTAATTCGGGCATTTGATAAAAAACGCCCACTGGAACAATGACACACAATTAAAAGTCGTATGCCATATGGGCGCCTGCACGTATCGGACAAAACAGCCGACGTAAGAATCGGCGATAAAACGGTGCTTTGGTGAGAAGGGTGCCGACGAAGGCCGATTAAGAACTCATTCGGTCGGCATGGCCGACGGTTGGGTTGCCGTGCGGGGAGAATGCATGGAACTGCAGGCCACGGGCATTGACGATGCCCCACGGCGCGCCTGGAGCGACGCACGGAAGCGGGACTTTTTGTTTGCGTTCGTCGCCCTGACATGCGCCGTCCTGGCGGTTGCCCTCGGCAGCACCTACATCGATCGCCAAAACGAAGTCGCCCGACGCGGCGCCGAACTCGAGGCCGATGCACGGGTCCGGGCGGGGCGTATATCCAACGCGGTTTCGGGATACGTCGGCGACATCCTGTTTCTCGCCGGCAACGTCCATTTGCAGGAATACCTCGCTCGCCCGAACGCCGACACCCTCGATCACCTCGGACGCGAACTCGTCTCGTTCGCCAGGCAGCATCCGGCCTATTCCCAGATACGGCTGATCGACAACGCCGGTCGCGAGGCGATCCGAATCGTCAGCGACGGCACCCGGGTCGCCGCCGTCCCGCCCGAACGCCTTCAAGACCAAGCCACGCGGCCGTATTTTTCCCGCGCCCGCGCCATGCCGTTCGGTTCCGTTTACATTTCGCCCTTCGATCTCGCCGTCGCGGACGACAAGATCGAGGAACCGTGGAATCCCACGCTCCGGTTCGCCACGCCTGTCCTATATCGGGACGGGCTCGTCGGTGGCGTTTTCGTCATCAACATTCGCGGCGACGCGATCCTGAGCGAACCTCATGCCGATCAGGCGGGGGGAACGCGGTTCGAGATGCTGAACAAGGAAGGCTATTGGCTGGCCGGCGCGCCGCGGGAAAAACTGTTCGGGTTCATATTCGACAACAAGGTGACCTTCGCGGCGGAAAATCCGGCCGCATGGCGACGCATCGAAGACCGCGATTCCGGCCGCTTTCGAATAAGAGACACGCTCTATGCTTTTTCCGTCGTCGCCCCCCAATCCGTCGCCGCGCAATTCATCCAGACGGTCCACGGGCGGGGCACGGCGACCGATCCGCAATCCGACCCCTCCGGCTTGCGTTGGATCGTTCTCGAATCCTACGACTTGGACCCCTGGAGGCTGCTGAAGGCGCCCGAGTCCTGGACGCTGGTCGGCGCGGCCTTCCTCATCGTCGTCGGCATCGCCTGGGCATGGAGCGGCGCACGGCATGAAAAGCGCATCGCCGAAGCAGCCCTTCGCAACACCTTGGAAAATCTCGAAGCGGAAATCCGCGTGCGCACGGCCGCGTTCCGCGAAAGCGAGGAACGGTTCCGCAAGGCCTTCGAGGTCGCGCCGCACGGCATGGTCCTGGCCAGGCCGGACGGCACGCTGATCCGCGTCAATCGGGAATTCGCCGACATGCTGGGCTACGCCCCGGAGGAATTGGAAGGCCGCGACGTCAATTCGGTGACCCACGAAGACGACCGGGCCGTCACGCCGGATACCTTCGCGCGTCTCAAGGCCGGCGAACCCTACGTCCGCTACGAAAAGCGATACATCCGCAAGGACGGATCGCCGGTCTGGATCGAGGGCAGCAACGCCATGGTCGATCTCGGCGATGGCAGCCCGCCTTATTTCGTCGGCCAGGTAATCGACGTGACCGCAAAGCGCGCGGCGATGGAGGCGCTGGAGCGAAGCGAACACCACCTGCGCGCGGTCCTGGACAACGCCCCCAATGCCATCGTTTCCATCGACCAAGACGGCGGAATCGTCAACGCGAACCGGGCAGCGGGCGTCATCTTCGGCTGCGACGAAGCGGAATTGATGGGCGCCGCCTTTTCCGATTTCATTCCGGGCATCGACCCGAACGACGGGCGCTCCATCGCACACACGCTTATTTGCGATCCCGGCGGCAAGGCACGAAGCATCCCGTTGCCGGGCCGACGGCGGAACGGCGCCGCGTTTTCGGCGGAGGTGTCGCTCGCTTCCATCCATGAAGACGACGAACCTCGCCTCGTCGCCATCGTGCTCGACGTCACCGAACGCGAGGAGACGGAAAACCGTCTGCGTCATGCCCAGAAAATGGAGGCCGTCGGCCGCCTGACCGGCGGCATCGCGCACGATTTCAACAATCTGCTGACCGTCATCATCGGCAACCTTCAGCTTTTGAAGCGAAGCATGGTCAACCAGAACGACATGGCGAGGGTCGACAAGGTGATCGGCGCGGCCAAAAGCGGCGCCGAGATGACTCGGCGGCTGCTGACATTCTCGCGCCAGCAGGTTCTTGCGCTGGATATCGTCGACATTAACGAGTTGATCGGAAACATGGAGGACTTGTTGCGTCGCACCGTCGGCGAACACATCGCCATCACGATCGCGCCTTCGCCGCAAAAACTACTGGGACACACCGACGCCAACCAACTCGAATCGGCGATCCTCAACCTGTGCATCAACGCCATCGACGCCATGCCGAACGGCGGCCGCCTGACCATCGAAACCGGCGCGGCACACCTGGACGAATTCTACGCGCGCACGCATCCCGAGGTAATCCCGGGCGACTATGCCATGGTCGCGGTGAGCGACACCGGCACCGGAATCCTGCCTGAGCTTATGGAACACATATTCGAGCCGTTTTTCACGACCAAGGAGGCGGGAAGGGGGACTGGCCTCGGCCTCTCCACGATCTACGGCTTCATGAAGCAGACGGAAGGCCATGTCAGCGTTTACAGCGAGATCGGGCAAGGCACGACGTTCAAGCTTTACGTCCGGCTGAGCCATGGGCAAGCTTCGCAGGCGGCGACGCTGCCGCCGCAAGCCGCAGCCCCCCTAGTGCCGTCCGAGCGGCGCATCCTGGTGGTCGAGGACGAACCGGCCGTGCGCGAGATCGCCGTCGCCATCCTTGAGAGCGCCGGCTTCAAAGTGGTCGCCGCCGAAAGCGGCGTGGCCGCGTTGCGGATCGTCGACGCGGGCGACCGCGCGTTCGACCTGATCTTTTCCGATATCGTCATGCCGGGCGGGATCAGCGGCGTGGACCTTGCCAAGGCGGTTCGCGATCGTCATTTGAAGATTCCGATCCTGCTTGCCTCCGGGTACGCCGAACGAGCGTTGCGCGACTCCGTGGCGAACCTGAACGGCGACCATTTCATCGCCAAGCCTTACGACGCCGACGCGCTCCTGCGAAAAGCGATGGAAATTTTGGAGACCGTTCCATGACGGAAGAAGAAGAAAAAAAAGGGCCCAAAGAAGGGATGCCGGACGTGCTTTTGACCAAGCTTCTTGTCGTCGACGACGAGGTCGCCTTCGCCGAATTGGTCGACGAAGTGGCGACCCCCTTGGGATTCGCGGTCAGCATGGCGCACGACGGCCCTCATTTTCGCCACGCGTTCATGGCCATCAATCCGGACGTCATCTTTCTCGATCTTCGATTGCCGGACGAGGACGGTATCGAGCTGATGCGCTACCTCAGCGCCAAGCAATGCACCGCGAAAGTGATTATCGTCAGCGGCGCCGACGGGCGGACGATTTCCGCCGCGACCGGCCTCGCCCGGCAACGAAAGATCGACGTCGTCGGCACCCTGGCGAAGCCCGTCGATATCGTCGACCTGGAAGCGATGCTGAGGCCGCTGTCCCGTGCCGCCCTGATCATCACGCCCGAAACCATCGCGAACGGCATCCGCGCGGGCGAATTCGTCGTCCACTTCCAGCCGAAGGTCCGGCTCGACGGCGACAACGGCAAAACCCTCGAAGGCGTCGAGGCCTTGGTCCGCTGGAATCATCCGGTACGAGGATTGATCTTTCCCGACGCCTTCATCCCGGTCGCCCAGGGCACGCCGGCCATCGGCGACATCACCCATTTCGTGACCCGCGAGGCAATCAAGGCGGTGCGCGGTTGGATGGATCAAGGTCACGAGATATCGGTCGGCATCAACATCGACGGCAGCCTTCTCGAAGATCTGGACCTGCCGGACCGGATCGAGAAATGGGCGGCCGAATCCGGGGTTCCGACCCGCCTGATCACCTTGGAAATGACCGAAAGCGCGGCGATGGCCGACCCCGCCGCGACGATGGATATCCTGACCCGCATGCGTCTGAAGGATTTCAACGTGTCGATGGACGATTTCGGCACCGGCTTTTCGTCGCTGGTGCAGCTTTACCGGCTGCCGTTCAACGAATTGAAGATCGACAAATCCTTCGTCATGGACTTGAAGCGAAACCAGGAAGCCAGGGATATCGTCGAAACCCTGACGCTTTTGGGCAAGCGGCTCGGCATCGCATCGTGCGCCGAAGGCATCGAGGACCAGGCAGCGGCCGAGTTCGTGCGCAATTGCGGCTGCGAGGTCGGACAGGGCTATCTATTCAGCAAGGCGGTCGAACCCGAAAAGATCACCGAACTTCTCGGCAAATGGGGAAGCCGCGCGAAAACGTGATTTCGGCCACTCCTAAGGGGATGGGATTATCCTTCCGCAGCCTGAGGAAACGGACGATGCGCAGCCTTCTTGGAGCAATCTTCCTTGCCGTCCTGACGATCCGCGCGGCCGGGGCCGACATGCCGGTGCCGGTATCGGCAAAGGCCTTCGCCGAACCGAACGGAACCTTCCGGATCGAGGTCGCCGTGCGCCACGCGGACACCGGATGGGAGCATTTCGCCGATCGATGGGACGTGCTCGCGCCGGACGGCAAGGTGCTGGGAACGCGAGTCCTGCTGCATCCTCACGAAACCGAGCAACCGTTCACCCGCGATCTCGACGGCGTGCGGGTGCCGCCGGGAATTCGAAGCGTCGTCATCCGGGTCCATGACAAGGTCCACGGATGGGGCCCGAAGACGATTCGACTCGATCTTCCCGGGCGCTGACCGGGCACCCGCGTCACATGATTTCGTTGTTCGGCCCGGAATACTTGACCAAGGGTTCCGCCAAAATCATCAGGCTGACGATCGTGTAGAGGACCATCAGCACGGTCATCGGGAACAGGCAGCGCAGCACGCCGCGGCGGTCGGCGACGCACCGTTCCGCCGCGACATGCGCCAGGTAGACGGAAACGACGTGCCCGACGACGATGGCCGAGACCGCCAGGTACCAGGCCGTCTTTGTCGTCATGAAGGAAATTTCCGGCTTGTAATCCTTCGTGCCGAACAGGTTCCAGCCGAGCCCGAACGGGTCCGACACCAAGGCGACGATCTGCTGTCCCTGCACCAGCAGATACGAAAACGTATGCGCGAAGTGATAGCCGATGACGATGGGAACCAGCGTCAGGGCGAAACGGCGGGCGATTTCCATGCCGCCGACCGCGCCGCCGCATAGCGCACTCATCGCCCGGCATGTGCAGAAGTAGCATCCGAGAAACAGCGCCCACATCGCGATCAAGCCGAACGTGTGTGCAAGAACCCAGCCGATGTCACTGAGCTTCGGATCGATGGCGTGGATCATATTTTCCACCTCGACCCAATGGGCGCTGCCGAGCAGGCCGTCGAACATCACGGTCGACAGCATGGCCAGGATGAACGCCGTCATCGAGGTCGAAACGGCGGCATCCTCGCGGCCCAGCAATCCGGCCGCGTAGGGGCGGATTTGAAGGCCGCCGGCCGCGCCGCCGGTCACGGGGGCGAAGCGGGCGTACACGCCGAAAACCAGGCTGACGGGATCGGCGTTCGATAGCCAGGCGTCGGGGCCGTACCGGTGCATCCCGGCCCAGGTCAGGATCGAATAACCGACGGCGATGACGACCATCGTTCGCGGAATCGCACCGTACGGCAGAACCTGCTCGATCCAGGCGATCCCGAGAAGAAGAACGACGGCGGGCCAAGCGCCGACCCGCGCGGGGTAGGCACGAGCGGCGGGGCGCGGCGATTTACCCGAAAGGGCCTCGAACAGCGTGCGCCACGGATTTAGAACCGGCCACGGATTGCCGATCAGCATGGCGAGATACGAAAACCCGACCCACCAGATGACCCACACGAATGTCGGCATCGGGTTCTTGTTGGGATCCTGATGGCCGAGCACGCCGGCCGCGAGAACGAGTAAGAGCAGCAATACCGCCGCGATTTTCGCGATGCCGACGGTCCACGGATGACGCAGCGCGCAGGCCACCGGCCCGGGAACGGCCATGCGGGCGCTGGCATACCGTTCCGGGCCGGTGCGAACGAAAACACCGACGAGAAGAAACGTGACGGTGACGGTCACCGCGCCGCCGACGACGAACAGCCACACCGGCACCGGCAGTTCATAACGGGCGCCGAACGCATGCGCTTCGGCAATCTCCGGGACCGTCGACAGGACCGCTGCGGCGACGGCGGCCGCGAAAAAACGCGGACAGGCGCCGAACGCCACGTTCATTTCGGATGGACCTCGAGATGGCTCAAGGCGCGGTGCCCATGACCGTGCCCGCCGGATTTTTCGCCGTGCCCGTGCGCATGGATGGGAAATCGTCCGGTGGTTTTGGCGCCGAAGTCCATCGTTCCCGGGGCATTCGGCAGAACCTCGACGACGACATCGTAGCCTTCGACATGAACCGTCATCGGTTCGTCGGCGGTCCAGGCGATGACCACGCGGTCGCCTTCGCGGACCTTGATCCGCCGGAAATTGGACGGCACGCGATCCTTGACGATCGGAATCTCGAAACGGGCCACCGGCGGGTCGGCGGCGACGGCAATCGGATATGGCAACGCGGCGAACGCCAGGAATGCCGCCGTCGCGGCTGCAATGGCTTTCATGGAACTCGTTTCCAAACAGAAAAGGGGGATAAAGCCGCGCGAACCGACTTCCCGGCGCACCGCACGTGCATCGCGCGGTGCGCCGGTGTCGGTCGTTAGCGACGGTCGATCAGCTCTCGGGCACTTCGTAGCGCGTCGAGTCCTTCAGGATCGACAGGATGGCCTTCTTCGGCACCGAAGCGTCGAAATTGCCGCCCTGGTACATACTATAGAGCTTGAAGTCCGAAATGCGCGTCAACACGAACAAAGCCAGCTTGTTCGCCTCGGCGGATTTCGGATCGATGCCGTTTTCCTTCGCCACTTCGCGAATCCAGTTATGGGCGAACTGACCGGCGATGTAGTGCGAATAGGACCATGAGCCGTCGGAGTAGACGATCATGAACCATTCGGCCATGCGCTTGTTGGTATCGACCTTGATGGCCGGAACCTTGGCGAGTTTTGCCGCTTCGGCCAATGCCGCGTTCAGGCCTTCGTTGCCCTTGGCCTTGTCGACGTCCCAATGCGGATCGAAGTGGGCGGCGGCGGTGCCGATGATCAGGTCGCTGGGCGCGCCGCGCTTCATCAGTTCGGAGTAGACGATGGCGCCGTGGCCGCCCATCCACTTCCATTTGGCGATGCCTTCCTGTCCGCCCCAATAGTCCGGGAACCATGCCGGACGCTTCACGGTTCCTTTTTCGTCCCACTCGTACCAGACCTTGGCCCAGTCGTGGAGGATGAGCGACGCGATGATGATGTCGCGATTGACGTTGTTGACGCCGTGAACCGTCGCCGCGACGTTGGCCCAGCCGAGCGAGATTTCGATGTTCTCGACGGCATGAACCGCGAGTCCACCGGGATAGAAGTGGTGGCCGGGGCCGCCCGCCGCGGGCGCATAGCGGAACGAATTCTTGGCCGCCACGGCATTGAACACCGCCGAACGCGGGTTGTTGACGAAATCGAGCACCAGATTGCGGATGCCCTGATTCTCGATTGAATGGACGTGCGTCATCATCCGATCGTAATTCGCACGGGTCCAGGCGCCGGTTCGCGCCATCTTTTCCGGCGACATCGCGTAAATCTGCTTCAGCCGCGCGTCGGGAATTTCACCGGCAAGTGCCGTTCCGACCACCCCCGTCGACAGCACGACCGCGCAA
>CAZDFF010000154.1:0-8574 GCA_964504425.1 uncultured Hyphomicrobiales bacterium
GCCCGACATCGTATGCCTGTCGAAATCGATCAGCGGATACGGGCTACCGATGGCGTTGACCCTGATCAAGCCGGAATACGACGTCTTCGACCCCGGCGAGCACAACGGCACCTTCCGAGGCAACAACCTTGCTTTCGTCACGGCGACGTCAGCGCTCGATTTTTGGACCGACGATCGGCTCGAGAAATCGACGTTCGCCAAGGGCCAAAAACTTCACCGCTTCTTGAGTCAGCTTGTCGAAAAATATCCGGCACTGGAAGGCGAGGTTCGCGGCCGCGGCCTGATGCAGGGCATCGCCGTCGGGCCGCAAGGATTGGCGAAGCAAATCTGCCGCAACGCCTTCGAACAGGGCCTGATCATGGAAACGTCGGGCCCGTCGAGCGAGGTCGCGAAGGTGATGCCACCCTTGGTTATCGACGACATCGGATTGGAAAAGGGGCTGCATATTTTTGGGAAGGCCGTGAAAAACGCCGTCGCCGAACACAAGAACACAGCCAAGGATGTCGCCTGATCCGACGAACCGGCAAGCAAGGATACTCGAACGATGATCGTAAGACGCTTGAACGAAATTTCCGGCACCGAACGCGAAGTAACGGCGCCAACCTTCACCAGCCGCCGTTTCCTGCTGAAGAAAGACGGCATGGGCTTTTCCATGCACGACACGGTGCTTTATGCGGGCACTCAAACTTTCATTTGGTATGCCAACCACCTGGAAGCGGTCTATTGCATCGAGGGCGAAGGCGAAGTCGAGGTGATCGAAACCGGCGAGATCATCCCAATCCAGCCAGGCACGCTCTATGCCCTCGACGGCCACGAAAAGCACAACCTTCGCGCCAAAACCGATCTTCGGATGGTTTGCGTATTCACGCCGGCGCTGACCGGCCAAGAAGTCCATGACGAGAACGGGGTCTATCCGCTGATCGACGACGAAGCGCCCGTGCCGAAACGGAGGGCCGCATCATGAGAAAGACAGGCGCCGCACGCAAACCCGACATTCCCGGCGACGACCCCTACCCGTCGCGTTACCGGTCCAAAGCCGAAATACTGGAACGCCGAGATCCGGTGGTTTACGGGACTCGCGACGGATTTCTTCCCGAAGATCGCCTGACCGCGTTCGACCGGAACGGATATCTGTTCTTCGAACGGTTCTTCGAAGACCGCGAGATCGCCGCGTTTCGCGACGAGACCGCGCGCTTATTCAAGAAAGCCGCCAACGACACCTCGGAGACCGTCATTCGCGAACCGGATGGCCAGGAAGTGCGCTCGATTTTCGCCGTGCATCGCGACAACGCGCTGTTCGCCAAGCTGGCCGCTGATTCCCGGCTGGTGGCGATGGCCGAGCAGGTCCTCGGCGGGCCGGTCTACATCCATCAGTCGCGGATCAATTTCAAGAAAGGATTCCGAGCCAAGGAATTCTATTGGCATTCGGATTTCGAAACGTGGCACGTCGAGGACGGCATGCCGCGAATGCGGGCCTTCAGCGTGTCGATCGCGCTGTCGGAAAACACGCCGAACAACGGCCCGTTGATGGTGATCCCAGGATCGCACAAGCATTACGTTACCTGCGTCGGCGAAACCCCCGAAGACCATTACAAGCAGTCGCTCCGCCGTCAGGATTACGGCGTGCCGGACGACGAGGCGCTCGCGCATTTGGTGGCACAGGGCGGCATTTTTGCGGCCGCCGGCCCGGCTGGATCGGTCACGATGTTCGACTGCAATGCGATGCACGGATCGAACGGAAACATCACCCCCCTGCCCCGCAGCAATATATTTCTGGTCTATAATAACGTCGACAACGCATTGGTCGCACCGTTCGGCGGCCGAAAGTCGAGGCCGGCGTTCATCGCCAACCGCGATTTTTCGCCGCTTCCCTCGCCCGGGTAAGGCCAATAGCGAAACCGACACGAAAAGGAGATCCACGATGCCGATCCTCTTGCGTTTCCTCCTGATCGCCGTTGTTTCTCTCGCCGCCCTCCCGCCGGCAACCGCCGGTACGTTGGACGAAGCGAAAAAAGCCGGTTACATCCGCGTCGGGTTCGCCAACGAAGCGCCGTTCGGTTACGCGACCGCATCCGGAAAGCTGACCGGCGAAGCGCCCGAAATCGCCAAGGCCGTCTTCGCCAAGATGGGAATCAAGGAAGTCGACGGGGTGCTGACCGAGTGGTCGTCGTTGATTCCGGGCTTGAAGGCGCGCCGCTTCGACGTCATCGCCGCGGGCATGTTCATCACCCCGCCGCGGTGCGAACAGGTGCTGTTTTCCGAACCGACCTATCGCCTGGGCCAATCGTTCCTGGTACGCAAGGGCAATCCGAAAAAGCTCCACTCCTATGCCGACGTCGCCAAGAACGACGGCATAAAATTGGGCGTCATGGCGGGGGCGGTCGAGCGCGGCTATGCCCGCGACGCCGGCATTCCCGACGACCGGGTGATCGAACTGCCTGACCAAGTTGCCATGCTTGCCGCGGTTCGCGCCGGCCGTGTCGACGCGGGCGCGTTGACCGCGCTTTCGGTCGAGCGCATGGCGCGCAAAGGCAGCAGCCGCGTCGAGCGCGCGATGCCGTTCGAAACGCCCGAAAAGGCCATCGGCTACGGCGCCTTTGCATTTCGCAAAGAGGACTCCGGCCTGGTCGCGGAATTCAACAAGCACTTGAAAGCCTTCGTGGGCACGCCGGCGCACCAGAAGTTGGTCGGGGCATTCGGCTTTACGAAGACGGAACTACCGGGCGACACGACCGCAGCCTATCTTTGCAGTAAGAAAAAATAATCGCCCCCCCCGGAACCGGCGGCGATGTGGGGATTTCTCCCCGTCCTGCTCCAGGGCTTGCTCGTTACAGTCGAGATCGCGGCGATGTCGGCGTTGCTGGCCGTCATCGCCGCGTTCGCCGCCGGCTTCGCCAAGATGTCCAAGGTCACATGGCTGCGCTGGTGCGCCGCCATCTACATCGAAACCTTTCGCGGCACGTCCGCCCTGGTACAGCTTTTCTGGCTTTATTTCGTGCTGCCGCACTTTGGGATCACGCTCACGGCCATGGCCGTCGGTGTGCTGGGGCTTGGACTGAACATCGGCGCCTATGGCGCCGAGGTCGTGCGTTGCGCGGTTGAAAGCGTCCCTAAACGTCAGCTTGAAGCGGCCACGGCCTTGAACCTTTCGCGCTGGCAAACGCTTCGATTCATCGTCCTGCCCCAAGCCTTCCTGGTCATGCTTCCGCCATGGACCAACCTTCTGATCGAACTTTTAAAAGCGACCGCCTTGGTTTCGCTCATCACGCTCGGCGATCTGACGTTCAAGGCTTATCAGCTGAACCAGGCGACGTTTCGTACGATCGAGATATTCACGTTGGTTCTTGCGCTCTATTTCGTCGTCGCGATGGCGATCGCCGGCATCGGGCGCGGACTCGAACGCCGCTTCGGCCGGCATCGAAAAAAGGAAGCGTAGCCCCATGCGCTTCGACTGGTCCTTTACGCTCGACATCCTTCCGGTACTGGCCAAGGCGGCGATCGTCACCGTTCAGGCGACGCTGATCGGTTATGCGCTTGCCCTTTCGGTCGGCCTCTTCCTCGCCTTGATGCGGCGCAGCCCGGCAAAATGGCTTTCCTGGCCGGCCGCGGGGTTCATCGAATTCGTTCGTTCGACGCCGCTTCTCGTGCAGCTTTATTTCATGTACTTCGTGCTGCCCGATTTCGGCATCGCGATGTCGGCGCTGATGACGGGCATCCTCGGCCTCGGCCTCCATTACGCCGCCTACACGGCCGAAGTCTACCGGGCCGGCCTCGAATCCATTCCCAAGGGCCAGTGGGAGGCCGCCGCCGCCTTCGGCTTTTCCGGATTTCGCACCTATCAGAAAATCATCGTACCGCAAGCGATCCCGCCCGTCGCCCCGGCGCTCGGCAATTATTTCGTCGCCATGTTCAAGGAAACGCCGCTGCTGTCGGCCATCGCCGTGGTCGAACTGATGCAACGCGCGAAAATCGTCGGCTCGGAGACATTCCGCTACCTCGAACCGATCACACTGGTCGGCATTTTCTTCCTCGCCCTCAGTCTTCTCGCCGCCTGGGCCGTTCGCCGCACGGAAAGCTATCTCTCCCTGACCCGGCGCATGAAACAAGCTGCCAAGGACGCAGACGCCGCGACGCCGCCGTCCCAGGCGTAGAGCCTAATTCAGGCATTCGGCTGCGGATCGCCGGGCTTGCGTTTCGCTTCGGGGAACAACCAGATCGCGAGAACCATCAGGCAGGCGAGACCGAGCACAACCCAGCCGACATGAGCGAGGCCGACCTTGGCCTCGAAATGGCGAACAATCAGCGCGACGGCAAAGACCAGAATCGAGATCAGCAATTTGACTTTCGATGGCATGGCGATTTTTCCTCGAACCAGAATGAAAACAAGAATAGCGCTTTCGCGCATTGCAGCACGCGACATTTTTTGAAAACCGTCACAAAGCCCACGTTGCGCCGCCCAGCACAACGCCGACGGCCGCAAGCCCGACAATCCCCATGCGATTGTCGGCAAGCGTCGGCGGCAATAGGCCCAAGACAAACGGCGCCGCCAGAAGCATCAAGCCGCCGGCGATGACGGCGGCGTACCAGGGCAGAGTCTCGATGGCGAACGCGATCGCGCGAACCGCAACAGCGCCGATGGCGGCGATCGATATCCACAACAGCGCATTGCCCGCTGTTCCCCGGAGGTCGGGCGTGCGGTGCTCGGCCGGGAACATGCCGGCCACAACCACAATGAACATGAAGACGGTCAGCGCGACGGCCGAGAACAGCGCGAGTTCGGGAACCGGCGGCCAAGTCATGGCCCGGTTTCCCGCCGGACAGCCGAATATGCCGCGCACTTATAGATGCGACTTGCCTCCAGGCTAAGGGGCCTTGCTTGATTATGTTTGACGGCACCGGTAAACATACCTCTCATATATCACAAGTTCATCCAAGGGAGCATCCCTGCCATGGCCGACGCGGCGAAAAAGCAGGATCGCAAGAAGCGGACCATCACCGAAATCCGCGAATCAAAAACCACCGGCGAAAAGATGGTGTACATGTCGGTCCCCGACTACACCTCGGCACGCTGGGCCGAAATGGCCGGGGTCGATGTTGCCGTGGTCGGCGATAGCCTGGCGATGATCGCCCACGGCCATCCGAACACCATTCCCGCGACCATGGACATGATGGTCATGCACGCCCAGGCGATCCGGCGCGGCGCGCCCAGCACATTCGTGCTCGGCTGCATGCCGTACCAGAGCTACAATACGGTCGATCGCGCGCTTTCGAATGCAACGCGCTTCATGCAGGAAGCAGGCTCCGACGCGGTCAAGCCGCAAGGCGGCAAGAGCCAGGCCCACATCTTGAAGGCCCTCTTCGATGCCGGCATCCCGACCGCATCGCACATCGGCTTGACCCCGCACACGGTCGCCATGTTCGGCGGTTTCAAGATTCAGGGGCGGACGGCCGCCGCGGCGATGAAGATATTAGAGGACGCGCTCGCCATTCAGGACGCCGGATGCTTCATGCTGGAATTCGAGGCCGTGCCCGGCAAGATCGCGACACTGATCTCGCAACAGCTCGAAATTCCGACCATCGGCATCGGCGCGGGCGTCGGCACCGATGGACAGATCCTGTTGTGCCACGACCTTTTGGGCGTATTCACCGATTTCAAACCGAAGTTCACCAAGCGGTTCTCGAATTTGACCGAGGTCGCGGTGAAGGGCATCGCGCAGTACGTCAAGGAGGTCAAGGAAGGCGCATTCCCGGACGACGACCATACCTACGACGTGGACGAGGCGGAGCTGGACAAGTTCCGCACCATGGTCGAGAAACGCAAACAGATGTGAGCTCCCCAAAAAGGACGAAGACGATGGCGCAAAATCAGGCGAGCGAGTCGAATGCGGCCGGGCCCCGGCCGCGCGCCGAAAGCCTGACGGATCGCGCCTACAAACTGCTCGAGGAAATGGTCGTCACGCTGCGCCTGGAACCGGGTTCGGTGCTGTCGGAGGCGGCATTGGCCGCCGAACTCGGCATCGGCCGTACGCCGATCCGCGAAGCGCTGCAGCGCCTGGCTCGCGAGGGCTTGGTGCTGATCCTGCCGAGGAAGGGCATCCTGGTTGCCGAGATCAATCCCCGGAAGCAGCTGCAAGTGCTGGAAGTCCGTCGCGAGATCGAGCGGCTTCTCGCCCGCACCGGCGCGGCCCGATCCTCGAAAGAAGAACGTGAACAATTCAAAGCCATCGCCGACGGGATGGAGAAGGCGGCCCGCGAAAACGACGACATCAGTTTCATGCGCTTCGACCAGCAGCTGAATGTGCTGATATCCAAGGCAGCGCACAACGAATACGCCAGCCGCGCCATCGGTACCATGCACGGCATGTCGCGCCGGTTCTGGTATATGCACTACAAGGAAGCCGCCGACATGCCGCTGTGCGCCCGACTGCACGCCGAACTGGCCCGTCGGATCGCGGCGGGAGATGCCGAAGGCGCTGCCGAAGCGTCCGATCGACTGGTCGATTACGCCGAAACCTTCACGCGCGCGACCCTGGGCGCCGCCAACGACTGACCTTCGTTAGCGCGTAATACGATCGAGGAGCGCGCGAAAACCCACTTCCAAGTTATCGTTAAGCAGCGGATCCCTATTCGTCGCGAAGGCCCTATCCGCAAGTATACGGTCCTCCTCCGTCAGCACCGAACGCGCCAACGGCAGGAGGTCGCGCTCCTCCATACTCATGTGGTTGCGTTGGAATTTGACGTATTCGCGGACCGCGGCCTCAAGATGGCCGAGTTTTTCCGGAAACGTGGCTTCGCATTCCTTGAGCGCGACGTCGAGTGCGTCGATCAGTTCCCGCCCTTTCGCGTGCTGGCGTTCGAGTTCATCGATCACCGCTCCGGCTTCGGGCCTTCGACGGCGGAGGGGCCCGAACAAGAATTCCTCTTCCTTTGGATGGTGCATCCGCTCGGGATAGACGCGAATGTAATAGACAATAAAGGTCAACAATTCGAAATCCGGCTTGGCGTTGGGCCGGGCCAGTTCGACGACGTGGGTTTCCAAAGCCCGCAACACCTTGTCCAAGTTGACATGCTCGGCGTGAATCACTTTTATCGAGTCCATTGAGCGCACCTCCGCCATTTGAAACCCGCGTCAATCGGGTCGGGAAAAGAATGCGCGCGAACGCGCGTCCGGGCCTTTACTTTGGTCAAGTATGTAAGTAGCATACTTGAGATATATCACGAATAGCCGCGTTCGGGGGGGCCGGCCTGATCATGAAAACCTTTACCGGTTCGCGCACCATCGACGGCGTAAAAGCCTGGGTCGACGGCAAGCCGTTGGAACCGCGCTACGACCTCAAGCGATTCACGACCAGCGGCTTCGAATGGACCTACGAGGGGCCCGAGCCGTCGCAACTAGCCTTGGCTATCCTCGCGGAGCACCTGGACGACGGCGAAATGGCGCTTAAGCTGACCGATGCCTTCATGCGCGAGGTTGTCGCCAATCTGGACAACGATTGGCGATTGACCGGCGATGAGATCGATCAGACCTTAGCCCAGATCGGAGGCGGCTGACCGAGGAGAAGTCGCCCGACAATTCACACCGCCGCCGGATTGCCCACGGGGCCGGCGACCGGGATGCCGAAGCGGACCGCATCGGTCCCGGCGAAGCGGACCCGAGGGAAATAACGAATCGAATGTCGATCACTTTTACGAAGATTAGGGAGGATACAATGACTGCAATGAGGAAACTGGTACTCGCCGGCGCGACCGCCGCGTTCGGCTTGACGATGGCGGCCGCCATGCCCGCCAACGCCGAAACGAAATGGAAAATGGCGACCGGTTGGGGCGGCGGTCCGTTGATGGACATCGGCGCCAAGGCTTTCGCCGAAAAGGTCAAATTCCTGACGGAAGGCCGGGTTCAAATTCAGGTGTTTCCGGCCGGCACCCTAGGCAAAGGCCTGGAAGTCACCAACACCGTGAAGAACGGCGTCGCCGAAGCCGGCCATAGCTGGATGGGTTACGACTGGGGGCGCGACAAAACCACGGTTCTGTTCGGCGGCTATGCCGGCAGCATGGATTCCGAACGCATGCTGCACTGGCTCTACGAAGCCGGCGGACTGAAGATGTGGCGCGACTTCCGCGAGGAAAAATTCGGCGTCATTTCCATGCCGATGTTTACCCGCACCGCCGAAGCGTTCCTGCATTCCCGCAAGCCCGTGCGTAGCCTCGAAGACCTGAAGGGCTTGAAGCTCCGCACCGCGGGCGCATGGCTCGAAATCTCCAAAAGCCTGGGCGCCGCCCCCGTCACCACCCCCGGCGGCGAGGTCTACACGATGCTGGAACGCGGCGCGATCGACGCAACCGAATGGGGTACGCTTTGGGAAAACGTAACGACCGGTTTTCATAAGGTCGCCAAGTACGTGATCATCCCCGGCGTTCACCAACCGACGGCGCCGTTCGAATTGATCATCAATAAGGACGCCTGGGCCAAGATCTCGGATCGCGACAAGAAACTGATCGAAGAAGCGGCCAAGATGGTGACGTTCGAGTCCTGGACCCGGATCGGTCAGGAAGACGCCAAGGCCTTGGATTTTT
>CAZDFF010000155.1:0-8568 GCA_964504425.1 uncultured Hyphomicrobiales bacterium
CCTCGGCCCATCGACTGGCAGCGCGATTTCAAGTCGGGCCATGCATGGACGCTGAAACCGTCCGCCGATATCGACGTCAACGATCTGGGCCGCGACAGCGACGTCAAGGTGCCATGGGAACTGTCGCGCCTGCAATGGCTTCTTCCGTTGGGGCAGGCCTATCTGATCGAGGGCGACGATGCCCGTGCCAAGGCCGCGCGCGACGTCATCGAGGAATGGATCGCCGCCAATCCGCCGGGCCAGGGCGTCAACTGGACCGTGGCGATGGAGGCGGCACTGCGCGCGATCGCGCTGATCTGGCTGTTCCATGCCTGCAACGGCGCGCGCGCCTGGCGCGACGAAAAATTCCGCTTCGAATTGCTGCGCGTGCTTTATCTGCACGGCGATTTCATCCGGCGGCACCTGGAATGGAGCGACGTCAACGCCAACCATCTGCTGGCCGACGCGGCGGGACTGGTCGCGCTCGGCCTGTTCTTCGGCAACGGCCGCGAGCCGGCGGAATGGCGTCGCACGGGATGGAAAATTCTCGCCGAGGAAATGCCGAAACAGGTCGGCGCCGACGGCGCAACGTTCGAGGCGTCGAGCGCCTATCACCGCCTGGCGACGGAACTGTTCCTGACCCCGGCGACGATGCGGCTGGCGCACGGCCTCGACGTGCCTGCCGATTATCGAAACCGCCTGGCCGCCATGGCGCGTTTCGCCGCCGCCTACACGCGACCGGACGGCAGCGCGCCGAACTGGGGCGACGCCGACGACGGCCGCGTCCTGCCGTTCGGCCGCCAGGGGATCGCCGATCACCGCTATCTTATCGGGCTGGTCGGTCTCGCGCTCGACGATGCCGCCCTGATCGCGGCGGCGCGGGGGCCGGGGGACGAGGCCTTCTGGTTGTTGGGTCCCGAAGCGGCGGCGCGGCTTTCCGACAATCCACCGGCACCCCGGTCCGCGGCTTTCGAGGACAGCGGCGTGTACGTCATGGCCGGCGGCGGCGATCACGTCTTTATCGACGCCGGCCCGGTCGGCATGAAGGGGCGCGGCGGCCACGGCCACAACGATTGCCTGTCGTTCGAAGCGGTGCTGAACGGCGTGCCGTTGATCGTCGACAGCGGCGCCTACGTCTATACCGCGTCCGTCGAGTGGCGGAACCGGTTCCGTTCGACCGTCGCCCACAACACGCCGATGGTCGACGGCGAGGAGCAGAACCGCATCGTCCGGCCGGAATACCTTTGGACCCTCATGGACGACGCCCGCCCGACGATTCGCCATTGGCAGACCGGTGCCAGGGAAGATCGGTTCGTCGGCGAGCACGCGGGCTACCGGCGTCTCGCCGACCCGGTCACCCCCATACGCGCCGTCACGCTCGACAAGGAACGTCACCGGCTCGTTGTGATCGACCGGTTCGAGTGCCGGGGCACGCACCGGATCGCCGTCCCTTTTCATTTGCATCCCGATGTTGCGGTCGAGGCGAACGGACCGGGCACTTTTCGCCTGACCGCCGCCGGGCGCGCGTTCGTCTTCGCTTGGCACGGCGATAACTGGAAGGCTGCGTTACGTCCGTCCTGGTGGTCGCCGTTCTACGGGATCAAGCGCGAGTCGACGGCCATCGAATTCGCCTTCGAAGGCGAGCCCGTGCCGCTTGCTTGCGCGATCTTGCCCGCAGAGAGCGCGCCCGGCGATCTGGGCGCCTGGCTGGCCGGTCTGTTGAATGAGCCGACGCCGTGACCCGACAGCGGCGCATTCTGGTCGTCACCGGCCCGCCTTATGTTTTCGGCGGGGTCGCCTTCATGGCCCGATGGCTGGCCGACGACCTGGAACGGCGCGGCCACCGGATCACCGTCGCCCACTACGCTGCGCTCGGACGCGAGCCGGACCTGTCCGCCGGCCTCGCCGGAACCCTGATCGGCCGAAAGCCTGCCGTGCGTCGCTACCGAGATTGGAACGGCAAGGAATTCGTTTCCGTCGGCTGCCGCCTGCCGGAAATCGAATCGAACTACTATCGCGATTCCGACCTCTGGCGCGAATTGATCGCCGCGCACGATTTTCACGTCGCGGTCGGCGGCACATTGCCGGTCGCCTGGCCGCTGGCGGCGGCGGGCGTGCCGCACCTTGTCTGGTGCGCGAGCGACGTCGACGGGGATCGTGCCGAGCGCCGCCGCGTCATGAGCCTGCCCCGGCTGCTGTTCGAGAAAATCGTAGTCGGCCCCAAGCTCGCCGGTTTGGAACGACGCGTCCTCCACGGTCCCGGACGGATCCTCGCCATCAGCGAATTCACCCGGAAGAAACTGCGCGCCACCGCCGGAAACGCGAACCGCGAGATCGCCCGGCTGCCGATCCCCGTCGACCTGGAACGTTTCCATCCGCCCGACTTGCCGCCGACACCCGGCGTCATCGGCTGCGCCGGCCGCCTGACCGATCCGCGCAAGAATCTCGATCTGCTGTTGGAGGCCGTCGCCATCCTGCATCGGAACGACATAACGGTGCGCCTCGAACTGGCAGGCGACGTTCCTGCCGACCTGGGGCCGCGCGCCGAACGCCTTGGCATCGCCGACAAGGTCGTCTCGCGCGGGCGCCTGGACGACGACGCCTACGCCGCGTTCCAGCGCGGGATCGACGTACTGGCGATTTCCTCGACCCAGGAAGGCCACAATATCGTCGGCATCGAGGCCATGGCGTCGGGCGTTCCCGTGGTCTCGACCCGTTGCGGCGGTCCCGAGGATTTCGTCGAGGACGGCGTCACCGGCTATCTGACCGGGCTCACGGCCAGGGAACTGGCCGACGGCCTCGCCCGCGTCGTCGTAAACCGCGAACGGCGAACCGAGATGGGCGTCGCGGCGCGGCGCGTGGCGGAAACCGGATACGGTATCGAAGCATTCCGACGGGTGTTCGATGCCGAATGGTCGGCCGCCTGGCCCGCCGATGCACTCGACCCCTGATTGTCAGCCGATCAGCCGACGATAGGCGGCAACCGCGCGCGCCGCCGTCGCATCCCAGGTGAATTCCCCGACTCGCTCGCGGGCGGCGGCGCCCATGGCTTCGCGCCCGGGCTTGTCCGCGATCAGCGTTTCCAGTGCGTCCTTAAGCACGGCGTCGTCCCCGGCCGGCACCGTCAGGCCGTCGACGCCGGGCCTCACCAGTTCGACCGCCGCCGTCGCGTCGCTGGCGACGACAGGCAGACCCGCCGCCATGGCCTCGGCGACGACCAGGCCGAAGCCTTCCTCGAGCGACGGCAGGCAGAAAATGTCCGCGGTCCGGTATTCGGCGGCAAGATCGGCGCCGGACAACGCGCCGAGTACGCGAATGTTCGCCCCGGCCCGCGCCAAAATCGGTGCCATGCCGGGTTCGGCCCGCCCGACGATCCGCAATTCGGCCACGCCTTTCAAGGACGCGAAAACGTCGAGCAGCCGGGGCACGCCCTTGCGCACCCCGACACCGCCGACGAACAGAACTCGCGGCGGTCCGCCGTGCGGAATACGGGGATATTCGAAACGCCGCGCGTCGACGCCCAGCGGATTGACGATCACTTTCGATTCGGGAATGCCCCGTTCGATGAAGGTCCTGGCGGCATGACGAGTCGGCACGGCGATGGCGTCGGCGGCGGCGTATTCGGCCAGTTCGCGCGCGACGATCATCGGATGGATCGGCGGCGGCGGAAGTCCCAGTCGCGCGTGTTCCCGATCCAGCACTTCTTTCTGATGCTGGATATGCGTCGATCCGCGCTCGACCACGACTTTCACGCCGCGCGCGCGGGCCGGTTCGATGGCTTCCAGGCAAGCGGAACTCCAGCCGACGAAAACGTCGGCGCGATCCGGCAGCGTCCGGGCGGCAAATTTGGCAAACGCGACATGCAGACGCGGTTCGGGATCGAGCGTCAGAGCCGGAAAGCGCGCATGCAGGCGGCGCCATGCCTCGAGCAACGGCGTCGTCCGCACCGTCACAGCCGGCGGCAGCCAGCGCCGGGCGACGAATTCCGGATACGTGGTCGCGACCTGCACATCGCAGCCTTGCCGCGCCAAACCGGCGGCCAGGTCGAACGCATGGTAGCGCCCATGCACGGCGATGGCGATTTTCACGCGCCCTTCCCCGCCGCGCGACGGAGCGCGGCTTCCAGGATTTCGGCCTGCGCGTCCCAGGTGTACCCGGTCAAGCCGAGGATCGACGGCGACGAACGATCCCTAACCGTCCAGGCCCGGGCGAGCGCATGCCTGACGTCGTCGGCAGTCTTCGCGCCGTCGATCGATAGCCCTAGTCGCGCCGCAATGCCGTTGGCCTCGTCGTACTCTCCCGGCACGCACAGGATCGGCCGGCCCGCGCTCAGCACCTCGAAAACCTTGTGATGGAACGGTACCTCGTCGGAACGGATATAGACGTTGATCCCGGCGCCGAGCATAGCCTGGCGAAGCTCGTCCAACGGTCGGAAGCCATGGATCGTCACCGGGACGATCCCGCCGAGGCACCGCGCCGCCGCACCGACCGCTTCGCCGTCCGCGCCGAAATACGCGAACGAAATTCGCGAACGATCCACGGCATCGAGAGTCGCCGCCCACGTCGCCAAGCCTTCGACGAACGTATCCAGCGCGGCGCGCGGCCGCACCGCCCCGGTCAACAAAACGACGAAGGAATCGCCGGATGCGCGAACGGCTCCATGCAGGAACGAGTCGGGGATTCCGCTGTAGACGACATCGGCGGACCGACCGAACCAATCGGCGACCTCGGCGCCGTGGGCGCGGGAAAATGCCGTCGCCCCCGCGGAATCGCCGAACCGATTGGCGACGATGCCGCACAAACCGGCGGGAACGAACCGCGGCCAGCTGTCCTTCACGTCCATCGCCCAAGGACACCCCGCGGCCATGGCGATCTCCTTGCCGATGACCCAGGCGCCGGTATTGCCGAAAATCGCCCAAACGATATCGGGGCGGAACGCGGTTGCCATGGCCCCGACGTAGGGCGCCGTGCCGGCCGTCCAGTCCGGGAACACCGTGCCGTCGCGCAGATACGCCCAAGCAACCGTCAACGGGCCGAATATCGGCCCGAGCAATCCCTGGCGTGCCTTGGCAACGCGCATGCCGGAAACCGGCCGACAGGCGACGATGAGGGGCACGGACCAGTCATGATCCCGAATGCCGCCTTCCAGGGCGGCCGCCGATTCCCATACGTCGGCCCCATCCCGCGCTTCCGTCGTCAGAAGCACTGGGTTGCCGCGACGGGCCAACGCATTGGCGAATTCCCGCGCGCGCGTCGCGCATACGTGCGGCGTCGCCGGATGGCAATGATTGACGATGAGAACGCGCAGGCCGCTCACGGCCACAACCGTGCCGCCGAACGCACGAACGGCACGAGGCCGCGAAGATGCGCCGTCAGGGCGCGCCGCCAGACCCAACGCCCGTAACGGCGCGATGCCACGGCGAGCGCGCGCGCAATATCCGGCCGCGTCAGTCCGTGGCGTTCGACCAACCAGGCATCGACCGCCGGACTATCGAAGATCTCGCCGACGGCGTCGAAATATCCGTAGGCCAGCAGGATCGCGGCGATACGAAGCGCCGACGCCGGATCGTCGGCCATGGCCGGCTTCGGATCGCGCACGTAAAGAACGTCGCCGTGCACGATCTGGCCGCGCGAATAGGGCACGGCGCCGGTTCCGGTATGCGGGTGCACCACCGTATCGGCACGGCGCCAGTGGGCAAGATCGAAGAAATCGAACGGGATAAAACCATGCACGCGCAGAAACGCATCGATGTGGGACATCGACGCCTGTCCCTCGCGGAAGGGCAGAAACGCAACCTCGACTTTCACGGCAGCGAGCGATTCGATCGTCTTGGGCGCGGCATCCAGGATATTCATCTCCGCCCCCTCGACGTCCAGTTTCAGGAACGCGGGCGCGGCGATACCGGCGGCGGCAAGGGCGTCGTCAAGGGGCCGGCACTCGACTTCGACCTCGCGAACCACATCGAAGAACTGCGGCTTGGCGAGGCGCTCGCCCCAATCGCCGGTGGGCGCGAGCAGGCTGGCGCCCACCGGATCGGTGGGCACCCGCAAGATATGCGTCCCCGCGCGTCCGGCGACGGCCGACGGCAGATAGCGGACGCTGTGCCACGGACCTGCTTTCGCGCCGTCGGCGTTCAAGCGCCGGAAAGCCTCCGGATCCGGCTCGAAACCGACGGCATCGACCGCGAACGCGATCGGCGCCAGATCGGCGACGATGCCGCCGCGCGCGCCGACGTCGACCGCGACGAGGCCGAGGCCGGCGAACACCGGCGCCAGGGGCGTTCCGCGAAAAAGATCGATCGGCCCGATCATGGCGCCTTTTCCGTTTCCGGCTTCCGCGCCCATGCCAGCCCCGGCGCGGCGTCGACCGACGCAAGACGCAGGTCCTCCAGCAAGGCACGAACGTGCCGATGGTCCTGGCGTTTTTCGTAACGCGGGCCGTACCAGTCGAAGGTGTCGAGCAGCGTCCAGGTGCGTTGCTGATCCGCGCTCAAGGCCGGATCGACGACGGCGCAGATCGGCAGGAAATGGTTGATCTGGCGGACGACCGGAATCCTGCCCAGAATTCTGGCCAATGGGAAGAACATGGCAACCAATGCCTTCGCCAAGCCGAGCGTCCAGCCGATCGGCAGATGCGGCGTGACCAAGCGCAGCAAATGCTTCAGGATCTGCGTGCGCGAGCGCCAGCCTTTTTCGTAAAAATTATAGACCAGCCGACCGCCTTGCTTGAGGACGCGCGGCATCGCCCGCATCGCCGCCTCGGGATCGGGCGTATGTTGGATGACCCCCATGCAGTAGATCGCATCGAACGCGCCTTCGCGGAACGGCAGGACGTAGATCGACGCCTGCACGCAGGCGGCGTTCTCGCCGTGGCGCCGGGTCACGTCGCGGGCGGCATCGATCGCCTCGCTGATGTCGCAGGCGACGACCCGGGCGCCGAGCGAGGCGGCGACATCGGCGAACCGTCCGGCGCCGCAGCCGGCATCCAGGATCAGCTTGCCTTTCAGCCATTCCGGCGGCCAACGCGAATCGGCCAGAAATCGCCGTTCGGACAGCCCGTGGCCGGCCAGCGAGTCGATCTGGATATCCTTCCAGCGTTGCCACTGGAATCCGAAGTTCTTAAAGTGAGCGGCATCGGCGTCGACGAATCGGGGCACGCCGCCCCGGATCGAGAACGCGGCGGCGCAATCGCCGCACGTGAGTGAACCCTCCTCGATATCGTCGCCGGAACGGCGCTCGACGGAGAGTTCGAGAAGACGGGCCGAGCGGCAGGCCGGGCATTCCAAAATCGGGAGCAAAGAGGCGTGCATCGGGCGCATACTACCATCGAACCGGGCAAAATCATCCGCCGCGATGGCGCGAAACGATGGCCCCGACGACCCTCGAGCGACCGTCCATGACCGTGCGGCTTCTATACTTGGTTTCCCATCCGATCCAGTACCAGGCGCCGCTGCTGCGCCTGGTCGCGCGGCAGCCGGACATAGACCTCCACGTCGTGTTCGAACGCGATTCCGGGCCGGGCGGTTATTTCGACGACGGCTTCGGCACCACGGTCGAATGGGACACCCCGTTGCGCGAAGGCTACCGCAGTTCGGTCGAACCCGATGCGTCGAAGCTGGCCCGGCGGATCGTCGGCGCCGATATCGTCTGGATGCACGGCTGGCAGGGAACCCGAATGCTGCGCGCATTGGCGACGGCCCGGCGCCACGGCGTGCCGGTACTGATGCGCGGCGAGAACACGCTGGCGGCCATGCCCGACGGGCCGTTCCCGCGCGGCCCCTTGAAGCGGATTCTGCTCGATTGGGTGTTTTTACGGTGCGACGCGTTTCTATGCGTCGGCAGCGCCAATCGGGAATATTACCGGGCGCACGGCGCCAAGGACGCGCGCCTGTTCGACATGCCCTACGCGGTCGACAACGATTTCTTCCGTTCCCGCGCCGATGCGGCCGACGTCCCGGCGCTACGCGCGGAACTGAACATCGGCCCGACCGGTCCGGTGATCCTGTTCGCCGGAAAACTGCAGCGGCGCAAGCATCCGGCCACGCTGATCGATGCCTTCCGGCGCCTGGACCGGGCACGCCTGGGCGATCCGTACCTTTTGTTCGTCGGCGACGGCGAACAGCGCCGCATCGTCGCCGATGCCGCCGCGGCCGATCCGCGAATCCGCTTCCTCGGATTTCGCAACCAATCGGAATTGCCCCGGCTTTATGCGCTCGCCGATGTCTTCGTGCTGGCGGCCGACCGTGAACCATGGGGCCTCGCCGTCAACGAGGCAATGAACGCCGGTTGCGCGCCGATCGTTTCGACCGCATGCGGCTGCCAGGCCGACCTTGTCGACGACACCTGCGGCGCCGTCGTGCCGCCCGGCAACGCGGCCGCGCTGGCAAGGGCGTTGGAACGCGTCCTGGTGTCGCGCGAACGCACCGCCGAGCTCGGCGATGCCGCCCGACAAAGAATTCGAAATTGGAATTTCGCCGTCGACATTCAGGGATTGAACAGCGCCATCGCCTTCGTCATGGGCGAGAAGGCCGAACGGCAGGCCGCTACGTCGAAAACGCCCGCTCCAGCATGAAACGCATCCGCGCCGCG
>CAZDFF010000156.1:0-8529 GCA_964504425.1 uncultured Hyphomicrobiales bacterium
CTTATGGATCTGGGGATCACGGATATCTATCGGGAGACATTCGCGTCCAGCCTCGAGGCCGCGCGGGATACCCTGACGCTTCTCGGGCTGTCGGCGCTCGATGCCGAACGGGCGGCGAATACGTTTCGTACCCACGACGAAAAGCGGCTGGTCGATCAGCACGCCATTTACCGGGACGACGAGCGAATGATGGTGCATGCCAGGGCCTGGCAGAAGGAACTGGAAGAAATCTTCGAAAAGGAAAACGAACCGTCGCCGGCCGAACCGTCCGAGAGCCGCGCGGAACGGTCGCGCGACTGACCCAAGCCGGAATATCCTTCACGCCACGATGCGCTCGCAAGCGGCGATGTTTTGCTCGTGAACCCGCAGCATGTCGTCGAGATCGCGGTGCAGCCGGTCGTCCTGGATTTTGGGGAGGGCTTCTTGGAGCTTGCGGACCACCCAGCCCTGGCCGCGATTGAGAAACGACACCCTTTCGGCATCGCCGCCGATCGCCATCAGCTTTTCGTAGAAGCCGCCGGTTTTCTGCGAGGGCGTCCCGCCCAGGCGCTCGATGTGGCCGGTCAGCATGGCGCAAAAGCGGGCCTCGTCCCGAGCAACGTCGCGCATCGTTGTCGATAGGGGGCCGATTTTCTCGTGCTCCAGTCGCATCGCCGAGGCGCCTTTCGCGCCGGCGCGTTCGGCTTCGAGCAGGACATTCAGGAGGTCCAGCACTTCCTCCGGTTCCATGAATCCGAAATAGGTGGGATGGTCCTTGCCGAACGCGCAGGTCGGCGATGAAACCTCCGTCGTCTCGGGTTCCGGGGTGGGACGGCGGCTTTCGTCGAACCATCGGAACGCGGCCTCGGTCACGATGGCGTCCATCGGAATGTCGTGCGCCTGCGGAAAGATCGTGTGCAGTCGGGCCATTTCGAATCCGACGCCGATGGTCAGCGGCTTCGGCACAAGCGTGGCCAGCGTGCGGTCGTAGTAACCCGCGCCGTATCCCAGGCGGAAACCGGCGTCGTCGTGTCCGAGCAGGGGAACCAGAAGCGCGGTGGGACGAACGACATGGCGCATCGCCGGAACGGGAATGTTCCAGGTGCCAAGACGCATCTTCGTGCCGGGCGTCCAGTGCCAAAATTCAAGCGGCTGCCGTTTTTCCGTCACGACCGGAAGGGCGGCGGTGGCGCCGGCCTTCAGGCACGCCGCGATCAAGGCGCGAAGATCGATTTCGCCCTTGATCGGCCAATAGAAGCCAACGGTATGCGCCGCCAAATCGGGAATGTGCCGTTCGATGTTCGCGACGACGCCGGCGCCGATGCGATCGCGCATGTCCGGCGTCAAGTCGCGCCGCCTGGCGAGGAGTTCCAGGCGCTTGGCGCGCCGCCACGGCAGCACGTCGTCCCATATCCGCTTCGAGTCGATTCCGTCCATGCGGCGGGATCCTTTTCTTTGTCTGAGCTGAATTGCCGTCGCGGGCTTATCCGCCGAAGGCCTGCCATACCGCGGCGAGCACGACCGCCAGGGCAACGGTCACGATGCGCTGGCGATGCCACGTTCGTTCGTGTCGCGGCGGGTTGAAGACATCGGTCGCCAGGACGTCGCGCCAGAAAGCGCGGCGGTCGCCGTGCGTCGACTTGCGGCGCGATCCGGGCGGTTGTCCGGCATCGCGTCGGTCGGTGAAGGGTGCGGTCGTCATCCTGGTGTCGATCATCGATGGGGACCTTTCGGCCGGCGCCGTGCCCGGTCGGGCGAACCTGGGGCCGGTTCGGGGAAGCCTATGGCGTCGATTTATATTATGCAAACGATATAAATTCGTATATAAAATTGATTATATAAATATTAAATCCCACCACGAGAGGGCGCCATGGACACCGAACTGGCCCGGACCTTTCTCAGCGTCGTGTCGTCGGGAAATTTCATCAACGCCGCGGAGCACTTGAACGTTACCCAATCGACGGTCAGCGTCCGCATCCGCGCGCTCGAGGAACAACTCGGCTGCGTGCTGTTCGTGCGCAACAAGGCGGGGACCACGTTGACGCCGGCGGGGCGGTTGTTCCAGCGGCACGCGACGATGCTGGTTCGCGCGGTCGAGCAGGCCCGGCAGGACGTCGGCGTGCCCAGGGGGTTCGACGCCATCTTGGCGATCGGCGGGCGCATCGGCTTATGGGACGGTTTTCTTCTCGATTGGTTGCCAATGATTCGCGAGAAGGCGCCGCACGTATCCGTGCGCGCCGAAATCGGATTCGAGAACGATTTGATGCACGGTTTGGTCGAAGGCCGGCTCGATATCGCGGTGATGTACACGCCGCAGCGGCGACCGGGCCTTGCCGTCGAGGCGCTGTTCGACGAACGCCTGATCCTGGTTTCGGGGGGGACGGAACGATTCCACAAACTCGACCATCGCTACGTCTATATCGATTGGGGGCCGGAATTCTATGCGAAGCACGCCGCGTCTTTTCCCGATTTTGCCGGGCCGGCGGTGACGACGAACGTCGGCTGGCTCGGGCTCAGGCACATCCTCGGCAGGGGCGGGTCGGGGTATTTCCCGGTGCGGCTGGTTCGGCCCTACCTGAAATCCGGGCAATTGAACAGGGTGCCGGATGCTCCCGAATTCGCCGTGTCCGCCTACGCGGTCCATCGGTCGGACAGCGACGCCGGACTGATGGCGCTGGCCATGGCGGAAATCCGGCGCCTTGCCGCCGCGCACGCCTCGGAAGACCAGGTCGGCCAAAACGCACGACGGGAATCGCCGGCCGCCGTCAAATCGAAACGCCGCCGGTCGCGAAAGCGAATGGATCGTCGTTAGTGAATTTTGATTAACGAGTGCCGGCGTCGGGAAGTTTTCTTCCGCCGGCCGGCGATCCTCGATATCCTGGGCATCGCCACGCTGGAGTGCTACACGAACGGCGCCTTTGTCGGCCTTCGTTTCGGTTGGAGGCTGTCCCTTATCCGGATCAGTGTCGAAGCAACTTCGCGCCATTCGGGCGCGGCTTTGCCTTTAAGCGGGCCTGGAATACCGTTGCCACCATGAAAAACGACGACGTCCCCATCGTGAAGGATCTTGTGCTGGTGGGCGGCGGGCACAGCCATGTCGCCGTGGTCAAGAACTTCGGCATGAAACCGGTCCCGGGCGTTCGCCTGACGGTGATCTGCCGCGATGTGCACACGCCTTATTCCGGCATGCTGCCCGGTTACGTCGCGGGACATTACGGATTCGACGATATCCACATCGATCTCGGCGCGCTTGCGCGCTTTGCCGGCGCGCGTTTCTACCGCAGCGAGGCGATAGGACTGGACCTGAAGCAGAAACGCGTTCTCTGCGACAACCGCCCGCCCGTACCCTACGACCTGCTTTCGATCAACACCGGGTCCACGCCGCGAACGTTGGATATTCCCGGCGCGGCCGAGTCCGCGGTTCCGGTGAAACCGATCAACCGTTTTCTCGATCACTGGGACGCGCTGGCCGAGCGCAGCCTCCGCCACGAAGGCGCGATGCGCATCGCCGTCGTCGGCGCCGGAGCCGGGGGAGTCGAAATCCTGCTCGCCGTTCAGTACCGCCTGAAGACGTTGCGTTCGAAGGCGGGCCGTCCCGCCGACGACATCGCATTCGACCTGTTCAGCGAGACATCCGAAATCCTGCCAACCCACAATGCGCGTGCTCGGCGCGTCTTCGAACGCGTCCTGCGAGCGCGCGGCGTTACCGTGCATACGGGACAATCCGTCACGCGAGTCACAGGCAACCGGCTGCGGCTCGCGGACGGCACGGAATTCGAGGCGGACGAGATCCTCTGGGTGACCGCGGCCGGCGCACCGTCCTGGCCGCGGGAATCCGGACTCAAGGTCGACGATCGCGGCTTTATCGAGGTCGCGGACACGCTGCAATCGGTCTCGCATCCCGACGTGTTCGCGGCCGGCGACGTGGCGACGATGGTCGACCACCCGCGCCCCAAGTCGGGCGTGTTCGCGGTCCGGCAGGGCAAGCCGCTTGCCGACAATCTGCGCCGCAGGCTGCTTGGGCAGGATCTCCGGCCGTTCGTCCCGCAGAAAAAATTTCTCAGCCTGATCAGCACCGGCGATCGCTATGCCGTGGCCTCGCGCGGCGATTGGTCCGTCAGGGGCCGGCTGGTATGGCTATGGAAGGACTGGATCGACCGCCGCTTCATGCGCAAGTACGGCGAATTGCCCGACATGGACGAGGGCGCGCGCGCCGACCTGCCGCGCGGCTTGGCGGACGAGGGCGCGATCAAGGAAATTTCGGCGATGGCCATGCGCTGCGGCGGCTGCGGCGCCAAGGTCGGCGCCACCGTTTTGGGCCGCGCGCTCGCCGGCCTTCGCCCCGTCGCGCGTGCGGACGTGCTGATCGGCTTGCACGAGCCCGACGACGCGGCCGTGGTCGAGGTGCCGCCCGGCAAGGCGATGGTTCACACCGTCGATTCTTTCCGCGCGATGATCGACGACCCCTACGTCTTCGGGAAGATCGCCGCCAATCACAGCCTGGGCGACATCTATGCGATGGGCGCCGAGCCGCAGACGGCGCTGGCCATCGCCACCGTGCCCTTCGGCATCGCGGACAAGGTCGAGGACACGCTGACCCAGATGATGGCCGGCGCGATGGAAGTGCTGAGCGACGCGGGCGCGGCGCTGGTCGGCGGGCACACCAGCGAGGGCGCGGAACTGACGCTCGGCTTCGCCGTCAACGGGCTGATCGACCGCGCGCGGGTGATGCGAAAAGGCGGCATGGCGCCGGGCGACCGGCTGGTGCTGACCAAGCCGCTCGGGACCGGTACGCTGTTCGCCGCCGACATGCGCCACAAGGCCAAGGGGCGCTGGATCGCCGCCGCGATCGAGTCAATGACTCAATCCAACCGCAAGGGGGCCAATTGCCTGATGGCGCATCGGGCCCGTGCCTGCACCGACGTCACCGGCTTCGGGCTGCTCGGCCATCTCGTGGAAATGGTCCGTGCCTCGGATGTGAACGTGGAGATCGATCTCGGCGCCATTCCGTTTCTGGACGGTGCCGAGGAAACGGCACGCGCCGGCATCCTCAGCTCGTTGCAGCCGGAAAACGTGCGCCTGCGACGCGCGATCGGCAACCTGAACGAGGTCGGCGACGACCCGCGCTACCCGCTGATCTTCGACCCGCAGACCGCGGGCGGCCTGCTGGCGAGCGTGCCCGAAGCAGAGGCGGAGCGTTGCGTCGAGGCCTTGCGGGCCATGGGCTACGATCGGGCGGCGATCATCGGCCGCGTGCAGCCCCGCAGCGACCGTCCGGAACCGATCACCGTTCGGCGGTAAGCGGGCCTCGGCGGATATCCCGAAGCAAGTTGCGCCAGGCGGCGGTCTCGCGCGCGGGACGGAAGAGCGGCTGCAATCTGCGGCATTGCGCGGCAAGACCGCGCAGGAACGACGGGTCCGTCTCGGCGCGACGCAGCAACGCCGTCAGCGCGCCCGTGTCCTTGGCCGGGAAATAACCGCCGTAATCCTCGCCCAGCAGGCCGACGTTGCCGTCGATGCGCGACGCGATCACCGGCAATCCCGCGGCCACCGCTTCCGAAACGACGTTGGCGCCGCCCTCCATCGTCGAGGTGATGGCCATGGCGTGGCTGCGCGCGAACTGGCGGCGCACCTGCCAGCCGGGCACCTCGCCGCGCCAGACGTAGCGCCGGTTGCGTTTCATCTCCGCTTCGGCTGCGCGCGCCCACGACCGATCATGCGCCTTGCCGAGTTGGACCACGCGCAACCGCGAGTCCGCCGGCATGTCGCGGGCGGCGATCGCGGCGCGCAACGAATCCTTTTCCTCGCGCAGGTGGCCGACCACGCAAACCTCGAAATACCGCTGTGCCGGGATCCGCGGCTGCGTCGGTGGCGGCGCCGACTGATGGATGACCCGCAGCTTCGACACGAATCGGGCCGGAATGGCGCGATGGACCAGGTCATGCAGGCAAACCAGCACGGTCGCCCGCTCCATTGAGGCCAGCGTTTCCTCCGGGTGGCTATGCTGGAAACGATATATGTCGGTGCCGGCCAGCAGCACGATCAACGGCCGTTCCGGATGGTTCTCCGCGAAGGCGCGGATCGAGGCCGCGCTGCGCCAGGCGTGGACCGCCACCATCATGTCGGCGTCGCCGCCGTCGTCGGCCTCGGAAACCCTGACGCGGTGGCCGAGGGCACGTAGGATGCGGGCCCACCGGTCGGCCGTGGTACGGTTCCCGCTGCGCGAGCGTTTGCCGGCCGGCGTGACGAGGCTAATATTCACGGCGCAAGACAAGGCGACGACATGACGGAACCCGTACCGACGGAACGGCTGGCCGCGATGATGCGGAGCGCGCGGCAACGCACGTTAGAACTGCTCGACGGGCTGACGCAAGAGCAGCTCATCGGCCCCCGGCTTCCCACCGTCAACCCGTTGCTCTGGGAGGCCGGTCACGTTGCCTGGTTTCACGAGCATTTCATCCTGCGCCGCGAACACGGCCGTGCCCCCATGCTGGAACGCGGCGATGCCATCTACGATTCCATCGCCATCGCGCACGAAACGCGCTGGGATTTGCCGCTGTATCCGCTCGGCGAACTGCTCGACTACATGCGGCGCGTGCAGGATGCGCTGCTCGACCGGCTCGGCGGCGGAATCGCGGATGCGCGGGAAAGCTTCCTGTATCAATTCACGACGTTCCACGAGGACATGCACGACGAGGCGTTTCTGTGGGCGCGTCAAACGCTTGCCTACCCGACGCCGGCATTCGCCCCGGATGGCCGGCGCGAACCGTATGTTCCGAAGCGCGGCGCGCTTGCCGGCGACGCGGACATCCCCGGCGGCACCTTTCCGATCGGCGCTTCGCCCGACGCGCCCTTCCTGTTCGACAACGAGAAATGGGCGCACGAGACGACCGTCGCGCCGTTTCGCATGGCGCGGGCGCCGGTGACGAACCGCGAGTTCGCGGCGTTCGTCGAAGACGGCGGCTATCGGTGCCGCGCGCTCTGGTCCGACGACGGCTGGCGCTGGCGCGAACAAGCCGGTGCGGAACGCCCCGTCTACTGGAAGCCGGAGTCCGGCGGCGGGTGGCGGGTCCGTCGCTTCGATGCGTGGCGGCCGCTCGCGCCGGACGAGCCCGCGGTTCACGTCAACTGGTACGAGGCCGATGCCTGGTGCCGCTGGGCCGGCCGCCGCCTGCCGACCGAGGCCGAATGGGAATTCGCCGCGACCATGCGCCCGGGCCCGGGCGGCGCGCTTGCCAAGGCGCGCTATCCTTGGGGGGACGACGCGGGCGGCGCGGCGCGCGCCAATCTCGACGGATTCGCGCTCGGCTGCGTCGACGTGGCCGCCCACGAGGCGGGCGACAGCGCCTGGGGTTGCCGACAGATGCTTGGCAACGTGTGGGAATGGACGTCGGATACGTTCGCGCCGTTTCCGGGCTTCGCGCCCGACGACTATAAGGAGTATTCCGAGCCGCTGTTCGGCGAAACCAAGGTGCTGCGGGGCGGCGCCTGGACGACGCGCGGCCGCATGGTCACCGCGACCTACCGCAATTTCTTCGGCCCCGAGCGCCGGGACGTCTTCGCCGGCTTCCGTACCTGCGCGCTTTAGGGGCGCGTCGACGCAACGAATCGTCGTCGTGCGGGACATGGCGGATTCCCCAGTTACGTCGTCTTGATCCGCGTCAACGACCAGCCCCCTCCCAATCTGCATATTGCTTATGAATCATGTGGCGAGCCTGCCATGCGGGAAATGTCTTGCAGCGCCGCAATTCATTATTTAGAATAATTCTAAAGAACATTAACCCTGGATTTGACGAGGAAATCGAAATGGACGGAAACGATACGGGAAGCGCCGGCAAGTGCCCGGTGATGCACGCAGGCCCCTCGAACGCGACCTTCATGGGCCGATCGAACCGGGACTGGTGGCCGAACCAGCTCAATCTCGACATCCTCCATCAACACTCCGCCCTATCCAATCCCATGGGCCGGGGGTTCGACTATGCCAAGGCGTTCAAGAAGCTCGACTACAAGGCCCTGAAGAAGGACCTTTACGCGCTGATGACGGATTCGCAGGACTGGTGGCCGGCCGACTGGGGCCATTACGGTCCGCTGTTCATCCGCATGGCCTGGCACAGCGCGGGCACCTATCGCGTCGGCGACGGCCGCGGCGGCGCCGGCACGGCTAACCAGCGTTTCGCGCCCATCAACAGCTGGCCCGACAACGGCAACCTCGACAAGGCGCGCCGGCTGCTCTGGCCGATCAAGCAGAAGTACGGCAACAAGATATCCTGGGCCGACCTGATCATCCTGGCCGGCAATTGCGCGCTGGAATCCATGGGCTTCAAGACCTTCGGGTTCGGCGGCGGGCGCGTGGACATCTGGGAGCCGGAGCAAGACATCAACTGGGGCGCCGAGACCGAGTGGCTGGGCGACAAGCGCTATAAAGGCGAGCGCGAGTTGGACAACCCCCTGGCCGCCGTGCAGATGGGCCTGATCTACGTGAACCCCGAAGGCCCCAACGGCAATCCCGATCCGGTCGCCTCGGGCCGCGACGTGCGCGAGACCTTCGCC
>CAZDFF010000157.1:0-8517 GCA_964504425.1 uncultured Hyphomicrobiales bacterium
ACTGTGTACGGCCTTGATGTCGGCGATTCGAGCTTTCGTCGCTTCGTCGAGCGCTTCGTAGGCCGCGCGAGCGTCGCAGAATTCCGTATCGCCGCCGACAGGTGGAATGGCCTGGCCGTAAAGCAATGTCGCCAAGCTGGGCCGGTCCGTGAACGAAAGGTCCGTGTGCCACGCTTCGGCACCGTTGCGGAACACGACTCGCTTGCCGGTTTCGTCGGTGTTCGAAAGGCGCATGACCTCGGGAAAATCGGACGCGAGATACTGGTTTAGGACATGCACCAGAAGTTCGCCGAAATGCCGGCTGAACGCGGCCAGCGTCGCCTTGGCGAGATGCTGGCCGCGGACGACAAGGACGGCGTGATCGAGAAACGCCCGGCCGATGGGGCCGAATTCCGCATCCGACAATGGACGCGACAAATCGATGCCGTCGATTTCAGCGGCGAACCCGCGACTCAGCGGTGCAATGCGCATCGTATCACCATTTTTGTGCCATCGACGATAGCGCCGCCGGACGGAAGTTGGCAACGGGGAGAATTCGCGGCGGCCGACGCACCGGAAAGCCCGATCATGACCGATCGGAAAAAATGCATTGCCGGGGCGGTTCCGGCGCGTCACAGTTCCGACACACGAAGACGGGGTCTGACGCTGGCAAGGGACGGTGGTTCGCGGATGACGCGGATCTCCGGGGCAGCAGGCGAAGTGTGGAAGCGCGCCATCGGCGTGTGAAGAGCATGGGGAGGCAATAATTGACCGACAGCGGCAGCAGCGCGCTTGCAGCGACGGTCCGTTTCATCGACCGGCTAAACGAAACCGTCGGGCGTGCGACGTCCTGGCTCGTTCTCAGCATGGTGCTGACCACGTGCTTGGTCGCGGTGCTGCGCTATGGCTTCGGTCTCGGCTGGATTTGGCTTCAGGAAGTCTACGTGTGGATGCACGGCGTCATCATCATGGTCGCCGCAGGATACACGCTCCTCCATGACGGCCACGTGCGGGTCGACATCATCTACCGTTCGGCGTCGGCTCGCTTCAAGGCGTGGGTCGATTTGTTAGGCGTCTTGTGCTTGTTGTTTCCCATGCTCGGCATCGTCTGGTGGACGGCTTGGCCGTATGTCCTTCTCTCTTGGCATCGCCATGAGGAATCGCGGGATGCCGGCGGCATGCAGGGCCTTTATCTGCTGAAGACCGCGATGCTCGTGTTCTGTGTGCTGCTGGCGTTGCAAGGATTGGCGCTGGCGATCCGCAGCCTGCTGGTCTTGTTGAACCGCGCCGAGTCGAGTGCGGTACCGAAGCAGGAACATGAGCAGGTAGGACCGTAAGATGCCGATGGGGGATATTCTCAGCGTTCTTCTGCTCGTGACCTTGTGTTGCGTCATGATGTTAGGCTTCCCCGTCGCGTTCTCGCTTGCCGGCGTGGCGGTGATCTTCGCGTGCATCGGGTCGTTGCTTGGCGTTTTCGACTTCATCTTCTTCAACGCCGTGCCGTCGCGTTTCTTCGGCGTGATGACCAACGAAGTGCTGGTTGCGGTGCCGCTTTTCGTATTCATGGGCGTGATGCTGGAACGGTCTCGTATCGCCGAAGACCTGCTGACGACCATGGCCCAGTGTTTCGGCAAAGTGCGCGGCGGGATCGCGATATCGGTGACGTTGGTCGGCATGGTGCTGGCGGCATCGACCGGAATCGTCGGCGCGACGGTCGTTACCATGGGACTGTTGAGTCTGCCCAGCATGCTTCGCGCGGGATACGATCCAAAACTTGCCTGCGGCACGATTTGCGCGTCCGGCACGTTGGGTCAGATCATTCCGCCGTCGATCGCGCTGGTCATTTTAGGCGATTCCCTGGTCGGGGCCTATTCCGAGGCTCAGCTTGCCAAAGGAAATTTTCTGATCGAACCCTTCAGCGTCATCGACCTGTTTGCCGGCGCTATGCTTCCCGGGCTCATGCTGGTTGCGCTGTTCGTGATCTGGCTGGTCGTGTACTCGATTTTGAAACCGAAGGCGGCCCCCGCTTATTACGAGGAAGGCGTTCGAACTCGCGATCTCGTCATCCGAGTCGTCAAGGTGCTGTTGCCGCCAGCCTTTCTGGTGGTCGCGGTGCTGGGGTCGATCCTGGCGGGCTTTGCAACGCCGACTGAAGCCGCATCCTTCGGCGGCGTCGGCGCCATGATTCTTGCCGCGATAAAGCGCCAGGTGACGCTTCCGGTCATGCGCGACGTCATGCGGTCGACCTGTAGAATCAGCGCGATGGTGTTCGGCATCCTGCTGGGGGCGTCGCTGTTCTCGCTGACGTTCAGGGGGCTCGGTGGTGACCATTTGGTGCACAGCTTTCTCACCGGCTTGCCTGGGGGCTTCTTCACGGCGATGCTGATCGTCATGCTCGTGATGTTCCTGCTGGGCTTCGTGCTGGATTTCATCGAGATCGTGTTCATTGTCGTGCCGATCGTCGCGCCGGCATTGTTCGTCGCCGACATAAACCCGGTGTGGCTGGGCGTGATGATGGCGATGAACCTGCAGACCAGTTTCCTTACGCCGCCGTTCGGATGGGCGCTGTTCTACATGCGTGGCGTTGCGCCGGACCACATCAAGACGACCGATATCTACCGCGGCGTCGCGCCGTTTGTGGCTATTCAACTGCTGGCCCTTGGTATCTTGTGGTACTACCCGGAATTGGCGACATGGCTGCCGAAGGTGCTTCTGAAGGGATAGCCCTATTTATCGGCTGATGATGACGGCAAAAAAATGCCGTGTTAGCCTCGGCTGCATGAATTCCATCGACCGATTTCGCCGTCGTTCCTCCGTTCGTTCCATAGCCATCGGCTTGTTGGCCGGGCTGTTTTTGGTGCGAGCGATGGTGCCGGCCGGCTACATGCCGGATGTCGATGCGCTTGCCGAAGGCCGGCTCGGGATCAAGATTTGCCCGGCTGTCGGACCGGGTTTCGCGACGGCAGCCGAATCGTCCAGCCACGACTATCAGGGGCATCACAATCACGATCCGGCTCATGCCGGCGGCGGCCATCATGGTTCCAATGACGCAGATGGCAATCATTCGAACGACCACAGCAAGGATCCGTGCCCGTTCGGCACGGCCGTCGCGAAGTCGTTCATTCCGCCCGCGCCGTTCGCGATCCCGGCGGCGACAACGGCGCGTACCAATGGCATTTCCGATTCCGCAAGCGAACTCGTCGCCATACGCCCGACGGGTCCGCCCCTCGGTTCCCGCGCACCTCCCCTGAACCTCGTCTGATCGTTTCGTCGCGCCGCCCGGCAGGATTGCTGGGCGGCTTGTTGTCGTTCGATTTTATCGAGGTCGATCATGAATTTCCGTTCTTTCGGCGCGGCCGTGGCGGCCGCGCTGGCCGCGTTGCTTGGCGCTGTGCCGGCATACGCGCATGTCACGCTGAATCCCAATGAAGGCGTTGCGGATAAATATTTCCGTACCGCGCTTCGCGTTCCCCACGGCTGCAAGGCGTCGCCGACGGTCACTGTTCGGATCAAAATGCCCGACGGCGTGCTATCCGTTAAGCCTCAGGTCAAGCAGGGCTGGTCCATCGCAATCACCCGGCGACCGCTCCCGGCGCCGGTCAACAGCGGGCACGGCACGACGATTTCCGATCAGGTCGATGTGGTCGAATGGCACGGCGGGCCGTTGGCCGACGCGCATTTCGACGAGTTCGGACTCGTTATGAAATTGCCGGCAACGCCGAACGCAACGCTGTGGTTCCCAACCGTTCAGGAGTGCCAGGACGGCACTCACCGCTGGATCGAAATCCCTGCCGGCGAACAGAAATGGCAAGACCTTAAGGAACCGGCGCCTTTCATCCGTCTTCGCAAGGAGGCGGTCCAATGACGCGCAATATTGCTTTTTACGCCTCGGCCGCCGCCCTAGGCGCGGCGCTCTTGGCAGGTAACGCGATGGCGCAAACGGCCTCACCGCTGCAAACCGATCCCGTGAAGGTGACCGCGCCCGCGCCGTCGCTGACGGCACCGTCCATGGAGGACGTTCGTCAGCAAATGTATCGGACGCCGGGCGGAGTCGAGATCGTGCCGGCCGAGGCGTTTCGCGACCAGCGCTCGGCAACGGTGAAGGACATGCTGGATTACGTGCCCGGCGTCTATGCGCAAACCAAGTACGGCCAAGAAGACTCGCGCATGTCCATCCGTGGGTCGGGCCTGTCCAACCCCAACCACTTGCGTGGTCTTTTGCTATTGCAGGACGGCATGCCGTTCAACGGTGCCGACGGTTTCGGCGATTTTCAAGAAATTGACCCGCTCGCGTTCCGCCATGCAGAGGTCTACAAAGGCGCCAATGCGCTGCAATACGGATCCGCATACCTGGGCGGCGCGGTGAGTTTCGTCAGCCCGACCGGGCGCGATTGGCCCGGGTTCCTGACCCGGTTCGAAGGCGGCAGTTTCGGATCGGCGCGCGGCCAGATCGCGGGCGGCGGGCACAAGGATGGCTGGGACTATTTCATTACGCCGACCTACAGCAAGTCGGAAGGCTTTCGCGATCACAGCGAGCAAGAATACAAGCGCCTGAATGCGAACGTCGGCTACAAGTTCAACGATCGCGCCGAGACCCGGTTCTTTCTTCAATACAACAACATCGACCAGGACATACCGGGCAGCGTGACGCGAACCCAGGCGCTGTCGGCGCCGAAGACGACGGTCGCGACCAGCTTTACCCGCGACACGCAGCGCGACATCGACTCGCTCAGGATCGGGAACAAGACGACGTTCCTGGTCGGGGATTTCGAGGTCACGGCGGGAGGTTATTTCCGCAACCGGACTCTCTACCATCCGCTTTCGTTCGGCGTCATCGACGACCGATCGAAAGAGTATCTGGCGTTCAGCCGCGCCCAGACCGAAGGCATGCTGTTCGGATACAAGGACCGCTTCCTGATCGGGGCGAACATGTTCGGCGGCAACAACAAGCATCAGATCTTCGGTCCCTTGAACAGCGGCGTCCAGGGCAGCAAGACCACCCATGCCGACCAGAACGCCGTCACCGTGGACGTTTACGCCGAGAACCAGTTCTTCGTCATTCCGACCGTTGCGCTGGTGACCGGTATCCAGGGCAGTTACGCGGACCGCGAGTCCAAGGATCGCCTGGGTACCGGCACCAACGACAGCGGCCAGGTTTCGTACGAAAACGTCAATCCGAAGCTGGGTGTCCTGTGGGACGTCCGGCCCGATATGCAGGTGTTCGGCAACTACAGTTGGAGCACGGAACCGCCGAACTTCAGCGCGCTCAATCCCACCGCCACGGCGGGGTTCTTCGCCATCAAGCCGCAGAAAGCGCAAACGGCGGAAATCGGCACGCGCGGCCGGATCGGCGACTGGGGCTGGGACGTGTCGCTCTACAATGCCTGGCTCAAGAACGAAATGCAGGTTCTCACCGCGAACGACGGATCAACCCAGACCTTGAATACACCGCGCACCGTCCATCGCGGAATCGAGGCGGGGGCCGACGTTCCCGTCTGGAAGGGCATGTTCGTCACGGGCGCCGGCAATAACGATAAGGTCCGTCTGCGGGCGGCATACTCGTTGAATGACTTCCGGTTCGACGACGACGCCCGATATCGCGACAACCGGTTGCCGGTCATTCCGTTGCACTACCTGCGGGCGGAATTGCGTTACGATCACCCGCGCGGTTTCTACTTCGGTCCCAATGTCGAGTGGTCGCCCAGCCCCGCTTATATCGACAACGCGAACACGGTCCAAGCGACGTCTTACGCGTTGCTCGGCTTCAAGGCGGGATGGAACTTCGATAACGGCCTGAAGCTGTTCTTCGATGCACGGAACTTGTTGGACAAGACGTATATCGCCGACGTCACGGTGGCATCGGCGGCGACGGCGGCTTCGGCGAACCTCAACCCAGGGATCGGCAGGTCGCTGTATGGCGGGATCGAGTACCGCTGGTAAGGTGATCCCGTTCCCGGGGGCCGCGACGGCGGCGCCCGAGGAACTCCGCGCGGAGCGGCCCGGCGTCAACGCTCCGGCGTCGTCCGCCGGGGTTTCGCCGCGCGCCTTGGCGACGGCGGTGGCGATACATGTCGCCGCCATGGGTGGATTGCTGGCATGGCCCATGTCGCCGCCGGTACTCGCCCCCGTGATCGTGGTCGAGGTCGTGGCGATGGCGCCATCGGCACCGCCGCAGGAACCCGCGAGCGCGATCGAGGAATCGCAACCCTCGCCGTCCGATCCACCGCCCGGTCCCGAACCGGAAACGGCATCCGTGCCGATGCCGGTCGAGCCGGTATCGGAGGCGATTCCCGAGCTTCTGCCGGACCCCGAGCCGGCGCCGGAACCGGTGCCGAAACCGATGGCTTTGCCGCGGCCGGCGACCAAACCTCCGTTGCCGCGCATTTCGCCGCCACCGCCGGCCCGAAACCCGGCGCCGACACAGCAAGCGATGGTGCCGCCGCGTCCCGTCACCGCCGCTCCGCCCGCAACGCTGGCCGCGCCCTCGACGCCGGCCAGAGAACGCACCGGCACCGCCAGCTATACCGCCGTCCTGCTGTCGTGGCTGGAGCGTTATCGGCAATATCCACGCCTTGCCCGGTTGAAGCGGATCGAAGGCGCGGTGATTTTGAGCCTTACCTTGTCGCGGAGCGGCAGCCTCAAGGCGATCTCGGTGAAGAAGGGCAGCGGCCAATCCGTTTTGGACGATGCCGCCGTCGACATGGCGCGGCGCGCCGACCCATTTCCGCCGCTGCCGGCAACCTTCGCGCACGACCGGATCGAATTCATGGTTCCCGTCGTATTCGCGTTGGAACGATGACGATGCTTCGCGCCGCGTATCGACAGAAATGGGCGGTCGCTGTCGTCGTGGGCGCGGTAATCCTACTGACCAACGTGCAGGTCTGGGCGCATGCCGTCCTGCTGGAAAGCCGCCCAACCGACGGCGCACAACTGAAGAATTCTCCATCGGAAATCGAACTCCAATTCAATGAGCCAATCATTCCGATCCGCGTGCGCGTTCTCGATCGGTCGGGCCGGGAGTTGGGGAAGGGCGAAGCCGCGGCTGTACATGGAAACAGCATTCGAATTGGACTTTCCACCTCGTTGCCCGACGGCGGCTATATGGTGAGCTATCGCGTCACATCCGCCGATTCCCATCCCGTCGCGGGTACGATCCTGTTTGCGGTCGGCGCGCAGACCGAGTCGCGGCAACCGACGGCGAAAGCTTTGGATGAGGGTGTCTCGATTCCTTGGCTGATTGCGGCCAGGATCAATCGTGCCGTTCACTATGTCGGTCTGCTGCTTGCTGTCGGCGGTGGCCTGTTCCTGTTGTGTGTCGCGCGCGGCGCGTGGAACCGCAGTGCCATGATTCGTCACCAAATCGATGCAGCGGCGGGGGTCGCCGTTGTCACCGCGATCCTGTCTGTCGGTTTTCAGGGGGTAGTTCTGCTTGGCTCCGATGCGAACGACTTGGCCGATGCTTGGCGGATCGGCGTGCATTCGACCGCCGGGCGCGGCGCGGCGATGGTGGTTTTCGGTGCGGCAATTCTGGCGTTCGGTCTCCGCGTACGCCGGGAGTGGACCGGCAATATCCTGATCGTCATCGGCGCGGCCGTTGCAGCCGGCTCCTTCGGCGTAACCGGACATGCCGCGACGGCGTTTCCACAGTGGCTGATGGGACCTGCCGTCGCCGTTCACGTGGTGGTCGCGGCGTTTTGGGCTGGGTCTTTGACCGCGTTACTGATCGTCCTTCGTGGGCCCGAAGCCGCCCCTACTATCGAAAGATTTTCCCGAATAGCCATCGCCGCGGCGGTAGTCCTCGTACTTGCCGGTGGCGTGCTGGCCGTCCGTCAGGTCGAGGGATTAGCGGCGTTGTTTTCTACCGCGTACGGATGGACGCTTCTTTCGAAGTTGGGGTTTGTCGCGGCACTGCTGGGGATCGCGGCATTTAACAAATTCCGCCTGACGCCGGCCTTGGCCGCCGGCGACGGAAGGGCCCGAGTGCGGCTGATGCGCAGTATTCGGATCGAATTGGCCGTTTTCTCGATCGTCGTCGCGATAACCGCCGCGCTCGGCGCCATGGCACCGCCGCGCGTGGGCGGCGCGGTGTCCACGCACACGGAACATCATCGCGCCGGCATGCATGTGGTTCAGACCGTTGTCGTTGGCATCTACCGGGCCACGATCGAAGTGGTGGCCGATGGTGTTGGCGGTCATGCGATCACGGTGCGGTTCGATGGGGCTAATGGCGATCTGCTCAATCCTAAGGAAGTCATGGGAACCTTTGCTCTTTTCGAGGCGGGAATCGAGCCGATTGCGAGGCCGTTCGATCGGGTTTCCCCCGGCATTTTCCGGCATCACGGGATCGTGCTTTCGCCGCCCGGCCAGTGGAAAATCGTTATCGAGGCCCTGATCACGGAGTTCGAGAAAGCGACATTTGCCGCCGAGTTCTCGGTTCCGTAGACGAATGGCCGACAACCCGTTTCAGCCCGCGACGGCGACGCCGTCGCGGGATTTATCGAACGTGCTGACGTCGCGGGCCAGATCCGCGATCAGTTC
>CAZDFF010000158.1:0-8464 GCA_964504425.1 uncultured Hyphomicrobiales bacterium
GTCCGACGTCAGTTCCATGTATTCGCCGAACAGCACGTCGCCGGTCGGTTCCAGCAGGCGCACGTTGCCGGTCGCCGCGACCGTATCTTGGCGCTCGTTGTAGGCGACGGTATCGGCTTGCAGGATACGGTCGCCGTGAACGATCTCGACGTTGCCGGTCGCCGTGATGATGCCGAGTTCGCGGTCATGGATCACTTGGTCGGCGGCCAGGTGAACCGGCAGCTTGTCGTCGGTCTTCCGGTCGGCCGCTTCCGCTGGCACCGTCAGTAAGGCGAACGCGAGCGTCAAAAGTGCCCACCACCGTGTTTTCGGCGTCGTGCCCATCGTCGCTAGCCGTCCTCGAGGTGCAGCAGGAATGCCATGCCCAGCATGGTCGTGACGCCTGCGGGCGTCCATGCGGCCATCGCCACGGGGATGCTGTCCGAGAGGCCGAGCGCGAAGACGAGGTCGGAAAAGAAATAGATCACGAACCCGGTCAGGACGCCGCTGGCGATGATCGGCGTCGTACCGCCGCGGCGGGCGTGACGCAGCGTGAACGTCGCCGCCAGCAGCACCATCGCGGCCATCAGAAGCGGCGCCGCCAGCAGTGCGTGCAGGTGCAGCCGATGGCGCACCGCCGAAAATCCCGCCTGGCGCAACGTGTCGATGAATCCGGGAAGATCCCAGAACGACATCGTGTCGGGCGCGGCGAAGCTGTCCTGGATCTTGGTCAGGGTCAGGTCCGTGTCCAGCCGATGCTCGGCGGCGTAGGTGGGCGGCTTTTCGGGGCGGTGGATGTGGGCTTCCCGCAAAAGCCAGAAACCGTTGCCCAGTTCCGCGCTTTTGGCGTCGATGCGGGCGGCGAACTTGTCTTTGCCCTCGTACAGGAAGACGATGACGTTATTCAGTTCGACCGATTTCCCCTGCAGCAACACGCTCGACGAATGCACGACGGCCTGGCCCATGGCGCTTGACTGGCGCAGCCAAAGGCCGGTCTGCGACAGCGTCAGCGCACTGTGTTGTCCCTTGATCAGCGACGACTCCAGGCGCTCGTAACGCGACAGCATGGTCGACGCCAGCGGATTGATCACCGTGATCCGCAGAATGCCCAACAGGAGCGCGGCGACGACGACCGGCAACAGAAACTGCCACACCGACACCCCGGCCGCCCGCGTCACCACCAGTTCGTGATTGCGGGTCAGGCGCCAGAACGCCGCCATGCTGCCGAACAGCACCGCGAACGGAAACGTCAACTGGCCCATGTGCGGCAGCTTGAGCAGCGCGAGTTCGACGACCATGCCGAACGTGACGTCGGGCCGGCCGGCCGACCGGCGCAGCAGTTCGACGCAATCGAACAGCAGGATCAGCAGGACGAACAGCAGCAGCAGGCCCGCGAAGCTGAGCAGGAAGTGACGCCCGATGTAGAGCGACAGAGTCGGCGATACGCGCATGTGTGTCGCCCCCTCCCGTCGCTCAGGCCGCGTCCGCGGCGGGACGCGGGCGGAAGCGCGGCGGGAACAGGACGTACAGTCCGGCGGCGATGACCGGCAGCAGGGCGTTGGCGTACAGCAACGGCACCAGCGCCAGATTCTTCGCCGCCAGGTTTTCCAGCCCCATGGTTGCCGCCTGCGCCGCCACCATCAGAGCGGCGGCGAGGACGATCTGGCGGGTCTGGGTGCGCCGGCTGAAGGCGCCGGAAATCAGGCAGGCAAGCCCGATCAGGGTGAAACCGGCGATCGAGACCGGCTGCGTCAAGCGCTTGTGGCCCTCGACGATGAAGCGGCCGTGTTCCTTGGCATCGACGTACGGGTCCTTGCGGATGTTGAACAGCTCGCGGACCGTGCGCTCGCGGGGTTCCCGGTAACGCACGTCGGTGTTGCCCTGCTGAGCCTCGAGGTCGAACACGTAGCGGTCGAAGTAGAGGATCGACATCTGGTTGTTGACGCGGTCGATCTCCTGGCGGTTGCCTTCGAGCATCACGACCCGGCCGCCGGCGTCGGTTTCGACCATGGCACCGCGCGCCGCCATCAGCGTGTAGGGCTTTTCCTTGTGCCGTTGATCGTGCACCAGGATGCCGAGCAGCTGACCGTCCTTGGTGCGTTCGCGGACGTAGATCGTGATGCCCGGCGCGACCTGGTTGAAGGCGCCCTCGCGCAGCAGGACCTGGGAATAGCTGTAGCGAATGTCCCACTGCATCTCGCGGAACATCTTGTAGGACTTGGGCAGTAGATACAGGTTCAAGGCGTAGCCCAGCAGCATCGTCATCATGGCCAGGATCAGCGCCGGCTTGATCAGGGTCCACTGGCTCATGCCGGCGGCCCGCATCACGATCAGTTCGCGATCCGCGATCAGGCGGCCGAAGGTGAACACGACGATGGTGAACAGCGCGATCGGCAGGATGATCGAGAGGAAGTTCGGCAGCAGCAGCATCGTCAGGTACAGGAAGTTGCCGATGGTCAGGCCGCGGTTGACGATCATCTCGATGAAGCGCAGCGACTGGGACAGCCACATCACGCAGGTCAGCGCCAGCGTGACGAGAATCATGCCCACCAGCAGTTGCTTCAGCACGTACCGGGTAAGGCTGCTCATGACCCCTGGGAATCGCTTATTTTGCGGTTGGCCCAAGGTGGGCGAAAAGCCCAAAAAAATCAAGGAATGACGACGGGTTACGGACAATCCGCATTAACCATGGGAGGGCCGTTTCGGGGGCGCGCGCCGGGCCCCTCGAGAGGCTTGAAAAGGCCTCCGAATCCGACCTCGGCCAAGCTCAGAGATGGCGCGTCTCGGCCTCGGCGACGGCGCCCCAGCCGTCGGTCACGCCCCGTCCCAATCCAGGAGCCTCCACCAGCAATTGATCGGAATAGAACCGGGCGCACACGATCTTGCCTTCGAGGAAGTCCCGGTTGCCGTCGCCCCGGGCCAGCAGCGCGCGCGCGCGCACCGCGCCCTTGGCCATCAACCAGCCCCCGGCGAGGATGCCCAGCAGGCGCAGGTATCGCACCGCCCCGGCGGCGGGCCGGGCCGGAGTCTTGGTAAACGTTTCGGCGACCCAGCGCGTCGATTTTTCGAAGGCGGCGACCGCGCCGGCCAGATTTTCGCGCATCGAGGCGAAACCATCGTCGTCGATTTTCGCCAATTCGGCGTCGAGTTCGCGCACCTGGGCGGCGAAATCGAGCGCCGTTTCCCCACGGTCGCGGGCGACCTTGCGGCCGATCAGGTCCATCGCCTGGATGCCGTTGGTGCCTTCGTAGATGGCGGCGATGCGGGCGTCGCGCCAATGCTGCGCGGCGCCGGTTTCCTCGATGTAGCCCATGCCGCCGTGGATCTGGATGCCGAGGCCGGCAACCTCGATGCCGGTGTCGCTGGAAAACGCCTTCGCCACCGGGATCAGCAGATCGAGCAGCGCCTGGCGCCGCTGGCGTTCGGCGGCGTCGGGGTGGCGCTTGGCGACGTCCAACCCGGCGGCGGTGAAATAGGCGAGCGCGCGCACCGCCTGGGTCTGCGCCTTCATGGAGAGCAGCATGCGCATCACGTCCGGGTGCTCGACGATGGCGACGCTCGCGTCGTCCTTGGCGCCGAGCGCGCGGCCCTGGCGGCGCTCGCGGGCGTAATGCAATGCCTGTTGATAGGCGCGCTCGGCGACGCCGACGCCTTCCAGCCCGACCGCGAGGCGGGCGTTGTTCATCATCGTGAACATGTATTCGATGCCGCGGTTCTCCTCGCCGATCATCTCGCCGACCGCGCCGTCGCCGTCGCCGTAGGCCATGACCGCGGTCGGGCTGCCGTTGATGCCGAGCTTGTGCTCGATCGAGACGCAGCGCACGTCGTTGCGCGGCCCGAGCCGGCCGTCGGCCTCGATCGCGAACTTCGGCACCGCTAACAGCGAAATTCCCTTCACCCCCGGCGGCGCGTCGGGCGTGCGCGCCAGCACCAGGTGCACGATGTTCTCGGTCATGTCGTGCTCGCCGTAGGTGATGAAGATCTTCTGGCCCTTGATGCGCCAATGGGTGCCGTCGCGGACCGCGCGGGTGCGCACGGCGGCGAGGTCGGAACCGGCCTGGGTTTCGGTCAGGTTCATGGTGCCGTTCCACGCGCCCGACACCAGCTTCGGCAGGTAGCGCGCCTTCTGCTCCGCCGAGCCGTGCGCCGAAATCAATTCGACCGCGCCCTGGGTCAGCAGCGGGCACAGCCCGAACGCCATGTTGGCGCCGTCCCAGATTTCCGAGATTGCGGTCGACACCAGCCACGGCAGGCCCTGGCCGCCGAAGTCGGGATCGAACGGCACGCCGTTCCAGCCGCCGGCGACGAATTGCGCGTAGGCGTCCTTGAAGCCGGGCGGCGTGCGCACGACGCCGTTCTCGAACGCGCAGCCTTCGCGGTCGCCGATGGGGTTGAGCGGCGCCAGCACTTGGGCGCCGAACCTGGCCGCCTCGTCCAGGATCGCGTCGACCAGATCGGGCGACGTTTCCTCGAAACCGGGGAGCGCCGCGACCTCGTCGAGCCCGGCCAGGTGCCGGAGCGCGAAACGCATGTCGTCCAAGGGCGCGGCGTAGACGGTCATGGTAAGGCCTGGGCGGTTCCTGGGGCTGTTGTAGGCGATTTCGATACGGCGCCGGTCGATGTCAGTACGGTTTCATACGGCTTTTTTCGCTTAATAGCTTGAAATAGAACGATACGCGCCGGAAATTTTTCGTGGGCGTCACCCTTTGTCACCCTTTGTCACCCACCCCTTCGGGCAGGATATGGCCGGGGTCGTCGCTTGCATCCGCGCCCTGCCGGCCTTGGAAGTCATTGTAATTATTCCTATCATAGGACAACCGGAAGGTCAAGCGATGGTCGCACGATGGGGTCGTTCCGAAGATGCGCACTATCCCATCCCGTCATGGCCGGGCGGCGCCGAAGGCGCGAGTCCCGGCCATCCACGTCTTTCGAGAAAGCCGTCGGTCCGGCGGTAGATGGATTGACGAACGTACATACAAATGGCATCGAAGCGGCCCGGCATCGGAGGGCCGCCATGAAGAAAAAGAAAATCCCGACGTTCAGGACCGACAGGGAGGCGGAAGCCTTCGTCGCCCGCGCGGACCTGACCGAATACGATCCGTCGGATGCGCGGCCCGTCCGGTTCGAATTCGAAAAGAAGGCGGCGCGGGTGAACATGCGCCTGCCGCAACGGCTTCTCGACGCCGTGAAACGGCGCGCCGAGCAGCGCGGCATTCCCTATCAACGGTTCATTCGGGAAGCGCTGGAGCGGGCGGTCGGCGGGGTGAAATAGGCAAGCAGCTCCGGTCTAGGCGCCGTTCCGATTCCGGCTATAATTCGCGGATGCCGCTGAAAACGCCCCCTCGCGTCCCGCGCGGAACGACCGGACGCCCATGAGCGACGCGCCCGACCCGTCGCGCCCGGAATTTCCCGAGGAACCGATCGACGCCATCGCGACGCCGTTCCAGCGGTTCATCCATACCGAGGTTTCGGGCGGCGTGGTGCTGTTGCTGGCGACGGCGGCGGCCCTGGCCATCGCCAACTCGCCGCTCGCGGCGCCGGTCGAGGCGTTCTGGAACCGGCCCTTCGGCCTGCGCTTCGGCGACATCGTGTGGGAACACTCGCTCCGCCACTGGATCAACGACGGTCTGGTGACGCTGTTCTTCTTCGTCATCGGGCTGGAAATCAAGCGCGAGGTCGTGCACGGGGAATTGAGCGCCCCCGGCGCCGCCGTGCTGCCGTTCGTCGGCGCGCTCGGCGGCATCGTCGTTCCGGCGGCGGTCTATCTCGCGCTCGCGTCGGGGCCGCAGGCGGCTTCCGGCGTCGGGGTCGTCATGGCGACCGACATCGCCTTCGTCGTCGGGTGCCTGGCGCTGATCGGCAACCGCATTCCCGACAGCCTGCGGATCTTCGTGCTGGCGCTGGCGATCATCGACGACATCGCCGCCATCCTGGTCATCGCCATCGGATACAGCCAGGGTTTCCATGCCGGGCCGTTCGCCCTCGCGCTGCTCGGGTTCGGGGCGACGGCGGCGATGCAGCGGCTGGGCGTGCGCACCGTGGCGGCGTATTGGGCGATGGGGCTGCTGACCTGGGCGGCGCTGCACGAATCCGGCGTCCATGCGACCATCGCCGGCGTCGCGCTCGGCCTGCTGACCCCGGCGAAGGCGTGGATCGACGACGTCAGGCTCGACCAGTTTCTGACCTGGGGGCGGCGGGCCGCGTCGCCGGCGGGCGAGAAGGCGGATCGCGAGAAAAAGTCGGTGCGCAGCGCGGTCGCGCGCGCGACGTGGGAAAACATATCGCCGCAGCAGCGCCTCGAGGACGCGGTGCATCCCTGGTCCGCGTTCTTCGTGTTGCCGCTGTTCGCCCTCGCCAACGCCGGGGTGGCGATTTCCGGCGCCGGCGCGTTCGAGCCGATCGCGCTCGCGGTGTTCGCCGGGCTGGCGATCGGCAAGCCGCTCGGGATCGTCGGCTTCGCCTGGCTGGCGGTGAAATTCGGGATCGCGCGCAAGCCCGGCGACGTCCCCTGGTCCCATTTTCTCGGCGCCGGGATGCTGGCCGGCATCGGCTTCACCATGGCGCTTTTCATCGCCAACTTGGCCTTCGAAGGCACGGCCCTGGAATCGGGCAAGCTCGGCATCCTTTTCGCGTCGCTGGTTTCCGGCACCGCCGGAATGGCGGTGCTGATGGCCGTCACGACGAAAAAAGACTGACCCTCCCGTCAGTGGATGTGCTGGCCCCTCGCCATGGCGAGGTGGTGCGGCTGGTGGTGGCCGCCGCTGGCCATCAGTCCGATGAAGCCGAGTCCGCGCACGCGCGCCACGGCCTTCGGCCCGTCCGCCGTCACCGTCAGGCGGATGCCGCCCGGGATCGGCGCCGTCGCCGCGCGCCAGCCGGGCATGCCGTTCAGTTCGCGCGCGTGCGCCGGCACCATGCGCTGGATGGCCTCGCGGGTGCGCCCTTCGCCGGTGACGTCGATTTGCAGGCCGTTGTCGATTTTCCGTTCGGCCGCCATTGCCTTCAGCGTCACCTCGTTCATGTCGATGAGGTGCTCCCGGAGCCCGGCCATGTCGACCTTGCCCCAGTCCGTGTTCGGATCGGCGTCGAGGATGCGGATGATTTCCTGCACCGCGCCGAACGCGTCCTGCCCCGGCATGGTCGGAACCGCGCCCTGGCTTGCCTGCATGTGTCGGGCGTGATCGGCGTGGGATTTGTTTTCGGCCTGGCCCCACGAGGTCGAGGCGAGGCCCAGCGCCGTCGCGGCGGAAACCGCGATCGCCAGTGTCGCCAGCAGATTCCGAACGGTCATCGTTCTCTCCCTATCCTTAATGCGTGTGGTCGGCGGGCGGCGCGACCGGCGCCGGGGTCCCGGCCGGGCGGTCGCCGTGCATGGCCGTGCGGCCCATCATCATGCCCATCATACCCGTCGCGCCCGCCGGCATCGCGCCGTTCCGCGCCATGGCCTCGAAGGCCGCGCGCATGCCCCGGTCGACGAAATCGCTGACCTCGCCGGCGTGCTTCTGCAATACCGCCACCGCCGTCGCGTCGTCCGAGGTTTGCGTCACGATCGCGCCCTTCTCGGTCTGTTCGACCTGGGTCTTGATCTTGTCGTAATTGGCGAAGATCGCGCGCAGCGACGGGCTTTCGATCGGCATGCCGGGGTCGCGCTTTTCGGCGACGCGCTGGAGCATGCTGGCGACGTGTTCCTTGATGGTCTTCGCCACCGCCGGGTCGTCGGACTCGGTGACCGTCCGGATCCCGTTGGGAAGGTTGGTCACCGTGCGCTTGATGCTGGCGTGATTGAAGAAAAGCGTGTGGAGATCCTGCCGTTCGGCCGGCGTCGCGGTGCCGCCGTGCAGCGGCCCCATCATCGCGCCCGAGGCGTTGCCGCCGTGCATGCCCATTCCCATTCCCTGGCCCATTCCCTGGCCCATGTTCATTCCATGGTTCATTCCATGGCCCATCCCCGTGCCCTGGCCCATGCCGTGCATATGGTGGGAGCCGGCGCCATGCGTCCCGGCGGCGTTGTCGCCGTGGGCGTGGCCGCCCTGGCCTTGGGATTGCGGGGCATGATCGCCGTGGGTGGCCGACGGCGCGGCGGGGGCGGCGCCATGATCGTCCGGGGCGGCCAGAACCGCGCCGCCCAAAAGCGCCACGCCGGCCGCCAAGGCGGCCATCGCCATAAATTTCCTGTTCATCGTCGTCTCCAATGCTGCGGCCACGGGAAATCCGTCGCCGGCGGCCATTGAAGGCCGAAGATGTCACCGAAGTTTTTCCGAAGCGGCTTTTTTTGTGACAAAGTGTGTCCAACGCGCCCCCTGTCAAGATTGGCGACACATTCCCGGAAAACGGGCCGGCGGAACGGTTATAGTCCAGCCATGCGGCGCGGCAGCCCCCATATCCTGATCGTCGACGACCACCGCGAAATCCGCGAGCTGGTTTCGCGCGCGCTGGCCAAGGACGGCTTCCGCGTCAGCGCCGCGGCCGACGGCCGGGCCATGCG
>CAZDFF010000159.1:0-8436 GCA_964504425.1 uncultured Hyphomicrobiales bacterium
CGGAAGCGTCCGGAAAGGGGTGATGGTGTCGCGGTCGCCCGCGACGGCGGGAGAGGGTGAAAGCGTGGTCGCCATGGTCCGCGACGTATACGTTAAATTTTTGTCACCTCAGTGACATTTTCGGGTGTGTGTTACGCACAACAGGTGCGTAACTCGCACTGTCCATGCTTGACCTGTGAGTAACGTGGATGACGTGTGGACAGCTTGGACTAAGCTACGCCCAGGCCGAAGGAATTGTCACGCCGCACGGTTCCGATCGGGGTTTTGCTCGCGCTTCAGCCGGCGATGGGCGTCGTCGATATAGTCGCGGGTGAGCGGAACCGCGTCCTGTCGATTCGCGAGCTGCACCTGGAAGACGACGTTGCCGAGGTGTCGGAACGACGCCTCGCTGGCCGCGAGGTAAAACTCCCACATCCGGCAGAAACGTTCGTCGTAAAGGGCCTTCGCTCGGTCCCAGTTGGCGACGAAGCGTTCGCGCCAGTGGCGAAGCGTCGTCGCATAGTGCAGTCGCAGCACCTCGACATCGGTGATCCAGAGCCCCGAGTCCTCGATCGGGCGGGCCATTTCAGACAAGGCCGGTATATAGCCGCCGGGAAAGATGTACTTGCGAATCCACGGATCCGTGGCGCCGGGGCCTTCGATACGCCCGATGGTGTGAAGCAGCGCGATGCCGTCCGGTTTCAGGCGGTCGCGCACCTGCGCGAAGTACCGTCCGAAATGATTGATGCCGACGTGTTCGAACATGCCGACCGAAACGATCCGGTCGTAAACGCCGGTTTCCTCGCGGTAGTCGCGCAGATGGAATTCGACCCGGTCGGCGAGCCCGGCACGCTTGGCGCGCTCGCGCGAAATCTTCAGTTGTTCCTGGGAAAGCGTCAGCCCGGTGACGCAGACCCCGGTCTCGCGCGCCAGGGAGAGAGCGAGGCCGCCCCAGCCGGAGCCGATTTCGAGCACCCGCATGCCCGGTTCCAGCAACAGCTTGGCGGCGATATGGCGCTTTTTTTCGGTCTGCGCGCTTTCCAGGTCGTCGATGCCCGGTTCGAAGTAGGCGCACGAATACTGTCGGTCGGAATCGAGGAACAGATCGTAAAGAGCGCCCGACAGATCGTAATGATGCGCGACATTGGTTTGCGCGCGGGAGATCGGGTTGAACTGCCTCACGCGACGGAACAAACGGGCGGCTTGGCGCGTCAGCGCGTGAAACGGTGTCACGGCCTTCTTATGGCCCATGTTCATGCAGGTGAGATCGAGAAGATCGTAGATCGTGCCGCCGTTTTCGACGGTCAACTGGCCTTCCATGTAGCCTTCGCCGGTCGCCATGGACGGCTGGAAAAAATAGCGCCGCTGCAGCGCCTTGGAATGGATGCGCACGGTAACCTGAGGGCCGGGCGCGCCGGCAAAGGTATGGGTGCGATTATCCGCGTCGACGACCGTGAGCGCGCCGACTTTGACCAAAGGCTTAAGGAACCGCGCCAGCAGCATCCTCTATTCCCTCAATCCGTTTCCAGCCTTGCCGTCGCGGCGCTGGCGCGCTCGCAAGACTGGAATCAGTTTGGAAAGAATATCAAAAGACGTGCGATGTGTTGATTCAATTTTTATTTTTTTGAAAAATCAAAGGGTTCCAGGGTCTCGCCGCAGCGCGGCGGGCAAAGAAAAACGCCGGCCCCGTAGCAAGGCCGGCGTTTGCAGACTCGATCGGCGGCATCCGAAGATGCCTGCCGGTATTTACTCGGCTTTCGCTTCGGCCTTGTCGTCGGGTTCGCCCTCAGCCGCTTCTTCGCCCTCTTCCTTGGGGCCGGCGCCTTCCTCGAACAGGGCGGCGGCGACCCGCTTTGCTTCCTCGGCGGCATCCTCGGCGTCGGCGGCCTGGCCCAGGATGACGGCGGCGCCGGTCTTGGCCTGGATATCCGCTTCTTCGGGCGAGCGCGCGACGTTGACCGTGACGGTCGCGTGCACTTCCGGATGCAGGGCGACTTCAATCTTCACTAGACCGATCGACTTGATCGGCTGATTCAGGTCGATCTGGCGGCGCTCGACGGTGAACCCGGCCTCGGTCACGGCCACGGCGATGTCGCGGGCGCTGACCGAGCCGTAAAGCTGTCCGGCCTCGCCGGCTTGCCGCACCAGCACCACGGCGATGCCGTCGAGCTTCTTGGCGACGGCTTCCGCCTCGGACTTGCGCTCCAGGTTCTGGGCCTCAAGCTGGCTGCGGCGCTGCTCGAATTTCTGGCGGTTGGTGTCGGTCGCGCGCAGAGCCTTTTTCTGCGGCAACAGGTAGTTGCGCGCGAACCCGGGCTTCACGTTGACCACCTCGCCCATCTGCCCGAGCTTGGCGATGCGTTCCAAAAGAATGACTTCCATCACACGTTCTCCTAAATCCGGATCGTTACTCCGGCGCCGGACCGGCAAAACGCCGGCGCAGCCCCGCCCATTGTTCGATCAGCCCGACCCCGGTCACGACCAAAAGGGCCCAGCTGGACATCATCAAAACCACGTACATCCCCGCCAGCAGCGCACCGGAAAACTGCACTCGGCGCGCCAGGGTGTGGACGACCGCAAGGCCCAGAAGGAAGAAGGGCAGGGCCAAAACCATGGCCACGTTGCGGCCGATATACTGCAAATCCCCATGTCCAATCAACGACAACCCGGCGGCGGCGACCAGCAGCCAGCTGATCCAGTCCGGCAGCGTCAGGTCCGAATAGACCGGCCGGGGGCGAAGCGCCCGCCCGGCGCGGGCCAGCACGCCCTCGGCCACGAGCGCGTTAACGCAAATCATGGCCACCCACGAACACCCGACCAGGCCAGGAAATACCGCGGCCATGGTCTTAACCAGCCCGGCCCGCCGGGCCTCGTCGACCGCCGGCATCAGGGCTTTCACGCCCTGGGTCAGGTAGCGCTCGACGGCGCCGGCGATGCCGCCTTCGCCGGCGAACCAGAGCGTTGCCGTCGCCAGCATGACGGCGGCGGCGAATGCCGCCATCCAGCAGGCAAGTCCCCCGACCGGGTACCATTCGGCGGTGCCGTCCGGATCCGTGCGCTGCATCAGCGCCAGCCGGGTCATCAAGATCGCCGGCAGGCCGTGGATCAGGCCATACAGCACGGTGACCATGCTGCCGCCCAAAAGCAGCGTGACGCCGAAACCGGTTGCTGCCGCGATGGTGCCGGCCTTGAGCCCGACCCCGAGCCCGCTCAGCATCAACGGCAGCGGCGCCAGATAGATCATGAACACCGCCCCCGCCGAACCCGTCAGGAAGGCCATCCCGGCAAGTGCGCTCGCCAAGCCCCCGGCAACGGCGAAGAGTAGGTCCCTGGACATCCGGTCCTCGCGCCCCTGGGGCCGTATGGGCCCAAGAGGTCAGGTCAGCGGCCCGCCTACCTTACGGCGTAGGGGATCAAGGCCAGGAACCGCGCCCGCTTGATCGCCCGCGCGAGTTCGCGCTGCTTCTTGGCGGACACGGCGGTGATACGGCTCGGTACGATCTTGCCCCGTTCGGACGTAAAGCGCAGCAGCAGTTTGACGTCCTTGTGGTCGATCTTCGGTGCCTTCGGTCCGGAGAACGGGCAGCTTTTGCGGCGACGGAAGAACGATCCGCGACCGGGACCGCCAGCGCCGCCGGCACCACCACCAGCACCACCGCCACCGGGACGACGCGGGCCCATCATGACGCGGCTCCTTCATCTGTCGCGAAGTCGCCGCGCGGGGCGCCGTCCTCGCGGTCGCGCCGGGGCGGCCTGTCGCCGCGGTCGCCGAAGTCGCGACGAGGGGGACGGTCGCCGAATTCGCGACGCGGCCGTTCCTCGCGGCCACGGTTCTGCAGGACGGCCGACGGGCCTTCCTCCAGTTCCTCGACGCGCACGGTGAGGTAGCGGAGAATGTCTTCGTTGATCCGCATCTGGCGCTCCATCTCGTGCACGGCAGGTGCCGGCGCGTCGATGTTCAGGAGCATGTAATGCCCCTTGCGGTTCTTCTTGATGCGAAAGGAAAGGCCCCTGAGGCCCCAATACTCGCGCTTGGCGACGTTGCCGCCGCCGTCGGTTACGACCTTGGTGAACTGATCCGCCAGGGCCTCGACCTGAGGCGCCGAGATGTCCTGGCGTGCGATGAACACGCTTTCGTATAAAGCCAAGTTTTATCTCCCTTCGGCTTGTCTCAGCCCCGAAGGCCTAGGCCCGAGGCATAGCCAGGCACCGGCCTGGCAAGGAGTCCGGGATCGAGGGCTCTGACGAGCCCGGTCCCCGGAGAGGGGCGGACTATACACCAAACGCCCCCCCTGGCAAGGCCGGGGATAGGCCATTTTCAAAGGGTTTTGGGCCTTTTCGCGCTTAATCGAGGGTTCGTTTGTAGCGAACCATGGCCAGCGTCATGGCGGCCAGCATGAAAGCGGCGAGCGGCCAGACTTCGGGCCACACCTCGGTCCAACCGTTTCCCTTGAGCAGGATGCCCCGCACGATCCGCAGAAAGTGGGTCAGCGGCAGGATTTCGCCCAACCATTGCGCCCAGACCGGCATGCCTCGGAACGGAAACATGAACCCGGACAGAAGGATCGACGGCAGGAAGAAAAAGAACGCCATCTGCATCGCCTGAAGCTGGTTTCGAGCCAGCGTCGAAAAGGTGAAACCGACTGAAAGGTTGGCGGCGATGAAAAGCACCAGCAGCGACGACAGCAGCAGCACGCTGCCGGCGATGGGGACGTCGAACATGAATCGGGCGGCGATCAGGATGATGCTCATCTGAATGTAGCCGACCAGGATATAAGGCACGATCTTCCCCAGCATGACCTCGGCCGGGCGCACGGGCATGGCGAGCAGATTCTCCATCGTGCCGCGTTCACGTTCGCGGGTCATGGCGAGCGACGTCATGATCACCATGGTCATCGTCAGGATGGTGCCGATCAGCCCCGGCACGATGTTGTCGTGGGTAATCCCTTCCGGGTTGTAGTGGCGATGGATGCGCAAATCGAACCCCGGGTCGCTGGCCTTCAGCCGCGCCAGCGGTCCGACCAAATCGCGATCGAGCGCCGTGCGCACGAGATTCTGCGCTGCGGCGATGGCGTTGCCGGTCGCGGCGGGATCGGTCGCGTCGGCTTCCAGAAGCAGGGCAGGGCGTTCGCCACGTTGAAGCTTGCGCGAAAAATCGGCAGGAATGGTGACGACGAACTGCACGTCGCCGCGGGCCAGAAGCATGCGGGCGTCGGATTCGTTCTTCGGTTGCCGGTCGACGCGGAAGTAGGCCGAATTCTGGAATGCGGCCAGAATCGACCGACTGAAGGGCGAGGGATCGGCCGCGATCACGGCGGTCGGCAGGGATTTGGGATCGGCGTTGATGGCGAAGCCGAATAGCATCAACTGCACGATCGGCACGCCGACCATCATGGCGAAAGTCACCCGGTCGCGACGGATTTGGATGAACTCCTTGGTCATGATCGCCATGAACCGCTGGAACATCGCGACCGCCGTCATGATGGGCCGTTTCCCGGACGTTGCTCGCTCATCAAGGCGATGAACACGTCTTCCAGGTCGGGCTCGATCGCGGTCCAGGACAATGTCGGATCGTCGCGGTAGGGCCGAATGGCGTCGTCGAGACGCGCGGGATCGCGGCCGCCGACATGGAGAGTCTTGCCGAAGGGGACGACCGTATCGATGCCGTTTTGTCCGGCGAGGCTTGCGGCCAGCGTCGCGGGGTTCGGGGCGACGACGCGCCAGATCTTCAAATTCGACCCACGCGCCACCTCGTCGGCGCTGCCGAAGGCGAGAAGCTTGCCGTAAGCGATGTAGGCGATGATATGGCATCGCTCCGCTTCGTCCATGTAATGGGTGCTGACCAGGACGGTCATGCCGTCGGCGGCGAGGCGGTGAATCTGATCCCAGAATTCGCGCCTGGCCTTGGGGTCGACGCCGGCGGTCGGCTCGTCGAGGAGCAAAAGGCGGGGCTTGTGCAGGATGCAGGCGGCGAGGGCCAGGCGCTGCTTCCAGCCGCCGGACAGCGTTTCCGCCAACTGGTGCTGCCGGTCACCGAGGCCGAGGCCGTCCAGCGCGTCGTCGACCGCCCGGCGGCGGTCGGGAAGGCCGTACATGCGGGCAACGAATTCCAGGTTCTCGCGGATGCTGAGGTCGCCATAGAGGCTGAAATGCTGGGTCATGTAGCCGACTTCGCGCTTGATCGCAGCAGCCTCCTCGATGATGTCGTAGCCCAGGCATGTTCCGCTTCCGCCGTCCGGCGTCAGCAGTCCGCACAGAAGTCGGATCGTCGTCGTCTTGCCGCTGCCGTTGGGACCGAGAAAGCCGCAGATCGATCCTTTCGGGACGCGGATAGTGAGGTCGTCGACCACCACCCTGTCGCCGAAGCGTTTCGACAATCCGCGAACGTCGATGGCGGCTTTGCCGTTCATGGCGTCTTTTCCACGCGGATTTCGACCGGCTGCCCGGGGTGGAGGCCGGCCGGCCGGTCGGGCCGTGCCTCGATCATGAACACCAGCTTTGATCGCGATTCGCGGCTGTAGATCACGGGCGGGGTAAATTCCGCTTCCGGCGCGACGAAGGCGACGGTGGCGGCAAGATCCTTGGCGCATCCGTCGCAGGCGACGATCAATTTCTGCCCGATGCGAATCTGCGACAATGCGGCCTCGGGCACGAAGAAGCGGATTTTCTTGTCGGCCGGCGCGAGCATCGATACCACGGGCGTTCCCGCCGCGACGTATTCGCCGGTGACGAACAGCGTATCGACGACCTGGGCATCGACCGGGGCGGTCAGCGTTCGCTGGGCGACGCGCCATTCGGCTTGACGGATTTGCGCGCGCGCGGCGGCGACGTCGGCTTCGGCGGCGTCGATCTCGTCGTCGCGCGCGGCCATCCGGGCGAACGCGATTTGCGCGTCCAGTTCGGCGGTGCGGGCCTTGTCGCGATCCATGTTGGCCTTGGTCTGGTCGAGTTTTTCTTCCGTGACGACCTGGCCTTTCGGCAGTTGGGATTGCCGATGGTATTGCGATCGGCTGAATGCGTAGGAAGCCTGGGCCTGGGCCCGCTGCGCGATCAGCGCGTCGATCTCCGGTGTTCGTTTGCCTTTGTGAAGGTTGGCGAGCGTGGCTTCGGTTTGTGCGAGGCGCGCTTTCGCCTCGGCAAGGCGCGCAAGTTCGTCTTCGGGATCGAGGATCGCGACTACGGTTCCCGCGGCTATTTCGTCGCCGCGTTTGACGCGCAGTTCCTTGAGCGTCCCGCCTTCGCGGGGCGCAAGGCGCGTGTAATCGCCCTCGACGTATCCGTAAAAGGCGTCTTCGTCTTTGGGGAGGGTCGCCTTGTAAACGATCGTCGCAATCACGGCGACGAGAACGACCACAAGAGCGATTTTCCGAACGTTCATTTTTCAACCCGCGTCGCATCGGGAATGGCGAGGCCGTCGAACATGATTTCCGTGTAGGCCGCGAAGAATTTTTCCGGATCGATGCCGCGCGTCGCGTGCGGTTCGAACACGTTCTTCCAGATCGCCAGGACCAAAATGGGAGCGACCAGGACCGGCGGAACGACGGCGGCGTCGACGGCCTTAAATTCGCCTCGGTCGATGCCGCGCTGAAGAACGCGAGCGAACATTCCCATTCCACGCTGGATGACTTCTTCGAGATAAAATTTCGCGAGGTCGGGAAAATTGCCCGCTTCCGCGATCACCAGCTTCGGTATCGCGCCGAGGCGCGTGCCGGCGACGCCGACGAGGCCCTTCATGATGTCCAAAAGCAGTTCGCGCGACGAGCCGGCCGCGTGGGCGAGGGCGGCTTCCGCCTTCACAAGATTCGGCACGAGCATTTCGCGTACCACTGCCTTGAACAGCGCTTCCTTGTTCGGGAAGTAGAGATAAAGGGTGCCCTTGCTGATGCCGGCCTTGCCGGCCACCTCGTCGAGCTTGGTGGCGGCGAATCCGCGCGTTGCGAAGGCCTCGAGCGCGGCGGCGAGAATTTCGGCGGGCCGGTCGTCCTTGCGCCGCCGCCAGCGAGGCTCGGACGGCGTTCGCGCAGTCTTGGATGAGGGGCGACGGGCTTTGGGGCGACGCGGAGATTTCGTCATGGCACGATATTTTAGTAAATGACCAGTCAGTAATTTACATCATCGACCGCATTTCTGCAAGGCCGATCGGCGGTGCCCGCGAAGCGTTGCAAACCCAGGCCCTTCCTGCGAATTTGGCGGCGATTCCCGTTCCGCCGCCCTGGAAACCCGATCGCCATGCCCGTCCACCACTATCTGCAAGACGTCCTTGTTTTTCTGGCGACCGTCGTGGTCTTCGCACCGATCTTCCATCGCTTGAAAATCAGTCCTGTGCTTGCCTTTCTGGTTTCGGGCGTGATCGTCGGGCCGCACATGTTGGGCCTGATCGACGACGTCGAGGGCGCCCGGCGTTTGGGCGAGTTCGGCGTCGTATTTCTGTTGTTCGCGATCGGGTTGGAGCTTTCC
>CAZDFF010000160.1:0-472 GCA_964504425.1 uncultured Hyphomicrobiales bacterium
CCGAACTACAAAGGAACTACCTCGCGAATTTCGGCATGCTGGCGCCCTCGCCGATCGAATTGCCCGAGGTCGGCGCGCCCCTGGTGCCGGGAACCTGGCGCGAGATTAACACCATGACGATTTCCTACGGGCACGGCCTGGCCGTCAGTCCGATCCAGCTCGCATCCGGCGTCGCCATGCTGGTCAACGGCGGGGTGCTGCATCCGGCGACGGTCCTCATGCGCGCGACCGATGTGCCGCCCGCCGGCAGGCGCGTCCTTGCCGCGGATACGTCGAAGCAGATGCGCGACCTGATGCGTCTGGTCGTGCTGCACGGCACCGGCAAGAAGGCCGATGCCAAGGGGTACGACGTCGGCGGCAAGACGGGCACCGCCGACAAGCTGCAGGGCCGGGGGTATCGCAAGGATTCGCGCGTCGCGTCGTTCATCGGCGCGTTTCCGGTGCAGGAACCGCGCTACGTCATCTTCGCGAT
>CAZDFF010000160.1:482-8435 GCA_964504425.1 uncultured Hyphomicrobiales bacterium
CTACGCCACCGGCGGCTGGGTCGCCGCGCCGGTGGTTCGCCAGATCGTCGAACGGATCGCGCCGATGGCCGGCATCCGGCCGATTCTGAAAGACGATCTCCCGATGCCCGGTCAGCCCGTCCTTGCGTCCGCCGGCCGCAAGCCGGTGTCGGGCGGAGGGGAAGGCCTTGCGGCTCATTGATTTGCTGGGGGGAGATGCGAACGCGGTGATCGGGAATGCGGCGATAGAAGCGATCGACGTCGCGGGATTGACCTGCGACTCGCGAAACGTCGCGCCCGGGTTTCTGTTCGCGGCGCTGCCCGGTTCTCGCGCCGACGGATGCGCTTTCGTTCCGGACGCGCTGCGGAAAGGTGCCGTCGCCGTGTTGGCGCCCAAAGGGGCGGGCCTGGAACGCGGCGCCTATGCGCTGGTCGAGGACGCGAATCCGCGTCGCGCCTATGCCCTGATGGCGTCTCGGTTTTACGGCCGCCAGCCCGAATTCGTCGCCGCCGTCACCGGCACCAACGGCAAGACGTCGACGGTGACGTTCGCGCGCCAGATCTGGGCTCGCCTCGGCCGCATGGCGGCCAGCGCCGGGACGCTCGGCGTCGTCGCGCCGAAAACGAATCTTCCCGGCAGCCTGACCACGCCCGATCCTGTCGACCTGCATCGCACGTTGAAGACGTTGGCCGACGAAGGCGTGACCCATCTGGCCATGGAAGCGTCGAGCCACGGGCTCGATCAATACCGGCTCGACGGCGTGAAGGTCCGCGCCGCGGCGTTCACCAATCTGACGCGCGATCATCTGGATTATCACGGCACCACCGAATCCTATCTGGCGGCGAAGCGGCGTCTGTTCGAGGACGTCTTGGCCGCCGACGGCATCGCCGTCGTGAATGTCGGTGCGCCTTACGGCGACGCCATCGAAGCCGCGTGCCGGAAACGGAAAATCCGGGTGATCGGTTACGGCGCGACGGGTGGCGATATCCGTCTCGAAGGCGCTAAACCGACGTCGGAAGGCCAGCACTTGAAGCTGAAGGTGCTCGGGCGTGCCCATGAGGTGCTATTGCCGTTGCATGGCGCCTTCCAGGCCGAAAACGCCTTATGCGCGCTCGGCCTCGCCATTGCCGGCGGCGAGGATGCCGATGCGGCGGTCGCGACGCTCGGCGCGCTCGAAGGCGTCGCTGGCCGCGTGCAAAAGGTCGGCGCCCATCCGAACGGCGCGCCGATCTTCGTCGACTATGCTCATACGCCCGACGCCTTGGCGACCGTGCTGCGCGCGCTGAGGCCGCACGCGCGCGGACGGTTGCACGTGGTGTTCGGATGCGGCGGCGATCGCGACGCGGGCAAGCGCCCGGAGATGGCGCGCATTGCCGGCGAACTGGCGAACGTCGTGATCGTCACCGACGACAATCCGCGCAACGAAGATCCGGCCGACATCAGACGGCAGGTCCTGGCGGGGTACCCGGAAGCGAGCGAGATCGGCGATCGCGCCGAAGCGATTCTCGCCGCTGTCCGGGCCCTGGCCCGGGACGATCTGCTGGTGATTGCCGGCAAGGGGCACGAACGGGGCCAGATCGTGAAGGGCGAGGTCCGCCCGTTCGACGACGCCGAGGTCGCCCGGGCGGCGATCCGCGAGGCCGGCCGATGAGTCCCTGGACCAACGACGTGCTGTGGACCGCCGCCGATGCGCGCAAGGCGACGGGCGGCCGCGACTCGAAACCATTCGCCGCGACCGGCGTGTCCATCGACAGCCGCACCGTTTCGCAGAACGATCTTTTCGTCGCATTGGTCGGCCCGCGCGTCGACGGCCACGATTACGTCGCCGACGCCTTGTCCAAGGGCGCGGCGGCCGCCGTCGTGGCGCGCGTTCCGGAAGGCGCGGCGCCGGACGCGCCGCTGCTGACCGTCGCCGACACCCAGGCCGCGCTTGAGGGCTTGGGCCGGTTCGCCCGCGCGCGAACGCACGCAAAAATCGTCGCCGTTACCGGCAGCGTCGGCAAGACCGGGACCAAGGAATCGCTTCTCCGCGCGCTTGCGGCTCAAGGCGCGACCCACGCCAGCGAAGGCAGCCTCAACAACCAATGGGGCGTGCCGCTCAGCCTGGCGCGGATGCCGGCCGGTGCCGCCTACGGGGTGTTCGAGATTGGCATGAACCATCCGGGGGAGATTACGCCCTTGGTGCGCATGGTGCGCCCGCACGTTGCCGTCGTCACCGCGGTCGAACCGGCGCACATCGAATTCTTTCCATCCATCGAAGCCATCGCCGATGCCAAGGCGGAAATCTTCCTGGGGGTCGAACGCGGCGGCGCGGCGGTGTTGCCCGCCGACAATCCTCTTTACGAACGGCTCGTCGCTGCGGCCAAGGCCGCGGGCATCGGGAAAATCCTGGCGTTCGGCACGGCGGACGGCGCGTTCGCGCGGCTGCGATCGTGCGACGTGGATGCCGACGGCACCCGGGTGGACGCCGACATCGACGGCCGGATCGTTAAATACAGATTGAACGTGCCGGGCCGGCATTGGGTGTCGAACAGTCTGGCCGTGTTGGCGGCCGTCGCCGGACTCGGCGCCGACGTCGATACGGCGGCCGCGGCACTTGCCCGGGTCGAGGCGCCCAAGGGCCGCGGCCGGCGCCACGCAGTGCACTTCGGCGGCGGCGCCTTCACGGTGGTCGACGAAAGCTATAACGCGTCGCCGGCATCCATGGCGGCGGCCATCGCCGCGCTCGGCCAGGCGCGGCCCAACGCCGGCGGTCGGCGCATCGCCGTCCTGGGCGACATGCTGGAACTGGGCGACGAAGGGCCGACGCGCCATGCGGCACTCGCCGATCTGTTGGAATTCGCCAAGGTCGATCTGGTCTTCGCGTGCGGCAAGGCGATGACTCATTTGTGGGACACACTGCCGCGCGCGGTGCGCGGCGGCTACGCGACCGATTCCGAACGCCTGGCGGCAATCGTCGCCGCCTCAGTCAAGGACGGCGACATCGTCATGGTCAAGGGGTCGGCGGGCAGCCGAATGGGGCGCGTCGTCGAGACGTTGCTGGCGATCGGCGCCGATACCCGGATTTCACGAGCGGTCAACGGGGATTGACGGAGAAACAGATGCTGTATCACATCCTCGTTCCCCTGGCCGAACAGTTCACGCCGCTGAACGTGTTTCGCTATCTCACGTTTCGCACCGGCGGCGCGGTCATCACCGCGCTGATTGTCAGCTTCCTATTCGGGCCCGTGCTGATCCGCATGCTCAAGACCCGCCAGTCGGCGGGTCAGCCGATCCGCGCCGACGGCCCGGAAGGGCATCTGACGAAAAAGGGCACGCCGACCATGGGCGGGTTCCTCATCCTGCTCGCGCTTTCCATCGCGACGCTGCTGTGGGCGGATCTCCACAACCGGTATGTCTGGGCTGCGTTGGGCGTAACCATGGCCTTCGGCCTGATCGGTTTTCTCGACGACTACATGAAGGTCAGCCAACGCGACAGCCGGGGGCTGCCGGGCAAGCTGAAGCTCCTTCTGGAAATCTCGATCGCCGTCGTCGCCGTCTTCTGGATCGTGTCGCTGGCGCCGCCCGCGTTGTCGACCAGCCTGGCGATCCCGTTTCTCAAATCCGTGCTCGTCAACATGGGCTGGGCGTTCGTGCTGTTCGGCGCCTTGGTCATCGTCGGCGCGTCGAACGCGGTCAATCTGACGGACGGCCTCGATGGGCTTGCCATCGTGCCGGTGATGATCGCAGCCGGCGTGTTCGTGCTGATCGCCTATCTGGTTGGTCATGCGGGATTTTCGACGTACCTGCAAATCCATTTCGTGCCGGGATCGGGTGAACTGGCGGTCTTTTGCGGCGCGCTGATCGGCGGCGGGCTCGGATTTCTTTGGTACAACGCGCCGCCGGCCCGCGTTTTCATGGGCGACACGGGTTCGCTGGCGCTCGGCGGTGCGCTCGGCACCGTCAGCGTCATCACCAAGCACGAACTGGTGCTTGCCATCGTCGGCGGCCTGTTCGTGCTGGAAACGGTTTCCGTCATCGTCCAGGTCGTCTCGTTCAAGCTGACGGGACGGCGCGTTTTTCGCATGGCTCCTCTTCACCATCACTTCGAGAAGAAGGGCTGGGCCGAGCCGACCATCGTTATCCGATTTTGGATCATCGCGTCGATCCTGGCATTGGCCGGGCTCGCCACGCTCAAGCTGAGATGAAAGACTGCCCGTGATCGACGTTTACGCATTTTCCGGGTTTCCCGTCGCCGTGTTCGGTCTCGGCCGTTCCGGCTTGGCGACGGCGCGGGCCTTGATGAAAAGCGGCGCCGAAGTCTGGGCCTGGGACGACAACGAGGACGCCCGCGCCCGCGCCCGCGAGGAAGGTATCCCGCTCGTCGACCTCTATCTTTGCAATTGGAGCGAACTGACGACCCTGGTGCTCAGTCCCGGCATTCCGCTGCATCATCCGGAACCGCATCCGGTCGTTCGGCTCGCCAAAGCCGCGAACGTCGAAGTGATCGGGGATATTGAACTGCTCGCGCGTTCGCAGATCAATGCCGCCTACATCGGCATCACCGGCACCAACGGCAAGTCGACGACCACCGCGCTGGTCGGCCATATCCTGAAGACGTCGGGGCGCACCGCCGAGGTCGGAGGCAACTTCGGCCGTCCGGCCCTCGATCTCGAGCCGCTCGACGTCGAGGAAACCTACGTCCTCGAGATGTCCTCCTATCAGCTGGAGCTCACGCTTTCGGTCACGTTCGACGTCGGCGTGTTGCTGAACATAAGCCCCGACCATCTGGATCGGCACGGTGGGCTCGAAGGCTACATCGCGGCGAAGAAACTGATCTTCCATCGCCAGACCGATCCGCGCACCGCGGTGATCGGCATCGACGACAAGCATTGCGAAGGAATCTATCGTGAACTCAAGGAGATCGGCGATCAGATCGTCGTTCCGATCTCGGGCAGAAGGCGCGTTCACGGCGGTGTCTACGTCATCGACGGAACGCTCTACGATGACATGGAAGGCCGCGAACACGCCATCGTCGATCTTGCCGCCGTTCGAACGTTGCCGGGTGAGCACAATTGGCAGAACGCGGCGGCGGCATACGCGACGTGCAAAGCCGTCGGCGTGCAGCCGAGCGTCATCATGGCCTGCATCAACAGCTATCCGGGGCTGGTCCATCGCCAGGAGTTGGTCGCGATCATCGACGGCGTGCGCTACGTCAACGACAGCAAGGCGACCAACCCCGACGCCGCGGCCAAGGCGCTGGCCTGCTACGAAGACATTTACTGGATCGCCGGTGGGCGGCCGAAGGAAGGCGGCCTCGACGCGCTGGCGCCTCATCTCGGGAACATCCGCCACGCCTTCCTGATCGGCGAGGCCGCGCCCGCGTTCAAAGGCGAGATCGGCGATCTAGTGGCGACGACGATCTCGGGCGATCTGGAAACCGCGGTCGCCCAGGCCCATGCCATGGTCCGGGCCGACAAACCCCGAAATGGCGTCGTCCTGTTGTCGCCCGCGTGCGCGTCGTTCGATCAATTTACGGATTTCGAAGCGCGCGGCGACGCCTTCCGCGATCTGGTCGAGGCGCTGCCGGGCGAGCGCAGCGATCCCGAGGAGCTTTCTGTGATTCCCAAGGGCGCCGGCCCGGTCGGAGGGCCATGAACACATTCGCGCGCACCGATACGAGCCTGCTGGCCCGCTGGTGGTGGACGGTCGATCGCTGGACGTTGGCGGCGATCGCCTTGCTGCTCGCGCTCGGCTGCGTGCTGATCATGGCGGCGTCGCCGCCGGTCGCGGAACGGATCGGCCTCGATCCTTTCTTCTTCGCCCGGCGTCAGTTCGTCTTCCTGGCCGTGGCGGCGGCGCTGATGATCGGGGTGTCGTTCCTCTCGCGCCGGGGCGTCTGGCGGCTCGGCGTTTTCTGCATGGGGATTTCAATCGCGCTGATGGCGTTGACGCTGTTCAAGGGCGTCGAAATCAAGGGCGCGGTGCGTTGGATTCAGATCGGCGGCTTCTCGTTGCAGCCGTCCGAGTTCGTCAAGCCCGGTTTCGCCGTCGTCGCCGCGTGGCTGTTCACGACTCGCCGGCTCGACGACCGCTTTCCCGGATATCTGTTTTCCACCCTTCTGTTCGCCGTGGTCGCGGGGCTGCTGTTGATGCAGCCCGACGTCGGCATGACCCTGGTCGTCGCCGCCGTGTGGAGCGCGCAGTTCTTCCTTTGCGGTCTTTCCTTGATTCTTGTCGGCCTGATCGCCGCGACCTTCCTGAGCGCCGGGATCGGCGCGTATTTCGTGTTCAGTCACGTTCAGTCCCGGGTCGACCGTTTTCTCGATCCCAGCGGCGGCGAAGGGTATCAGGTCTCCCGCGCGCTCGAGGCGATCCGCAACGGCGGGTTCTTTGGGCGCGGTCCCGGCGAAGGATTGGTCAAGCGCGTGCTGCCCGATGCCCACGCGGACTTTATTTTCGCCGTGGTCGGCGAGGAATTCGGCCTGATCATGACCTTGCTGTTGGTCGCGCTGTTCTTGTTCATCGTGCTGCGCGGCTTTGCCCGCGTGCTGAAGGACGAAGATCTGTTCGTGCTGCTGGCCGTCGCGGGGCTGCTGGTCCAGTTCGGCCTCCAGGCGATCATCAACATGGCGTCGGCGATTCACCTGATGCCGCCCAAGGGCATGACGCTGCCGTTCATTTCCTACGGCGGGTCCTCGACGTTGGCGCTGGCGCTCGGCATGGGCATGGTCTTGGCGCTGACCCGGGAACGCCCGGGACTCGGCAATCTGCCGCCCCGAGGTCCATCGTGAACGCGGGCGCATCGCTGGTGCTGATGGCCGCCGGGGGGACCGGCGGTCATGTCTTTCCGGCGGAGGCGATGGCGGCGGAACTCATGGCGCGCGGCGTGCGCGTGGCGCTCGTCACCGATCGGCGCGTCGGCGAGCTGAAGGGCGGGCTCGGCACGGTCGAAACCCACCGCATCCGCGCCGGTGGCCTGGCCGGCAAAAGCCTGGTGAAAAGATTGCGCAACGTGCCGGAGCTGGCCGTCGGCTTCTTTCAGGCGCGCGGCCTGCTGGCGCGCATGCGCCCCGCGGTGGTGGTCGGCTTCGGCGGCTATGCCTCGGTGCCGACCATGTTGGCGGCGACGCTCGGCGGTTATCGCACCGCGATCCACGAGCAGAACGCGATTTTGGGGCGGGCCAACCGGTTGCTGGCGTCTCGGGTCGGCCGCATCGCGACGTCGTTCGAACATTGTTTGGGCATTCCGACCGAAGCCCGCCGCAACGTCGTCCACACCGGCATGCCGGTGCGCGCGGCGGTCGCCGCGGTCGGCGAGCGGCCGTTTCCGCCCATCGAATCGGGTCAACCGATTTCGATCCTCGTCATCGGCGGCAGTCAGGGCGCCCGCGTCCTGAGCGACGTGGTGCCGGCGGCCATTGGCCGACTCGACGCGGCGACGCGCGGGCTATTCGCCATCCAGCAGCAATGCCGGCCGGAGGACCTCGACCGTGTGCGCCGTGCCTATGCCGATATCGGCGTCGCCGCCGACCTGGCGTCGTTCTTCGCCGACGTCCCCGAACGGCTCGCCCGGACCCACCTGCTGATATGCCGCGCCGGCGCCTCGACCGTCGCCGAGGCGACGGCGGCGGGCCGGCCGTCGATCCTTGTTCCCTATCCCCATGCCATCGACGATCACCAAGCCGCCAATGCCAAGGCGACGGCGGATGCCGGCGCCGCCTGGCTGATGCCGGAGTCGGCGTTCACGCCCGACGCCTTGGCCGCGCGTCTGAAATCGCTCGCCGAGCGACCCTCGACGCTGGACGTGGCCGCCGCCTGCGCCCACGCGGCGGGACGACCGGATGCGGCGCGCCGACTCGCGGATGCGGTGTGCGCGATGATTCCCAACGGCAATCGCGATTCCGGAAAGGCCGCCGCATGAGAACGATTCCGCTCGACATCGGCACCATCCATTTCGTCGGCATCGGCGGCATCGGCATGAGCGGCATCGC
>CAZDFF010000161.1:0-8422 GCA_964504425.1 uncultured Hyphomicrobiales bacterium
CATGTACACGGACGGTTGGGGCGTGAAGAAGGACCCGGTCGAGGCCTACGTGCAGTTGTCGCTGGCGCTGCGTCAGGCCGCCAAGGTCGTCGCCCATCGCAATACGTTCGATCCGCACGGCGCCTTCGCCAAGCTGAAGGACACCATGACCCGGGCCCAGATCGACGAGGCGGAACGCAAGCTGGCCGCCTGGAAGCCGGAAACCAAATAGGGATTCCACGCACCGCGAGGCATCCCATGCCACGCTTTGCGGGCTTGGCGTGGGAACGCGGAAAATCGCGCATGCCCGCCCATGCCCGATATTGACGGCCCCGGGCCCATCGACCACCATCCCGCGCGGTTCGACGCTATTGCCAGCAAGGAGTGGGTTTTGGGCAGGAAAATCAAGGCGGTGACCTTCGACCTGTGGGACACCATCGTGCATGACGATTCCGACGAGGCGAAACGGAAGGCCCAGGGCCTGCCGTCGAAGTACGAGGCCCGGCGCGAGGAAGTGTGGCAGGCGTTGAATCGCCAGGCGCCGACGCCGCGCGAAGACGTGGTCAAGGCCTACGACGTGTGCGACGCCGCGTTCAACAACGTATGGCGCCGGCATTCGATCACCTGGACCATCCCCGAGCGCTTGCAGGTGCTGCTGACCGGCATGAAGCGCGAACTGCCGCAGGCGGAATTCGACGGCGTGGTGGAACGGTTGGGACGGATGGAAATCGACATCTATCCCGATTTGATCGCCGACGCGCAGAAGGGGCTGGCCGAACTCGCCTCGCGCTACAAGCTCGCCATTGTGTCCGACGCCATCGTCACGCCGGGCAAGAACCTGCGCGCGCTGCTCGAACTCCACGGCGTGAAGCAGTACTTCTCCGGCTTCGCCTTCTCCGACGAAGTCGGCCATTCCAAGCCGCATCGCAGCATGTTCGACGCGGCGGCCAAGGCATTGGGCGTCGAGGTGACCGAGATGGTCCACATCGGCGATCGCGACCACAACGACGTCAAGGGACCGCAGGCGCTCGGCATGAAAGCGGTGCTGTTCACCGCCAGCCGCGATTCCGACAAAAACAAGACCAGCGCCGAAGCCATTTGTTCGAGCTACCGCGACCTGCCGGCGACCATCGACCGGCTGAACGCATAATAAAGGAAACATCGCCATGCCCGCGCATCCCCGGATCCTGGTCGTCGACGGCTACCTGAAGGCGGCGCGCGAGGAACTCGCGGCCGGTGGTGCCGGCGTCGCGGGCGATCTTTACGTGAAGATGCTGACGCGCCTGATGCCGGGCGTCGTCTGCGACACGATTTATCCCAGCGATCCGGGCGGCGGCTTGCCCAAGGGCACCGCGCTCGCCGATTACGACGGCGTGGCGTGGACCGGGTGCAGCCTGACCGTCTACGAGGACACGCCCGAGGTCGGCTCGCAGATCGGCCTGGCGCGCGAAGCCTTCAAGCAGGGCGTGCCCAGCTTCGGCAGTTGCTGGGCGGCGCAGATCGCCGTGGTCGCCGCGGGCGGCATCGTGCGGGCCAACCCGCGCGGCCGCGAAATGGGCATCGCGCGGAAGATCGCGCTGACCGCCGACGGCCGGGCGCACCCGATGTACGAGGGCAAGGCCCAGGCGTTCGACGCCTTCATCAGCCACGTCGACGAAATCACCCACATGCCGGCGGGCACGGTGCTGCTGGCGTCCAATGCCTTCACCCACGTCCAGGCGGTTTCCGTCGTGCACCAGGGCGGCATCTTCTGGGGCCTGCAATACCACCCGGAATACGATCTGCGCGAAATGGCCAGGCTGACGTGGTGCCGCACGGAGAAGCTGATCAAGCTCGGTTTCTTCAAGGACCGCGCCGCGTGCGACGATTACGTCCGCCTGCTGGAAACCCTGCACCAGGATCCGAAGCGCGGCGACATCGCCTGGCTGCTCGGCGTTGACGAGGACGTGATGAACTTCGACATCCGCACGCTGGAGGTCCGCAACTGGCTCGAACGCCTGGTGCTGCCGACCATGGCGCGGCGGCGGTAAAGTAAGTCGGGTTTAACCACCGAGGACACAGAGTCCACAGAGGGAATTTCCGCGCGGCGAAGCCGCACAAGGAATCCTTCTCGGTGTTCTCTATGCTCTCTGTGGTTCAAAACCCTTCAGACGATCCCGCCGGCTTTCAGGCCGTCGAAGATGAACTGAACCGCCAGCGCCGCCAGCAAAATTCCGACCACGCGGGCGATCACGCTTTGCGCCGTCACGCCCAGGAACTTGCTCACCTTCGCGGCGGCCAGCAGCAACGCCAGCGTGATCGCCATCACGGCGGCCAGCGCCGCGATCACGATGGCGATGCGCGTCGCGTCTCCTTCCGCATCCGCGGTCAGCAGCATCGCCGCGCCCATGGCGCCGGGTCCGGCGATCAGCGGGGTCGCCAGGGGGAAAACGGAAATGTCGCGCTTGTGGGCGGCTTCCGCGTCCTCGTCCTCGGTCGTCGTCACGCCGCCGGACGGGCGCGCGAACACCATGTCGATGGCGATCAGCAAAAGCAAAATGCCGCCCGCCGTGCGCAGCGCGGGCAGCGTGATGCCGAGGATTTCTAGCAGCTTGTTCCCGCCCAGCGCGAACGTCACCAAAATGCCGCCGGCGATGGCCACGCCCTTCAGCGCCATGGTGCGCCGGTGTGCCTCGGTCGCGCGGGCGGTCAGCGCGGCGAACAGCGCCGCCACGTCGATCGGCGCGACGGTGGCGAAGAAGGCGGTGAAGGCGACGACGAAGGGTTCGAGCATGGGCCTTTGTTCCACGGCGCGAGCGCGGCGGCAACGGCCTTCGTCCTTGATTTTCGCCCGACTCTATGCTAGGAATTTAAAGATATATCAGGAGAGACGGCCTGGGCCGAGCGCGTCGGAATGGTTTCGCGCCGGTCCCTTGGGCCGCCTCGCGAGAAGTATTTGGATACCACAAAAGGGTGACAGAGGGTGACAAAGGGTGACAAAGGATGACCGGGGCGAAAAATTTTGCGCCGTCCCCGCGTCGAATCAACGGGTTACGCGAAAACAGCCGCGCAAGACGGTATCCGGATCGACTAAAACCGCATCGAAACGGTTGAAAACCGCGTAAGGCCGTCGCCGCTCACACCGTTCCGGCCATCGCCCGGTCGAACATGACGCGCATTTCGGCGGCGCCGACGGGGACCGGGTTGCCGCCGGCGGTCGGGTCCTCGGCGGCCATCTTGGAAAGTTCCGGCAGACGGCTTTCCTCGACGCCCAGTTCCTTGCAGGTGTGCGGAATTTTCAATTCGGTCCTGAGGCCGAGCACGAATTCGAGGAAGCCGTCGAAGCCCGGCTTGGCGAGGCCGAGATAACGCCCGGCCCGGGTCAGCCGGTCGGCCACGGCGGCTTTGTTGAAGACCAGCACGTAGGGCATGAAAACCGCGTTGGTGAGGCCGTGATGGGTGTCGTAAACCGCGCCGACCGGATGGGACAGCGAATGGATCGCGCCCAAACCTTTCTGAAACGCGGTCGCGCCCATGGCGGCCGCCGCCATCATGTGCGAGCGGGCCTCGATGTTTTGGCCGTCCTTCACGGCGACGGTCAGCCATTCCTTGACCAGCCGCATGCCTTCCAGCGCGATGCCGTCGGCGAGCGGATGGAACCCGGGGGCGCAGTAGGCTTCCAGGCAGTGAGCGAAGGCGTCCATGCCGGTGGCAGCCGTGATGTGCGGCGGCAGGCCGACGGTCAGCGCCGGGTCGCAGATCACGATGCCGGGCATCATGCCGGGATGGAAAATGATCTTCTTCGTGTGGGTCGCCTCGTCGGTAATGACCGAGGCACGGCCGACCTCGGACCCGGTGCCCGACGTGGTCGGCACGGAAACGACGGGCGCGATGCCTTTTTCGTCGACGCGCTTCCAGTTGTCGCCGACGTCCTCGAAGTCCCACATCGGGCGGGTCTGCCCGGCCATCAGCGCGACGGCCTTGCCGGCGTCCAGCGCGCTGCCGCCGCCGAAGGCGATGACGCCGTCGTGCTTGCCCGCCTTGAACGCCTTCACGCCGTCGTCGACGTTTTTTCCTATGGGATTGGGCTTGATATCCGAGAACACGGCGGTCGGCAGTCCGGCGGCGGCGTTGGCGGCGACGGCGTCCGCGACCATCGGCAGCTTCGCCAGGCCGGGGTCGGTGACCAGCAGCGGCCGTTTCATGCCGAGCGCCTTGCAGGCCGAGGCCAGCTCTTTGATGCGGCCGGCGCCGAAGCGCACCTTGGTGGGATAGTTCCAGTTGCCGATGGGGGCGTTCATTCGGTGTGTCCTCAGGTCTTGACGCGAAGGTGGAAGGATTTCGGGCGGGTCAGGTACGAATACCCGAGCGCCGAAAGGGTGCAGCCGCGGCCGGAATGCTTGACGCCGGTCCAGGCGAGCGCGGGGTCGAGGTAATCGCAGCGGTTCATGAACCAGGTGCCGGTGTCGATGCGATCGCCGATGCGGATCGCCGCGTCCTCGTCCTGGGTCCAGATCGCGGCGGTCAATCCATAGGCGCTGTCGTTCATCAGGCGGATCGCGTCGTCCTCGGACTCGACCTTCATGATGCCGACGACCGGGCCGAAAGTTTCCTCGGTCATCACGGCCATGGTGTGGTCGACGTCAACGAGGATCTGCGGCGCCAGGTAGGGCGTGCCCGGCTTGCTGGCGGGGAAGGCCTTTTCGTCGATCAGGGCTTTGGCGCCGGCCTGCAACGCGGCGGCGATCTGGCCGCGCACGAAGTCGGCGGCGGCGGTGCGCACCATCGGGCCGAGGGTGACGGCCGGGTCGAGCGGATTGCCGAGCGCGTACTTGCGGGTCAGTTCGGCGGCGCCCTCGACGAAGCGGCCGTAAACGGCGGCGTCGACGTAGATGCGTTCGATGCCGCAGCACGACTGTCCGGAATTGAAGAAGGCGCCGTCGACCAGGTTTTCGATCGCGTGGTTCAGGTCGCAGTCGGCGCGCACGTAGGCCGGGTCCTTGCCGCCCAGTTCCAGGCCGACGCCGATGAAGCGGCCGGCGGCGGCGCGCTCGACGGTCTCGCCGCCGGGGACCGAACCGGTGAAGGCGACGAAGCCGACGACGGGGGACTTGATGACCTTCTCGGTGTCGGCGTGGCTGAGGTGCAGGTGCTGGAAGACCCCTTTCGGCAGGCCGGCCTCGTCGAACGCCTGCTGGAAGCGTTCCGCGCACAAGGGCGTCTGCGCCGAGTGCTTGAGGATCACGGCGTTGCCCGCCATCAGCGCCGGGATCACCGCGTTGACGGCGGTCAGATAGGGGTAGTTCCAGGGCGCGACGACGAAGACCACGCCCAGCGGTTCGTGGCGGATGAAGCGGTGGAAGTTTTCCTTCGGGCCGACGTCGGTGTCGGCCAGCGCCTCGGGCGCGAACTCGATCATGGTGCGGGCCCGGTCCTCGAAGCCGCGCACCTCGGACGGGGAATACGCAATGGGACGGCCCATCTGCCGGGTGATTTCCTCGGCGATAGCGACCTTCTCGGCGACGAAGGCGTCGACGGCGGCGAGGCAGTATTTCGCCCGCTCGGCGACGGAAAGGGCGCGCCAGGCTTTCTGCGCGGTCGCGGCGGCGGCCAGCGCGGCTTCGATCTGCTTCGCCGTGGCGAGCGGGCGTTCCACGCAGACGCTGCCGTCCACGGGGCTGATGGTCTTCAAGGTGTCGGTCATGGGTTCTCGTTCTTGAGGTATGGGCTTGGGGATGTGCGGATGCGGTCAGATGATTTCGAAGTAGCGGCTCAGTTCCCAGTCCGTGATGTGGCGGCGGAACTCGCGTTCCTCCCACTCGCGGGTGGCGGCGAAATGATCCACAAAGTCGTCGCCGAACGTCGTGCGCGCGGTCTTGGATTTCTTCAGCGCCTGCGCCGCTTCCCACAGGGTGCGGGGCAAGGCGAGCGCGGCCGGGAACTTCTTTTCGTAGGCGTTGCCGACGACGGGTTCGCCGGGTTCCATCTTGCCCTCGATGCCGGCCAGGCCCGAGGCGACGGCGGCGGCCAGCGCCAGGTACGGGTTGGCGTCGGCGGCGGCGACCCGGTATTCGACGCGCTGCGCCTTCGGCCCGCCGGGAATGACCCGCAGCGCGCAAGTCCGGTTATCGACGCCCCAGCTCGCTTCCGTCGGCGCCCAGAAGCCGGGGATCAGGCGGGAATAGGAATTCACGGTGCTGGCGGTCATCGCCAGCAGCTCGGGCATCAGTTTCTGCTGCCCGCCCAGGAAGTGGCGCATGGTGCGGCTCATGCCGTCCTTCGCTTTCGGGTCGTGGAACAGGGGCTTGCCCTTGGCGTCGATCAGCGAAATGTGGATGTGGCCGCTCGATCCCGGCCAGTCCGGCGACCACTTCGCCATGAAGGTCGTCATCAGGCCGCGCCGCTGCGCGACGATCTTGACGAAGGTCTTGAACAGCGCCGCCTTGTCGGCGGCGGCGAGCGCGTCGGCAACGGAAATCGCGGCTTCCAGGACCCCGGCGCCGGTTTCCTCGTGCAGGCCCTCGATCGCGAAGTCCATCGCCGTCGCGGTTTCGAGGATGTCGCGATAGACCTCGGCGTCGACCGAATTGCGGATCACCGAATAGCCGAAGAAGCCCGGGGCGAGGGGCTTCAGGTCGCGGTAGTGCTTCTCGCGGACCGAATGCGGCGTCTCCTCGAACACGAAAAACTCGTATTCGAAACCGGCCTTGACCGAGAAGCCCATTTTCCTGGCCCGGTCGAGCACCCGGCGCAGTGCGGCGCGCGGGCAGATCGATTCCGCCGGCGGCGCGAACTCGCCCAGGAAGAACAGCATGTCGCCTTCCCACGGCAGGGCGCGGCAGGAGTCGGGCAGGATGCGCACCGGCGCGTCGGGATAGCCGGTGTGCCAGCCGGTGTATTTCGTGTTGTCGTAAAGCCGGTCGTGGGAATCCCAGCCCAGGACCACGTCGCAGAAGCCGAAGCCCTTATCGAGCGCCGAGAAGAACTTATCGCGGCCCATGTACTTGCCGCGCAGGATGCCGTCGATGTCGAAGGCGCCGACCTTGACGTGGTCGAGCCCACGGGATTCGACGATGCGCTTGGCATCGGCCGCGGTCTTCACCTTGCGCGGGTCCATGGCGGCGGGTCCTTCGAATGGTCCGGAAACAGTGGCTTTCCCGGGCATGCACGCCAGACATTAGAGGCCGCGCCCAAGCCCCGCAACAGGCGATGGTGCGGCCGGGCGAGGGTGCTAAGCTAATCCCACAAGCGGAGGGAAATGGTTGTGGATTCCGTGCCTTTGGAACGACCGAATGGGGCGATCGATCACGGCGGCGACTGGGCCGAAGCCGAGGCGCGCTTCGGCAAGCCGCGGGACGGCTGGGTCGACCTGTCGACCGGCATCGCGCCGTTCGCCTATCCGGTCGATGGCATCGCGCCGGACGTATGGCAGCGCCTGCCGGACGGGCGCGCCATGGCAGCGCTGCGCGATGCCGCCGCCGCTTGCCATGGCGTGGCGGACGCGGCGTGCGTCGTCGCCGCGCCGGGCAGTCAGGCGATCCTGCAATGGCTGCCGAGGCTGCGCGGCCGGTCGCGCGTCGCCGTAGTCGGCCCGACGTATGCGGAACACGCGCACGTATGGCGGAACGCCGGTCACGAGGTCGCCGAAGTCGCGGACATGCCGAAGACCGGCGCCGACGTGGTCGTCGTCGTCAATCCGAACAACCCGGACGGCCGGCGTCATGCGCCCGAAAGTCTGCTGGCGGCGGCGGACGCACTGGCGGCGCGCGGCGGTTGGCTGGTGGTGGACGAAGCCTTCGCCGACGTGACGCCGGAGATTTCCGTCGCATCGCAGGTGGGGCGACCGGGGTTGATCGTCGTGCGCTCGTTCGGAAAATTCTACGGTTTGGCCGGGCTGCGCGTCGGCTTCGCGCTGTTGCCGGTCGATCTCGCTCGCCAGCTCGAAAGCGCCGTCGGGCCGTGGGCGGTGTCGGGCCCGGCCGCCGCAGTCGCCGCCCGGGCGCTGGCCGACGACTCATGGCGCACGGCGCAGCGGGCGCGGCTGTCGGAAGCGGCCGAGGACCTGTGCCATCTGTTGACAGAAGCCGGGCTGAAGGTCGTCGGCGGCACCGACCTGTTCGTGCTCGCCGAATCGGGCGACGCGCCCGCCACGTTCGAGAGGCTGGCCCGGGCCGGCATCCTGGTGCGCCGTTTCGCCGACCGGCCCCGGTTGCTGCGCTTCGGTCTGCCCGGGATCGAGGCCCATTGGGCTCGGCTCAAGGTCGCGTTGAAGCAGCCGGAAGTGCCGTAAAAACGGCGGCCCGGTTCCGTGGCATTTTGTGGCATTCTGTGGCGGACGGTGTAGAATGCGCCGTCGCGGGCCGTTGCCGGCCCCGGGCACTCGGAGACCCGTCCCGCCATGGAACCTCTCGTCGCCGCCCTGGTGCTGACCTCGGCGGTCCTGCATCCGCTTTGGAATGCGATG
>CAZDFF010000162.1:0-8412 GCA_964504425.1 uncultured Hyphomicrobiales bacterium
CGAAAAGCGGGCCATGTTAGCTTAGGATGGTGTCAACCGAACCGGCAGCAGGCCAGATGATCTGATTGCGAACGTTAGTGAATAAATATTGATCATACGCGGCGATTAAATTTCGTATGGTCGGGAATTCGTTTCCAATCTTTTTATACTTCCTGTGCCTTCCCGAAAAATTGTCTATAAAATTTCCGATCTTAGAGAATGCACTTTCTTGTTCATTGAAATTGATTGTTTCCGAACCCTCGGCGATGGCTAGCTTTAGCGCGTCAAGAGTATTGATGCCGAACAAAGAGACATAAGAGTAACGCGCAAATTTGAACAAACCTTCCTTAATGGCTGCATCAACGCTTACCTGCCATGTATAGGTTTTGCCGATCCCCCATTCCCCACTTATGCAAAGCACCTCGGGTTCACTTGAGGACAAAAACCGGTCAATTTCCCTCAAAACAATACGCTTTGATGACATTGGCCCCTCAATTGGCGGTGAGAATTTTCGCTACTATAGATTGTAGATCGAACCGCATCAATCCGCGCAATAACGATTTGAGGTTTTGCCACAATTACAGTGCTTGATATTCGTGCAGTCCAAATCGCTGGTGATTTTTTTCATTGATAGCACACCAAAATTTTCGTCGACATTTCAAATGCCGAGAACCAATTGATGGATGTGTCTAGTTACTGAAGAAGACTATTGCATGTCTTCTTCAAAACACGACTCCGGCGTCACCCAGACCTGCGGAACGGATCGACCACGCGGAGCCGGCCGTCGAGCACCATGCCGTGCTGCATGTCCTCCGACAGCAGCGTGTCGCAACCGGCGTGCAGCGCGGCCGCCGCGATCGTGGCGTCGTAGATCGAGAGATTGTGGCGTTCGGCGAGCGCGAGGCCGGTTTCGTGGATTTCGACCGTCATCGGTTCCACCGCCAGTAGCCCGCGCACGGCGGCAAGGAAGGCGTGGGTTTCGGCCCACGACATCGCCATCTTGCGCCGGGCGACGTTGGCGATTTCGTTCAGCACCTGGACGCCGATGGTGCCGCCCTCGGCGATCAATGCCTCGGCCCGGTCGGCCTTGGCCGCGTCGTCGGACGCGAGATAAAGCAAAACATTGGTGTCGAAGAACCTACCGGGCATTCGCCTCGTCCCGGTCGAACGTGAAGTCGGCGGGCAGGCGGCCGCGGAAGGCGCGCAGGCGTTTCAGGAAATCGGCGCGGCCGGGCTTGCGCGCCACGGCGAATTCGCGCCGGCCGGCGACGCGGATTTCGATGTCGTCGCCCTCCTTCAATTTCAGCGCCTCGACCACGGCGGCGGGAAGGCGGACGGCGAGGCTGTTGCCCCACTTGGCGACCTGCATGGCGTTCCTCCATGGATATACTTTTAAAAATGTATATCTAGCCGGGCACGGCGTCAAGAAATCGGGTTCGCCGGCGGGTCACCTTTCGCCCGCATACCCGGGTAATCGCTTCGGCTGTAACATGGAAATATTATGCAACTTTCGCTATTGCGAGGTTGGAACGGCCCTTATGATCCATTTGAAACCATCGCCTTTCTGACTCAGGGGGAAATCATGAAACGGAAGGTAATGATCGGCCTCGGCGCCGCCGCGCTGCTGGCCCTGTGCATCGGTTCCATTCCGGCGTTCGCCGACGACACGGCCAAACAAAAGTTGGTCGTGGAAATGTTCAAGGTCTTGAATATTCACGACCTGACGGACAAGTTGGCGTCGACGACGACGGATCAAATCAAGGCCGAGATCGTGCGAAAGGATCCGACGGTGAAGCCGGAGGTGCTGAACGCGGTCGCCGAGGCTACTCGCGAGTCGTTTGTCGAAATCACGCCTTATCTCAATCGATTCAGCGGGGATTTTCTGGTTCGCAACTTCACGACCGAGGAATTGTCGGCGATCTTGGCCTTCTACAAAACGCCGGTCGGCCGCAAATCGGCGGCATTGTTGCCGAAGATGCAGCAGGAAATGATGGTCGTCCTCATGCCCTTGATCGAAAAGGCCCAACGCAACGTCGTCGTCAAAGTCAAACAGCGCCTGCATGCGATGGGATACAAGTTATAGGCTTTCTCGGTTATCCATTTTATGGCCAAAAACAAAAAGGGCGCCCGCCGGCATTGCCGGCAATTTATTGTTTGCGCGCCATAGGCGCGACCGGGAGCGCTCTTTCCGTTTTTAGAACTTCGCCGCCGTGCCTCAGTTCGGCCGCCACACCGGCAGCGGTTCGCCGGCGGCGATGTGATCCTCGGAATCCGACGTGCGGAAAATCACGTAGACGTCGCGGGTGCCCATTTCCTTTTCGAACAGGTCGCAGATCAGGTGGGCGAGCTTGCTTTTCTGTTCCCGCGTGCGGCCGGGCCGGGTGTCGATCGACACCGTCGGCAGGCCGTCGCCCAGGCCGCCGTAGGCCTCGGTGATCGACGGGTAGATCCACTTGCAGGTTTCCGGGTGGCGGCCGTTCTGGCCGGGGTCGATGGCCTCGATGATGGCCTGCTTCATCCCCTCGCGGATGCGGTCCTTGACCGCGTTGGTGTAGCCGGTGGGAATGTCGATCCTGACGATGGGCATGGGAAAATCCTCTTGGTTTTCGTTGCGCAGTGCCCGAACGCTAGGGGGCTTCCGGCGGCCGAACAAACGATATAAATTTTCTAATCGATTAGATAAACTTAACCGTCATGGCCCGCCCCCACCTGCCCAGCATCGTCGCGTTGCAATCCTTCGAGGCCGCCGCGCTGCGCCTGAGCTTTTCCCAGGCGGCGGCCGACCTGAACGTCACCCCGGCGGCGATCAGCCAGCAGATCCGCGCGCTCGAGGGGCAGTTGGGCGTCAAGCTGTTCGCGCGCACCGGGCGCGGCGTGCGCCTGACCGACGTCGGCAAGGCCTGGCTGCCGGAGGTGCGGCGTTCGCTCGATCGCCTGGCGCGCACGGTCGCGGCGGCGCGCGAGCACGCGACCAACGTGCTCGGCATCACCGTCGCGCCGTCGTTTGCGTCGCGCTGGCTGATGGGGCGGCTGTTCCGGTTCGGCGAGCGGCATCCGGAAATTTCGGTGCGGGTGATCGCGACGCCCGAGGTCGTCGACCTGTACGAGCAGGACATCGACCTGGCGATCCGCTTCGGCCCCGGCGAGTACCCGGGCCTGACGGTCGAGCGGCTGATGCCGGAATTCCTGGTGCCGATGTGCGCGCCCGGGCTGATGACGCCGGACCGGGCGGCGCGGCGGCCGAGCGACCTGGCGCGCTATACCCTGATCCACGACGATTCCGTGGGCGCCGCCGACGGCGGCTGGCCGCTGTGGCTGCGCGCGGCCAAGGCCGGCCGCGTCGACGCCGCACGCGGGCCGCGCTACAGCCTGGCCGAGATCGCCCTGCAGGAGGCGATCGAGGGCCGCGGCGTGGTGCTGGCCCGCTGGCAGATCGCCGCCGCCCACCTGCGCGAGGGCAAGCTGACGTGCCCGTTCGACCTGGCGATCGAGTGCCCGTATGCGTATTTCCTGGTCACCCGCCCTGAATCGGCCGGCGTCGCCAAGGTCGCCGCGTTCCGCGACTGGCTGTTCCGCGAGGTCGAGTTGATCGAACCGCCGAAGGTGACCGTGGTGCGGCCCTGAGGCCCCCACAAATGAAAAGGGCGCCCCGTCCGGGCGCCCTTTCCGTCTTGCAAGCGCGTAGCGCGACGGCGCGTCAGGCGAGTTCCTTCTTGAGGAATTCGGTGGTGCGCTTCCATGCGAGTTTCGCGGCGCCGCCTTCGTAGCGCGCGCCGGTCGGGTTGGCGAAGGCGTGGTCGGCGTCGTACCAGTGATTGGTGAAGGTCTTGCCGGCCTTCTTCATTTCCGCCTCGAAGCCGTCGACCATCGGCTTGTTGATCGACTGGTCCTGGAGGCCGAAGTGGCCGAGCACCGGGCCCTTCAGGTTCTTCAGGTCGTCGGCGGTGCGGTTGACCCGGCCGTAATAGATGACCGTGGCGTCGACCGGCGTGGCGATCGAGGTGTTGAGCGACCACATCCCGCCGAAGCACCAGCCGCAGGTCGCGACCTTTTCCTTCACCCGCTTGCTCTTGCGCAGCCAGGCGACCCACGAGGTGGCGATGTCGACGCCGGTCGCCATGTCGGTGGCCTTCATCAGCGCCATCGCCTCGTCGCGGTTGCCCGCAGGGGCGACCTTGCCGCCGTACATATCCAATGCCAGCGCGACGTAGCCCTGGCGCGAGAATTCGACCGCCATGGTCTTGATCTGGTCGTTCAGGCCCCACCATTCGTGGATCAACAGCACCGCCGGCGCCGGGGTCTTCTTCGGCAGCGCGAGCGCGCCCATGACCTTGCGGCCGCCGGCCGTGGTGATGTTGACCGTGGTCGTGGTCGCGGCGGCGGCGGCGGCCAGCACCGGGTCGGCGAGAATGGCGGCGAGCGGCACGCCGGCCGTCAGTCCCTTGACGACGACGCGGCGGGAAATCTCGTTCATCGGGTAACCTCCCCTCGGGTTGGAAAAGCGAAGGCCAATTCGGTACACGGCGCCGAACGCCCGGCAAATGAATTCCGCGTGAGAATCGGCCGGGACCGAACCGGGGACGGCGAGGAATGGGCGCCTGTGTCAGGACCGTGCGCCGCCGGATAAGATCGCCGCATGGGGAGAATTCTCGCCGTCGTCGCCGTTCTTCTGGCTTTTCCGGCCGCCGCCGCAGACTTGAAGCCGGGGCCGCAGGGGGAGCCGGAACGCAAGGCCGACGTCGGCAACCTGCGCCAGCAGGAACACCGCGTGCCGTTCAAGGCCGACGGCGGCGGGCCGCTGTTGCAAGCGGTTCTCACGCTGCCGAATACGGACGGCCCCGCGCCCGGCATCGTCATCACCCACGGATCGCCGCGCAAGGCCGAGGACCGGCGGCGATCGTCGCCCTTCCGCAACACGACGCGCTGGTTCGCGGACCGGGGTTTCGTGGTGCTGAACGTGACCCGGCGCGGCTACGGCAAATCGCAGGGGGATTGGGAGGAAGGCTACGGCAAGTGCGACTTCCCTTATTATAAAGAGGCGGGCGACAAATCCGCCGAGGACATGCTGGCGGCGATCCGCTACCTCCGCGCGCTGCCGAACGTGATCAAGGACAAGATCGTGGTCGCCGGCGTTTCGGCGGGCGGCTGGGCGACGCTGGCGACCGCCGCGCGCAACCCGGACGGCGTGGTCCTGGCGCTGAACTTCGCCGGCGGACGCGGCTCGCGCAGCGAGGGCGAGGTGTGCGGCGGCGAATACGCGTTCCGCGAACCGCTGAAGGCCTGGGGCGCGAAGACCAAGGTGCCGACGCTGTGGCTGTACGCGGAAAACGACCGCTTCTGGGGCTCCGACATGCCGAAGAAGATGTTCGCGCTCTATCGCGCCGCCGGCGCACCGGCCGAGCTGTGGGCGGCGCCGCCGTTCCCGCACCACCGCGACGGCCACATGATGTTCGGCCACGGCAAGGGCGCCGGGTTCTGGGGCGACCGGGTGGAGCAGGCCTTGAAGGCCGTGCCGGGGTTGTTGCGCTGAAAGGGTTCACCACCGAGAGCACAGAGAACGCAGAGGAAGGGATCTTACGCGCCTTCGGCGCGTCGTTCTTCCCCTCGGTGACCTCTGTGCTCTCGGTGGTGCACCCTTTTCTTCGTAGTTACCGGCACCGCCGTCGGGTAAAGTCCGCCCGCCATGCAAACCTTCCCCATGCAACGCCTTTTGCCCGCCTTCGCCGCGGCCCTGGTCGCGGCCGCCGTCCTGCTCGCGCCCGCCCCGCCGTCGTGGGCGGCGCCGATCGAGGTCAAGGCGACGCCGGTGGCGCTCAACGGCGACGACCTGCAACAAACGACCGTCGGCAAGTTGAAATATCGCGGCGGGCTGATGCTGACCTCGCCCGACGGCAACTTCGGCGGGCTTTCCGACCTGCGCGTGTCGCGCGACGGCCGGCGGCTGATCGCGGTCGGCGATAAGGGCATCCGGATCGCCGCGACGCTCGTCTACGGCGCGGACGGCAACCTGACCGGCGTCAAGGACGGCGACCTGGGGCAGTTGACCGGGCTCGACGGCCAGGCGCTGCGCGGCCGCAACGACGTCGACGCCGAGGCCATGGCGCCGGGCGCCGAGGGCGAGATCATCGTCGCCTTCGAGCGCGATCATCGGATCTGGCGCTACTTCCCGAACAACCCGGTCCCCGAACCGATCCCGCCGCCCGAGGAATTGCAGCACGCGCCCCGCAACGGCGGCATCGAGGCGATGACGCTCCTTTCCGACGGCAGGCTGCTGTTGATCGCCGAGGATTTCGGAAAAGGCGGGCGCAACGTCGCCTGGGTGTCGAGCAAGGACGGCTGGTCGGTGCTGACCTATGCCGTCGACGGCGGCTACGTGCCGACCGGCGCGGCGACCCTCGACAATGGAGATATCCTGACGATCGAGCGGCGCTTCAATCTGCGCAGCGGCGCCGGCGGCCGGATCAAGCGCATCGCCAAGGACGCCATCCAGCCGGGCGCGCACCTGGAAGGCACGGTGATCGCCGAACTGCAATCGCCCCTGGTCGTCGACAACTTCGAGGGCATCGAGGCGCGCAAGGACGCCGACGGTCGGACGTTGATCTATCTGATCTCCGATGATAATCACAACCCGCTGCAACGAACCCTTTTGCTGATGTTCGAACTGATCGACTGATTCCCATGCCGCTCGCCCGCTTCTTTTTCCCCGCCCTCCTTGCCGCCCTGCTCTCGATCCCCGCCCATGCCGCCGAGGCGCCGGGCCCGGCCGGGCCGCGCACGACCGACGCCGAAACCCGGCTCGAATACCAGGAATACATGATCCCGTTCACGACGGACGGGCACGGGCCGATGCTGGAAACCCGGGTCGTCTATCCGCACGGGCCGGGGCCGTGGCCGCTGGCCGTCGTCACCCACGGCGCGCCTTCCGATCCGGCCCTGCGCAAGGACCGACGGCTTTATCCCGACGCCGCGCGCTGGTTCGCCGCCAAGGGCTTTTTGGTCGCCGTCGTCACCCGGCGCGGCTACGGCCATTCCGGCGGCGCCTGGGCGGAAGGCGCCGGATTGTGTTCCGATCCCGACTACCTGGCGGCGGGCGAGGCCACCGCCGACGACATCGTCGCCGCCGTGCGCTACCTGACGCACACCAAGTTCGTCGATCCGTCGCGGGTGGTGCTGGTCGGCCAGGCGGCGGGCGGCTGGGGCGCCATCGCGGCAGCCGCGCGCAACCCGGACGGCGTGGTCGCGGCGATCAATCTGGCGGGCGGGCGCGGCACCCGCTACGAGGGGCTGGTCTGCGGTTCCGACCACCTGATCGAGGCGGCCAAGGCGTGGGGCACGCGCCATCACGCGCCGACGCTGTGGCTGTACGCCGAAAACGACACCGCCATCAAGCCGACGCTGGCGGCGAAAATGTTCGACGCCTACGCCGCCGCCGGCGCCGATGCCGGGCACGGCGAGTTCCTGGGCGAATTCCACCTGGTCGGGCCGACGGCCGGCGTCGACGGGCATCGGCTTTTGGCGGCGAGCCCGGCGGTGTGGGGCCCGGCGGTCGAGCATTTCCTCGGGCGCTTCCCCGGCCTGCTGCCGTAGAAACGCAAAAGGCCGGCGCAAGGCCGGTCTTCGCGAAGACTTTATAGAGACAGGATCAGGCGGCGCTGGCCGCTTCGCGCTTCGCCGCCGCCTTGACGATGCGGCGCTTCAGGCGCTGCGCGTCCTCGCCCAGGCGGTCGGTGCGGGTGCGCATCAGATAGGCGTCGATGCCGCCGTTCTTTTCCACGGTGCGGAGCCCGTTGACCGACAGCCGCAGGCGCACGGAATGGCCCAACGCCTCGCTTTGCAGCGACACGACTTGCAGGTTGGGCAGGAAGCGGCGCTTGGTCTTGTTGTTGGCGTGGGACACGTTATTGCCCACCTGGACGCCCTTGCCGGTCATGGAACAACGTCGGGACATGGCTCAAATCCTTATGGAACTCTTGAAATTCTGGCGGTCTTCCGCAAGCGGAAGGCCCGGTTTTTTAGGCGACCCGGCCCGTAAGGTCAAGACTGAAGGAAGGGTTGAACCACAGAGAGCACCGAGGTCACCGAGAAGGGTTTCCGCGCGCCAAAGGCGCGCAAGCGGCCTTCCTCTGTGTTCTCTGTGTCCTCGGTGGTGAATCCCTTCTTCTGCCTTTCTATGCCAAGACGGGGCCGCAAGCGGCCCCTTAGGCCATCGCCTTGTTCAGGTTTTCGTCCAGCTTTTCCAGGAACTTCTGGGTCGTCAGCCAGGGCTGTTCCGGGCCGATCAGGAGCGCCAGGTCCTTGGTCATGAAGCCGGATTCGACCGTATCGACGCAGACCTTTTCCAGGGTCTGGGCGAACTTGACGACATCGGGGGTGTTGTCGAACTTGCCCCGGTAGGCCAGCCCCTGGGTCCAGGCGAAGATCGAGGCGATCGGG
>CAZDFF010000163.1:0-8215 GCA_964504425.1 uncultured Hyphomicrobiales bacterium
AATTCCAGACAGAGGAACCGCCCGCCCGGCTTCAACACCCGCTTCGCTTCCGCCAGCGCCCTATCTATATGAGTGACGTTGCGGATGCAAAAGGCGGTCGTGTAGGCATCGAACGCGCCGTCTTCGGCCGGCAGCGCCTCGGCGTCCCCGGCGATCCAGCGGATGCCCTCGAGGATGCCGCGATCGATGGCCCGGTCGCGGCCGACCGCCAGCATCTTCTCGTTGACGTCGACCACGGTGACGGGGCCGCCGCCCATGTCCCTAAACCGGAACGCGATGTCCCCAGTGCCGCCGCCGACGTCGATCAGCGCCATGCCGGGCTTCGGCTTGAGGCGTTCGATGAACGCGGCCTTCCAAAGCCGGTGCACGCCCATGCTCATCAGATCGTTCATCAGGTCGTATTCGGCCGCGACGCTGTCGAACACGTTTTTCACCAGCGACGATTTGGCCGTCTCGGGGACTTCCCGAAAGCCGAAATGGGTCGTGCTTCGCTTGGACGCGCGGGGTTTGCCTTGGCGTTGGGGCATGGCGGCGACAATAGCCGAAGGCCCCGGCCCGCGCTACGATCCCGCGCCGCGATTTGGCGCGCCGCGAAAGGATGCCGATGCCCGAACTGCCCGAAGTCGAAACCGTCCGGCGCGGCCTCGAACCCGTGCTGGAGGGCAGCTGCCTGGTCCGAGTGCTGGCCCGGCGGCCGGATTTGCGGTTTCCGCTGCCGAAGGACTTCCAGGCGCGTCTCGAAGGCCGGCGCGTCGCCGGGGTCGGACGGCGCGCCAAATACCTGCTGGTCGCCCTCGACGGGCCGGACGTGCTGATGATCCACCTCGGCATGTCGGGACGCATCCGCATCCACCGAGGACCGCCGCCGCCGCCGGAACCCCACGATCACGTCGATTTCACCACCGATACCGGCGCGACGGTTCGATTCCACGATCCGCGCCGCTTCGGTTTCATGGACTTGATCGCGGCCGAACGCCTGTTCGCCCATCCGCTGCTGGCAAGCCTCGGGCCGGAGCCTCTGGACAACGCCTTCGACGGGCCCGGGCTGGCGGCCAGGCTGAAAGGCAAGAAGACGTCGATCAAGGCGGCCTTGATGGATCAGCGGGTGGTCGCGGGCCTGGGCAATATATACGTGTCGGAAAGTCTGTTCCGCGCCGGGATCTCCCCCAAAAGAACCGCCGCCACCGTGCAGGGCGGACGGGCCGCGAAACTGGCCCAGGCAATCCGCGACGTATTGAACGATGCCATCGCCGCCGGAGGCTCGTCGCTGCGCGATCACCGCCAGCCGTCAGGCGAGTTGGGCTATTTCCAGCACCGGTTTGCCGTCTACGGCAGGGACGGCGAGGCATGTCCCGGCTGCACCTGTAACGAAAAGACGATCCGCCTGATCGTACAGGGCGGGCGCGCGACCTACTTCTGTCCGACGCGGCAGCGGTAAGACGCCGGCCTCGCGCCCTCGACCGTTTCTTTTGCGACGCAACATGATATAAGCGGGCGTCATGCCCCGCCCCCTCATCCGCCGCGCCGCGTTCGGCGCCGCCGCTGTCCTCCTGGCGATCGCCGGCCTGACAGCCCGGCCGAGCGCCGCCGAGCGCATGGTCGAGGACCTGCCGCTGATGCAGGGTCTGAATGAATTGACCGAACGACGCACAGTCTTCAATTCGGCCTCAGGCCGGATCGCCGAAATCGTCGCGCAGGGCAGGGTCGCCCCCGACGTCGTCGTGAAATTCTATGCCGACACGCTGCCGCAGTTGGGCTGGGAAAAGACCCCCGGCGGGTCCTACCGGCGTGGCGACGAGGTTCTGAAGATCGAGATCGCCGAAGGCACCGACGGCGTCACCGTTCGCTTCGCGATTTCGCCCCAATGATCCTGACCGGTTGCTGACCGGCCGCATTCGTTTCGCACCGCATTGATTACATTCGATCCAGGAGCACCATCCATGGCCTACCAGAACATCGTCGTCGAAGCGCGCGGCCCCGTCGGGCTCATCACCCTCAACCGGCCGAAGGCGTTGAACGCGTTGAACGCCGCGCTGATCGTCGAACTCGGCAAGGCGCTCGACGACTTCGAGGCATCGGCCGAGATCGGTGCCATCGTGCTGACCGGCAGCGAGAAGGCCTTCGCCGCCGGCGCCGACATCAAGGAGATGAAGGACCAAACCTTCATCGACGCCTACGTCGGCGATTTCATCACCAAGGGTTGGGAGCGGATCACGACATGCCGCAAGCCGGTGATCGCCGCCGTCGCGGGGTACGCGTTGGGCGGAGGCTGCGAGGTGGCGATGATGTGCGACTTTATTATCGCGGCCGACACGGCGAAGTTCGGACAGCCGGAAATCACCCTCGGCACCATCCCCGGCGCCGGCGGAACGCAACGTCTGACCCGCGCGGTCGGCAAGGCGAAGGCGATGGAGATGGTCCTGACCGGGCGCATGATGGACGCGATCGAAGCGGAGCGGTCGGGTCTGGTGAGCCGCGTCGTGCCGGCGGCCGATCTGGTGGAAGAAGCGGTCAAGGCGGCGACGACCATCGCCAAACTGTCGCAGCCGATCGTGATGATGGCGAAGGAAGCGGTCAACCGCGCCTTCGAGGCGACGCTTTCGGAAGGCATCCGTTTCGAACGCCGAATGTTCCACGCCACGTTTGCGACCGAAGACCAGAAAGAGGGCATGAACGCGTTCGCGGAAAAGCGGCAGCCCAATTTCGCCAATAAATGAGCCGGTTTCCAAGGCCTGGCCGGCACCGCGACGCGCGTGTTGACGGCCCCCGCCGCAAAGGGATATAAGCTCGCCCCTCGAACCGATTCCATTTGATTTCAAAGGCTCAGATCATGGCCACACACAAGTCGGCGGAAAAGCGCATTCGCCAGACCAAGCGGCGCACCGACGTGAACCAGGCGCGCCTCAGCCGGTTCCGCTCCTCGGTCCGCAAGGTCGAGGACGCGATTACCAATGGCGACAAGAAAGCGGCCGAGGCGGCGATGCGCGTCGCCGAACCCGAACTCGTCAAAAGCGCCGCCAAGGGTTTGATTCACCGCAACACTGCGACGCGGAAGATTTCGCGTCTCGTCCAGCGCATCAAATCCATGTCGGCCTGAACCCGGAAACGGGTTCCGCGCGGCACGATCCTATCGCCGCGAGAATACAAACCGCGTCTCATTCGAGACGCGGTTTTTCGTTGCGCGCGATGCATTCTTTCCGCGTCCGAGGACGGTTTTCTGTCAAGCAACTTTTTTCCCCGCGAGTCGGCACGATCATGTTGCATGCGTGAGAGTCGGTCGGTACATTCTTTTCAGCGACGGCGTCGTCGCTCCAAGCCGTAAAATTCGCCCGTTCGCACTTTCAATCCGATAACGGAATTCACCGCTACGATGTCGCATGGTCCAATCGAAGACAGGCGAATAATCGAAGCGGCGCCGAAAGTTTTTTGCGAACGATAGAATGCGCGGCCAAAGTATAGACGCCCGCCGTCGTGTACGGTGATTAGAAGGGAGTAAGGTCTGGCAGCGGTTTGCCGCAGGATGAATTTGCCGATGACGGCGATTTCCTTCGAGGCAACCGACAAGTGCTCCGGAACGTTGCAGACCGGGGGGCGAGTCCTTGAGGGTGCCGAAAGGTCCTAGGACGGCGACCCAAATAAACCCGGCGGCGCGTTCCAGCAGGCCAACGAGGGGGGACGTTTTGCCAGCGTCGGCCGCAAGGCCGGGCGCGGGTCGTGCATCCCCCTGGAACGACCAAAGCCCGAGTTCCCGACCGGCCCTTCATGGGCGACCGGGAGATCGACAGAAATTGCATATCGGCGGGCAACCGCGCCGGGGGACAAATACGACGATGGACAGGAGCAAGATCGGCAGCTCCCCTGATACGGCGTTGATCGCCGACTGGACCAAGGTCTCGAGCCGTCTTCGCGCCGAGGTCGGGGAAGCCGCGTACCAAGGGTGGGTCAAGCCCGTCGCGGTGCGCGAACTGGTCGATGGCCATGTCCGCTTGTCGGTCCCGACCCGCTTCATGCGCGACTGGGTCGTCGCGCATTACGCCGATCGCATCGCCGCCCTGTGGAAGACCGAAAATCCGACCGTCGCCGGCGTGGAAGTGGTCGTGCAGGCCGAGCGTGCGTCCGCGTCCGAGCGCCCGGTTCGCGAGACCGTCGCGGCCGCGCCGCAAGCCGCGCGCCAAAACGACACCGTCGACAACAACGCCAAGGCGGACATTTCCGCCCCCCTGGACGTGCGCTGCACGTTCGATCGGTTCGTCGTCGGCAAGCCCAACGAATTCGCCTACGCCGCCGCCCGCCGCGTCGCCGACGCGCAGACGGTCACGTTCAACCCGCTGTTCCTGTACGGCGGAGTCGGCCTGGGCAAGACCCATCTGATGCACGCGATCGCCTGGCACATCCGCGCCAAGCATCCGCAACGCACCGTCATTTATCTTTCCGCCGAAAAGTTCATGTATCGGTTCATCCGCGCCCTGCGCGAGCAAAACACAGTCGATTTCAAGGACCAGTTCCGCTCGGTCGACGTGCTGATGATCGACGACGTGCAGTTCATTTCGGGCAAGGATTCGACCCAGGAAGAATTTTTCCACACGTTCAACGCGCTGGTCGATCAGGGCCGCCAGATCGTCATTTCGGCGGATAAATCGCCGTCCGATCTGGAAGGCATGGAAGAACGGCTGATCTCCAGGCTCAACTGCGGGCTGGTCGCCGACATCCACGCCACCACCTACGAACTGCGCCTGGGCATCCTGCAATCGAAGGCCGAACAGATGCAGGTCCAGGTGCCGCGAAAGGTCCTGGAATTCCTGGCCCACAAGATCACCGCGAACGTCCGCGAACTGGAAGGGGCGCTCAACCGGGTCATCGCCCACGCCCAGCTGGTCGGCCGCGACATCACCCTGGAAACGACCCAGGAAGTGCTGCACGACCTGCTGCGCGCCAACGACCGGCGCGTCACCATCGAGGAAATCCAGAAGCGGGTGGCAGCCCACTTCAACGTCAGGCTTTCGGACATGTCGTCCGAGCGCCGCGCCCGTTCGGTCGCCCGTCCCCGCCAGGTCGCCATGTATCTGGCCAAGCAGCTGACCGCCCGTTCGCTGCCCGAAATCGGCCGCAAGTTCGGGGGCCGCGACCATACGACCGTCATGCATGCGGTCCGCAAGGTCGAGGAGCTGCGCGACAAGGACCCCAGCTTCGCCGAGGACGTCGAGCTTCTGCGGCGTATGCTGGAAGGCTGATCCCGGCCCGGCCGCAGCGCCCCGCATCCCGGGCCTTCCGAACCCGCGTTCCCCGCCGAAATCGCTTCGGTCCTGGCGTCCTTTTGGTATAATGCCGGGGCGCGAATCGAGGCATCCCCAAAAAGGGTCCGCGTCTCGCGCCGGTGGGCGTCCCGGCCTGCCGGCGGGGTCCGAACCGACCCTGCTTCATCGCCACGAAGGCTTCACGACGGGATCAAACGACGGACCATGAACGCCCATGAAACTGACCATCGAACGGGCCGCGCTTCTTAAGTCCCTTGGCCACGTGCAAAGCGTCGTCGAACGGCGCAATACCATTCCGATCCTGTCGAACGTGAAAATGGAAGCGGCCGACGGCAAGCTTTCGTTGAACGCGACCGACATGGACCTCGACATCTCCGAGGCGGTCGCCGCCACGATCGCCGCCAAGGGCGCGACCACGGCGCCCGCGCACACGCTGTACGAAATCGTGCGCAAGCTGCCGGACGGGTCCGAGGTGGAATTCGACGCCAACGGCGAAGGCCAGATGACGCTGCGCTCGGGGCGCTCGCGGTTCCAGCTGTCGTGCCTGCCGACCGAGGACTTTCCGGTCATGTCGGGCGGCGAGTACCCGCACACCTTCAAGCTGCCGGCGGCCGAGCTTCGCACGCTGATCGACCGCACCAAGTTCGCGATTTCGACCGAGGAGACGCGCTATTACCTGAACGGCATCTATCTGCACGCCGCCAAGCGCGACCGGACCCCGGTGCTGCGCGCGGTCGCGACCGACGGGCACCGGCTCGCCAGCGTCGAAGTGCCGCTGCCCAAGGGCGCGGCCTCGATCCCGGGCGTGATCGTGCCGAAGAAAACCGTGACGGAACTGCGCAAGCTGATCGAGGAAACCGGCGACGACGTCGAAATCGGCCTGTCCGAAACCAAGATCCACTTCGCCTTCGACGACGCGCAGCTGACCTCGAAGCTGATCGACGGCACGTTCCCCGATTACGAGCGCGTGATCCCGACCGGCAACGACAAGGAACTCGTCGTCGACCGCAAGACGTTTTCCGACGCCGTGGATCGCGTCAGCGCGATTTCGTCGGAAAAATCCCGCGCCGTGAAGCTGGAACTCGCCCAGGGTTCGCTGGTGCTGTCCGCCAACAGCCCCGAGCACGGCAGCGCGACCGAGGAAATCGAGGTCCAGTACGGCGGCGGCGGGATCGAGATCGGCTTCAATTCGCGTTACCTGCTCGACATCATGCAGCAGATTTCGGGCGACAACGTTCGCCTGACGATGGCGGACGCCGCCTCGCCGACGATTCTGGCCGACGGCGACGACGGGGCCGCGATCTACGTGCTGATGCCGATGCGGGTATAATCGACCGTTGGATCGGCAGGGATTGGCAACGAACCTCAGTAGACGGGAAGCCGCCGCCATCGCCCGGATCGACCCGCCCGACCGGGCGGCGTCCGGATCGTCGGCGCATGCGATCCGCCGCGTCACGCTCGCCGATTTTCGCTGCTACCGCCATCTTCGCATCGACATCGATCCGGGTCCGATCGTGCTGACCGGGCCGAACGGCGCCGGCAAGACGAACCTTTTGGAAGCGCTGTCGTTCCTGGTGCCGGGACGCGGGCTTCGGCGCGCCCGGCTGGCCGACGCCCAGCGCCGGGACCCGGGAGAGTCGGATCGCGCGGCGCGTCCCTGGGCGGTCGCGATCACGGCGGACGGCCCCACCGGAACCCGGGACGTCGGCACCGGCATGGAGGACAACGCCGACGGCCGGGACAAGCGCGTCGTCCGGATCGACGGCGAAACCCGAAAAAGCCAGGCCGCGCTGGCCGAGGTTCTAAGCCTGCATTGGCTGACGCCGCAGATGGACCGGCTGTTCGTGGAAGGCGCGGCGGGACGCCGGCGGTTTCTCGATCGCGTCGTCTTCGGCTTCGACCCGGCCCACGCCGGCCGCGTGCTGGCCTACGAACACGCCCTGCGTGAGCGCGCGCGACTGCTCGCCGACGACCGGGGGCCGGCGAACTGGGATCGGGCCTGGCTCGCGGCGCTGGAAGAAACGGTCGCCGCCAAGGGAATTGCCGTCGCCGCCGCCCGGCTTGAAATCGCGCGTAGACTCGACGTGATTTGCCGGAACGCGGACGGCCCCTTCCCCGCCGCCGGGATCGAACTCACCGGCGAGGTCGAGGACTGGCTCGGCGACATGCCGGCGCTCGCCGCCGAGGACCGCTTCAAGGGCGCGCTCGAGGCTTCGCGGCGCAAGGACGCCGAGACTGGCGGGGCCCAACAAGGTCCGCATCGCAGCGACGTTCTCGTCACCCATCTGCCCAAGAACCAGCCCGCCGACATCTGCTCGACCGGCGAACAGAAAGCGCTGCTGATCGCCCTGGTGCTCGGGACCGCCGGCTTGGCCCAGGCGGAAAAGGGCTGGACCCCGGTGCTGCTGCTGGACGAAATCACCGCGCACCTGGACGAATCCCGGCGCCGCCTGCTGTTCGAAACCCTCGTCGGCCTGGGCGCCCAGGTCTGGCTGACCGGCACCGAGCCCGACCTGTTCGAGCCCTTGCGCGGGCACGCCCGCTTCTTCGCCGTCGAAAACGCTGCCGTCACCCCCGTTTCCTGACCCGCATCCGAAAGTCGAGACCGATCATGAGCGATACCCCGATCAATAAATTCAAGGAATCCGACTACGATTCCGATTCCATCAAGGTGCTGAAGGGTCTCGATGCCGTGCGCAAGCGTCCCGGCATGTACATCGGTGACACCGACGACGGTTCCGGCCTGCATCACATGGTCTACGAAGTCGTCGACAACGCCATCGACGAGGCGCTGGCCGGCTATTGCGACACAGTCGAAGTGACCTTGAACGGCGACGGCTCGATCACCGTGCGCGACAACGGCCGCGGCATTCCAGTCGACATCCACAAGGAAGAGGGCGTTTCCGCCGCCGAGGTCATCATGACCCAGCTGCACGCCGGCGGTAAGTTCGACCAGAACT
>CAZDFF010000164.1:0-8200 GCA_964504425.1 uncultured Hyphomicrobiales bacterium
CAAGATGGACGAGGCGATCATCGCCTACATCCGGCGCAATCATAACCTGCTGGTCGGCGAAGGCAGCGCGGCGCGCATCAAGGAAGAAATCGGATCGGCCTGTCCGCCCGCGGAAGGCGAAGGCGCGACCATGGAAATCAAGGGTCGCGACCTGATGAACGGCGTGCCGAAGGAATTGATCATCTCCGAGCGCCAGATCGCCGAAAGCCTGACCGAGCCGGTCGGCGCCATCATCGAGGCGGTCAAGGTCGCGCTCGAACACACGGCGCCGGAACTGGCCGCCGACATCGTCGACAAGGGCATCGTGTTGACGGGCGGCGGCGCGCTGCTCGGGAATCTCGATTTCGTGCTGCGGCACGCGACCGGCCTGCCGGTCTCGATCGCCGACGACCCGCTCTCCTGCGTTGTGCTCGGCACCGGCCGCGCGCTGGAGGAAATGAAGAGGCTGAAGGACGTGTTGACGACCATGTATTGACGCGGCCCGGCAGGCCATTGGCCCCGGCGATACGACCCGCGAGCGAGATGGCGGAATGAGGGAAAGCCCACGCACCGTCAATCGGTTGGCGCAACCGATCAAGACCCTGGCCCAGCGGTTCGCCTACCTGGGCCTGGTCGGCATGGCTTTTGCCCTGATGATGCTGGGCAAAATCGATACCGTCCTGGTCGAACGCGCGCGCACTCACGTGACCGACGCGGTGGCGCCGATCCTGGACGCGATGTCCAGGCCGGTCGCCAGCATCAACCGCCTGGTTTCCGACATTCGCGAAATCGCCAATCTGCGAGACGAAAACCAGCGCCTGCGCGAGGAAACGGCGCGGCTGTTGCAATGGCAGACGGTGGCGCGGCGGCTCGAAGCCGAAAACAAGATGCTCCAGGGGCTGCTGAATTTCGTGCCCGGTCCCGAAGCCAGTTTCATCAGCGCCCGCGTCATCGCCGACACGGGCGGCGCCTTCATTCACAGTCTGGTCCTGAACGCAGGCACGCGCGACGGCGTCCGTAAAGGCCAGGCAGGCATCACCGGCGGCGGGCTGGTCGGACGCATCGCCGGTGTCGGTTCGCGCTCGTCGCGTCTGTTGCTGCTGACCGATCTCAACTCGCGCATTCCCGTGCTGATCGAGCCGTCGCGCACCCAGGCGATTCTCGCCGGCGACAATTCGGACAAGCCGCGCCTGATTCATCTGCCGCAGGGCACGACCGTGACCCCGGGCGACCGCATCGTAACGTCCGGTCACGGCGGGGCGTTCCCGCCGGGTCTGCCGGTCGGCGTGGTCGCCTCGGTCAGCGCCGGCGGCATTGCGGTGAAGCCCTTTGTCGAGCGCGACCGCCTTGAATTCGTCCGTTTGGTCGATTACGGCTTGGACGGCATCATCGGCAGCACGCCGCCCGACTTCCGGCATAAGAAGCCCGTCGGCCGCGCCAAACCCGGCAAGACCGAGGCCATCGATCCATCCGCAGCCGATCCGGCCCCGACGCCGGCCAGCCCGCGTTCGGATGCATCCGAGGCGGCGCCGGCGGTTACACCGCGATCCGTCGTGCCGCCGCCCGCCACCCCGGCTCCGGTTCCGGCCGCGCCCCCAGGGGCGAGGCCGGGTCCATGAAGCCGCCTGTCTGGCACCGGTTGGACATCGCGGCCAGGCGCACCACTCCCTTCGCGTTGACCCTGGCGCTGGTGCTGATCAATGCCGTGCCGCTGCACATGCCGGGCATGGCCCGCGTGGTGCCGGTGCTGCCCCTGATCGCCGTTTTCCATTGGGCGGTCTATCGCCCGGACCTGATGCCGGCCTACGCGGTTTTTTTCATCGGCATTTTGCAGGATATTCTCAGCGGCAGTCCGATCGGCGTGAACGCCTGCATTTTCCTGGGCGTTTACGGTGCCGTGCTGTCGCAGAAGAAATTCTTCCCCGGCAAGACGTTTGGAATCGTCTGGCTGGGTTTCGCGCTGGTCGCCGCCGGGGCGTTTCTGCTGACTTGGATATTCGTTTCGATCCTTCATCTCGCGTTCGTCGCGCCCGACGCGGTGTTCTTCCAGTATCTTCTGACCGTCGGCGCGTTTCCGCCCGTGGCATGGGTGTTCATGCGCTGGGACCGCGGCTTCCTGAAGGCGGCTTGACATGCAGCGCGACAACGAACGCCGCAAGCTTTTCAATCGCCGGGTCGCGATGCTGGCGGGCGGCAAGCTGGTCCTGGTGTCGGCGCTGGCGGGGCGCATGTACTACCTGCAGGTTCTGGAATCCGAACGCTATAGAACGCTGGCGGACGAGAACCGCATCAGCCTGCGCCTGCTGCCGCCGCCGCGCGGGCGGATCGTCGACCGGTTCGGCACGCCGATGGCGGTCAATCAGCGCAATTATCGCGTCGTTCTGGTACCCGAGCAGGCGAAGGACGTAGGAGGGACGCTCGATACCCTGGGGACGATTATCGCCCTCGGCGAGAACGAGCGTCGCCGGGTTCTGCGCGAAGTGCGCCGCCGTCGGGCGTTCGTGCCGGTGACGATCCGGGAAAACCTGAACTGGGAAGAAGTGGCGCGGATCGAGGTCAACTCGCCCGACCTGCCCGGCGTCTCGATCGATGTCGGGCAAAGCCGCCATTATCCGTTCGCCACCGATACGGCCCCGGTCCTGGGCTACGTCGCGGCCGTTTCGGAAAAGGAACTGACCGGGGATCCGCTGCTCGAATTGCCGGGTTTCCGCATCGGCAAGGCCGGCATGGAAAGAATTCACGACCTGGCGCTTCGCGGCCAGGGCGGCAGTTCGCAGGTCGAGGTCAACGCCTTCGGTCGGGTGATCCGCGAGCTGTCCAGACGCGAAGGCCAGCCGGGCGCCGAGGTCTGGTTGACCGTGGACCTGGAACTTCAACGGTTCGTCGCCGCGCGCCTGGGCGAGGAAAGCGCCTCGGCGGTCGTTCTCGACATTCACAACGGGGATGTGCTGGCCCTGGCGTCGACGCCGAGCTACGAGCCGAATGCCTTCAACAAGGGACTTTCGGGCGACGAGTGGCGCAAACTCGTCTCCAACCCGCGCGCGCCGCTGACCAACAAGGCGATCGCGGGGCTTTACGCCCCCGGTTCCACATTCAAGATGGTGGTTGCGTTGGCCGCGTTGGAGCGCGGCGTCATCCAGCCCAACAACCGTATTTTCTGTCCCGGCCATGTCGAACTGGGCGATGCCAAGTTCCATTGTTGGAAGAAGCACGGCCACGGCGCCATGGACATGCTGGATGCGATCAGTCAGTCCTGCGACGTCTACTTCTACGAAGTCGCCCGTCGTACCGGTATCGAGCGGATCGGCGCCATGGCCCGGCGGTTCGGGATGGGCCAGCCGCTGGGTCTCGATCTTCCCGGCGAGCAGGCGGGCCTGATTCCGTCGCGCAAGTGGAAGCAGGCCGCCGTCGGCACGCCCTGGCAGATGGGCGAAACCATGATCGCCGGCATCGGCCAAGGCTATATCCTGACGACGCCGATGCAACTGGCCGTGATGATGGCGAGACTGGCGAACGGCGGCGTCGCGGTGATGCCGCGGCTGACCCGGGCGGTCCGCGTGGCCGGCGGCGCCAGCCTGCCGCTCGGCGCCGAAACCGGCCGGTTTCGGGGCCTGGACATCAATCCCCAGCACCTGGAACTGGTCATGGCCGGCACCGATTCCGTCGTCAACAGTCAGCGTGGCACCGCCTTTCGCGCGCGCATCCAGAATGCGCAGATGGCGATGGGCGGCAAGACCGGGACCGTGCAGGTTCGCCGCATTACCAAGACGGAACGCGACCAGGGCGTGAAGAAAAGCCACGAATTGCCGTGGAAGGACCGGGATCATGCGTTGTTCGTCGGCTATGCGCCGGTGCACTCCCCGCAATACGCGGTGGCGGTGGTGGTCGAGCATGGCGGCGGCGGCGCGTCGACCGCCGCGCCCGTGGGGCGGGACATCCTGACCGCGGTGCAGGAGCGTTTCGGCGGCGGCCCGGACGGGGTCAAATCGATCTCCGGCCTGACGCCGGCGCCCCGCACGGTAGCGAGCGCGGAATAGGGGAAGACCGTGATCCGCGACGACGCCCTGAACCGCACGCACATGCCGCTTCGCCGGAAGCTGTGGCACGTCCATTGGTTCCTGATCTTGCTGCTGGCGATGGTGGCGACGATCGGATTCGTCATGCTCTATTCGGCCGCGAACGGCAGTCTCGAACCGTGGGCGTCGCGCCAGATGGCGCGGTTCGGCGTCGGCGTCGTCATCATGGTGGCGGTCGCCGTGACGGATCTACGGTTCTGGCTGAAATGGGCCTACGCCATCTATGGCGCCTCGCTGGTATTGCTGGCGGCGGTCGAGTTCGGCGGAACCATCGGCATGGGGGCACAACGCTGGATTGCCCTTGGGTTCTTCAACCTGCAACCGTCGGAACTGATGAAGATCGCGCTGGTGCTGGCGCTGGCGCGCTATTTTCACGGCGGCGGCATCGAAGAGATTCGACGAATCCGTTTCGTCGTGCCGCCGTTGTTCTTGGTCGCCGCCCCATTCGTTCTGGTGTTGCGCCAGCCCGACCTCGGCACGGCGCTGATGCTCGCCATGATCGGCGGCGGGATCTTCTTCGTTGCCGGCATCCGAATATGGAAGTTCGCGCTGGTGCTTTTCGCCGGGCTCGCCGCCATACCGGTCGCCTGGAAGCTGCTCCATGAATACCAGCGTCAGCGCGTGCTGACATTCCTGGATCCCGACAACGACCCGCTGGGATCGGGATACCATATCATCCAGTCGAAGATCGCACTCGGATCGGGCGGCCTGTTCGGCAAGGGCTTCATGCAGGGCAGCCAAAGCCACCTGAGCTTCCTGCCGGAAAAGCAGACCGATTTCATCTTCACGATGCTGGCCGAGGAATTCGGCCTGATCGGTGGCCTCGGACTTCTCGGGCTCTACATTCTGCTGTTGGCCTACGGTTTCGCGATCTCGCTTTCCTCGCGCAGCCATTTCGGCAGGCTGTTGGGGCTTGGCGTGACCACGACCTTCTTCCTCTACGTCTTCATCAATATCGCCATGGTGATGGGGTTGATTCCCGTGGTCGGCGTGCCGTTGCCGCTGATTTCCTACGGCGGCACGGCGATGATGACGCTCCTCTTCGCCTTCGGCCTGCTCATGTCCGTCCATATTCACCGCGACCTGCCGATCGGTCGCCTGGGGGCCGGCGACGACAACTGAAAATCAAGGAAATCCGGGCTCTTCCGCCCGGGGATCGGGTTCAATGCATGCTTGTAAGGGACGGGGCCATTCGCTATAACCCGGCCCTGGCTTTGGGGGCGCATAGCTCAGTCGGTAGAGCAGCTGACTCTTAATCAGCGGGCCCCAGGTTCGAGTCCTGGTGCGCCCACCAATCCACTTAAAATCGGTCCCGTCGGCCATGCCCGGGACCGTTTTCTATTTCAGGATGGGGTCGCGGCGTCCTATTCGCCGTTGCAGCGGGCGAGGACGATCGCGTCCGCGCCGGGCACAATATCCTCGATTTCGAGGCACCGACCATCGGCACAAAGTCGCCAACCCTCGCCGGTCGCGCCGGAAATGCCGAGGCGCAATTCCCTGATCGCCGGCAGCGCCGGGCGATAGCGCCACCAGCCGTCCGAAAGCCGGGCGCCTTCGGGCGGTTCCATGCCGGCGCCGGAGCCCTTCACGCGGGCTTCCTCGACGATCAAACCGGCCGGCGTCAGGCGCCAGTCTTCTTCCCATCGTACCTTTTCGACCGAGTGGGTCCAGGAGAGGGTGAACAAGCTCGTTGCGACGACGACGGCCTTGGTGCCGGCGAAAAGGCAGACGCTCATGAAGCGGCCCTCATGCGAACTTTTGGCCGCGCGTCCGGCGCCAGTGCAAGAATACGACCAATGCCGACAGGGCGAAACCGACTTCGTCGGTGATCGGCAGCGCGACCACCAGCGTGAACGCGGCGGCGGCGGCCAACAGGCGCTCCCATCCGGCCATCGGCCGGATCAAGAAGCCGATCACCGCCGCGCCCCACAAGCCGATGGCGAGCACGGTCTTGGTCACGATATAGGCGACGGCGAGCGGGAAGCCAAACGCTTCGGACAAGGGCCCTCCGTCCTGAAGCATCAAGGCGGGGGTATAGACCGCCATGAAGGGAATCACGAAGCCGGCGGTCGCGATCTTCACGGCCTCGATGGAAATCGCCAGGCCCTTTTCCTTTGCGATCGGAGCGGCGGCAAAACAGGCCAGCGCCACCGGCGGAGTCAGATCGGCCAGGATGCCGAAATAGAAAACGAACATGTGGCTGACCAACAACGGCACGCCCAAGGTCAGCAGCGCCGGGCCGGCCAGCGACGACGTGATGATGTAGTTCGGAATCGTCGGCACCCCCATGCCCAGGATCAGGCATGTGATCATCGTCAGCAGAAGCGACAGGAAAAGACTGTCCTTGCCGATGGAAACGATGAACTGGCCGAACGTGGTCGCGATGCCCGTCAGAGTCATGGTGCCGATGATGATGCCGACGATGGCGCAGGCGATGCCGACCGGCAGCGCGGTCTTAGCGCCCTCGCCCAGGCTGTCGCGGCAGACGGCGAGCGACTCCCGGCCGCCCTTCACGACGATATTGGCGGCGATCAGCAGCAGGATGCCGCCCGCGATCACCGGCACACCGTACTTGAAGAATGCCCCGGCGATGAAGCCGAGCCCGATCCAGAAGACGATCCGGATCGTCGTCGACGGCAGCCCCAGCGCGACCGATCCGCCGAGAATCAGCATCAGGGTCAGCAACAGTCCGACGAGGCCCGAGAATAGCGGCGTGTACCCGGAAAACAGCAGGTAGACGAGAACCGCCAAGGGCAGGATCAGATACCAGCGCTCCTTGACGGCCTTTAGCGGCGACGGCAACTGGTCCTTGGGCAAACCGTGCAGGCGGCGCTTGCCGGCTTCCAGATGCACCATCCAGAACGCCGATGCGAAATACAGGAACGCCGGAATCAGCGCCGCGCGAACGACCTCGGTGTAGGCGATCCCCAGGGTCTCGGCCATGATGAAGGCGACGGCGCCCATCACCGGCGGCATGATCTGCCCACCCATCGAGGCGGTCGCTTCGACGCCGCCGGCGAACGCGGACTTGTAGCCGAAACGCTTCATCAGGGGGATGGTGAATTGGCCAGTCGTCACCACGTTGGCGACACCCGAGCCCGAGATGGTGCCCATCAGCCCCGAGGAAATGACCGCGACCTTGGCCGGCCCGCCGCGCGCGTGGCCGACCAGGCCCAGCGAGACGTCCGTGAACAGCTTGATCATCCCGGCCTTTTCTAGGAACGCACCGAACAGAATGAAAAGGAATATGTAAGTCGAGGAAACGTAGACCGGGATGCCGTAAATACCCTCGGTGCCGAACGCCATGTGATCGATCACCTGTCCCAGGCCATAGCCCCGGTGATTGAACGGCGCCGGCAGGTATTGTCCGAACAGGCAATAAAGCAAGAAGCTGCCGGCGATCAGCGGCAGCGCCGGCCCCATGATTCGCCAAGCGGCCAGAAACAGCACGACGAGCGCGCCGACCCCGATGGCGAGATCGAGATCGGTCGGGTCCCCGGCGCGCAGCAGCAACGCATCGAATTCGATCCATTGATAGGCCGCGACGCCCGCCCCGAGCAGACCCAGCCCCCAGGAGACAACGCGTTTCCAGTCGGCCTCGCGCTTGATGGCGGAAAGCAGCGGAAATACCAGCAATGTCAGAAACCCGACGTGAACGGCGCGGGTGATCTGGCTTGCCAAGTCGATCAGGTGCGCGGCGGTCGCCAGCTGGAACGCGGAAAACGCGACCGCCAGCCAAAACAATGAACGGCCTTCGACGGTCGCCGGAAAACTCTCGGTCAGCGGATCGTGAATGCCTGCGAGTGCCGCGCTCTCGGCCGCTCCGTTATTCGTCGCTTCAGCGGCCATGAATCCTCCCCGATCCGGCCTTAAGGCAGACCGGCCGGAGCGGGATCGCCGCGCCGGCCGGGTCGTTCGTTCCCGTTGCCGGGAAAGCGAGCCTTACTTTATGCCCTTTTCCTTATAATAGCGGGCGGCACCGGGGTGCAGCGGGATCGGCATGCCCTTGGTGGCGTCGGCCAGCTTGATGGCGCTCGCGGCCTTATGCGCCGCGACCATCTCGTTCAGGTTTTCGAACATCTGCTTGGTCATCTGATAGACCGTTTCCTCGGAAACGCCCGAGTGGGTGACGATGAAGTTGATGA
>CAZDFF010000165.1:0-8037 GCA_964504425.1 uncultured Hyphomicrobiales bacterium
CGGTTCCATCATCAAACACCTAAACCAAGTGTCTTTGGAACCGGCAGCAGGCCACTTTTTATATTTAATGATGGCGATAAAGACGTCATTGAAATTCTAAAAACGAATGTTGCGCCGTTCCTTGCCGAGATCGAGCGTGATGTTCCTAAGTTGCATGTTCGTATTGAATATATGGCCGAACAATTCGAGATTGTCTATCCGAGGATCAAACAAATCCTCCAGCAAGGGCGATACCGGAACGTACTGTTCAATCTTGATCAATGCGGACATAGCCATGTCGAGCGGAAGACCCTACTCGACATAATGGGCTCATATGCGTCGCCGGAAATATTTTATACGTTCGCGATTCAAACTCTTATTTCGTTCCTGCGAAAATCCGAGCCAACTGCACTGGCATCCCAACTCGAACATATTGGGCTCGATGGCGCGGATTTAAAAACACTCGAAGGTGCCATGAGCCGTCAGGCATGGCTTGGTGCGGCCGAGCGATTGGTTTTCGAGGCATATAAGGTATGCGCGCCTTTTGTGAGCCCATTCTCCATAAATAACCCGGACGGCTGGCGTTATTGGCTAATTCACTTCGCCAATTCTTATCGCGCGCGTCAGTTCTATAATAATGTTCTGCATCAAAACAGCAGTGCTCAGGCGCATTTTGGGCGTTCCGGCCTGAACATGCTTTCATATGATCCCACCCATGAGTCGGGCATGCTCTATCTATTCGACGACGCTGGGCGTCAGAGGGCGAAGGGACAGCTTTTCGATGACATCCCGCGCGTTATTTCCGAATCTGGGGACGCCATTGGCGTCGGCGACTTCTATGGAGGTATATACAATATGACTCCTGCCCATACGGACGATATTCATGTTGCGATTATTGATAATCCCGATATTGACGTGATCACGCCAGGAGGCGGCGAACGCCGTAAGGCAAATACGATCAGTGTGAATGATATTTTGAAATTAAAGAATCAGAGGAGTTTCTTTCCTGTATTTTTCAACACACCCGATAAAACGGGTCGCTAGGGCAGACCGCACGCGACTAGCAAAATTCCTGATACTCCTTTTCCGCCTTCTGCTTCGCCGCCTTGATGGCGTCGTCCAGCTTCGCGCGGAAGCGCACGATGGGCGTGCTTTACAATAGTAAATCCTGGATTCCGGGCGGCCGCGATGCGGCCCCCGAAATGACGGGGGCTTTTTTATCGCGACCCTCAGCGCTCTTCTTCGATTGCGAACGCTTTAGCGTTCGACGATGAACTTCCCGAGGTCGACGCGGTCCTGCCAGCCGGCGCGGACCAGTTCCGGGTCGTCGTGTTCTTCTTCCGGGTAGCCGACGCACAGGTACGCGACCAGCGACCAGCTCGGCGGCACGTCGAGCAGGCGGCGCACCTCGGCCGGTTCCAGGATCGAGAGCCAGCCGACGCCGATGCCGCGCGCGCGCGCCGCCAGCCACAGCGTGTGGATCGCGCTGACGACCGAATAGCTGAGCGTTTCCGGCATGGTCTTGCGGCCGAGGCCGTGGCCGACGTCGGTGCCGTCGTCGACGAACACCGCGATCTGCACCGGCGCGGCGTCGAGCCCGGCGAGTTTGAGTTTCGCGTAAAGGGCGGCGCGCTCGCCCTCGTAGCCGTCGAGGGCCTGGCGGTTGCAGCGCTCGAACACGGCGCGCACGTGGGCGCGGCGGGCGGGGTCTCCGACCTTGACGAAGCGCCAGGGCTGGCTGTTGCCGACCGAAGGCGCCAGCGCGGCCTGGGCGATCAGGTCGTCGAGCGCGCCGGGTTCCAGCGGATCGCGGCGGAACCGGCGCACGTCGCGGCGCCAGCGGAACAGCGATTCCAGCCGGTCCTGGAACTCGGCGTCGAAGATCGGCGGGGCGATGTCGCGGGCGTCCTCGGGCATGGCCGGCACTGTAGCCGCCGCCGGGGACCGGGCCAAGGGCGGGCAGGGCGCGCGGGCCGCATGGCCGGGTGCGGGGGCGGGTGGAGTTGTAACAGCCGGCAAAGCCGGCGGCCCTGGAACGGGCCTTCTATTAAAAAGGATATTCTATCCATGCGGCCCTAGAACGGGCCCTCTATCGGCGCGGCCCTTAAAAAGGGTCCTTCTCTCGACGCGGTCCTTAAAAAGGACCGACCGCCAGCACGTCGCAGGGCGGGTTGTCGAGGATGTCGGCGGCGACGCTGCCCCAGATCGCGCGCGACAGGTCCGAACGCCCGTGGGTGCCGACCACCATCAGGTCGGCGTCGGTTTCGGCGCGGACCTCGCGCAGGACCTCGGCGGGGGCGCCCTCGCGCAGGATCGTCTCGACGTTGCCGGGGGCCAGGCCCATGCGCAGGGCGCGTTGTTGCAGCGCGTCCATTTCGTCTTGCAGGAAGGCGTCGAATTCCAGGCGTTGGCGGTGGGCGATTTCCTGGGCCGTGTCGCCGCCCGCCAGGAAGCCCTGAAATGGAATCCGATAAGCGTGGACCAGCCGCACGCTCGCCGACGGCGCGACGCGCATCGCCTGGCGCACCGCCTGGCGCGAGAAGATCGAGAAGTCGACGCCGATCGTCGCCTGCCGGTAGGGGCCGGCCGGTTCCGACGCGACCAGCAGCATCGGCAGGCGGCCGGCCTTCAGCACGCGCCCGGCGGTGGTCTCGGCGAACGACTTGGCGGCGAGCGAGGAACGGTCATGAACGCCGACGGCGATCAGGTCGGCGCCGCCGGCGTGCGCGCACTTGACGATTTCCGACGCCGGATGGCCCTCGCGGACGTCGAGGGTCGCCGCCACGCCGGTGCGCTCGGCCAGGGTTTCGGTCTCGCGGGCGAGCGCGTGCCGGGCCCATTCGATGGAATGGGTCTTCAGTTCGTGGGGCAGGCCGCCGTCGACCACGTGCAGCACGCGGACCGTGCCGCCCAGTTCCTTGGCCAGGCGGAAGCTTCGCGCCAGGGCGCGGTCGGATCGGGCGGACAGGTCCGAAGCGACAAGAATGTTCATCGCCGGTATTGTTCCTTTCGTCGCGATGCGGAGATCAGAGAATCCAGTGGTTCGCGTGGGCCCGGACCGACAGCGGAATCTCGATCAGCGGAATGCCGAGCGCCCACAGCAGGTAGAACAGCTTCACCGCGCGGGCCGAAACGCCGTCGATGCAGGCGAACACGGCGAAGCTGACGGCGCCCGCGATCAGCCAGACGTATAGCCCGTACAGCATCGCCTCGGCCAGCGGCATGCCGTTGATGTAGGGCGCCAGGGACCAGATCGCGACGGCGTAGGCGGTCGAGGCGACCAGCAGCGAAACCGCCCACGCCGCCTGGCGGCCGAAGGCCGGGATCGCCGGGGCGGCTTGCGCCGGGCCGGTCATGACGCCGGCCTCGCCGCCGCGCGCAGGTAGCGCGCCGACGGGGTCATGCGCAGCAGCATGTAGCCGAACGCGGCGGCGATCGCCGATCCGGTCAGCACGCCGATGCGCACGGCGGGGGCGTAGACCGGGTCGTCGAACGCCAGGGTGCCGATGAACAGGCTCATGGTGAAGCCGATGCCGGTCAGCACGGCGACCCCGTAGAACTGAATCCACGTCGCGCCGTCGGGCAGCCGGGCGACGCCGAGACGCACCGCGACCCAGGAAAATCCCATCACGCCGATCTGCTTGCCGAGCAGCAGGCCGAGCATGATGCCGAGCGGCACCGGCGCGAACAGGTCGGCCGGCGACATCCCCTTCAGCGACACGCCCGAATTGGCCAGCGCGAACATCGGCAGGATGCCGTAGGCGACCCACGGATGCAGCGCGTGTTCCAGGTGCCGGAGCGGCGAGCGGCCGCCGCCGGCGCCGGTCTTGAGCGGGATCGCGAACGCCAGGGCGACGCCGGCGAGCGTGGCGTGGACGCCGGATTTCAGCACGGCGACCCACAGCACGACGCCGACCAGCACGTAGGGCGCGATCGCCAGCGTGCCGCGCCGGTTGAGCCAGACCAGGGCGACGAGCGCGGCGGCGGCGATGCCGAGCGAGACCAGCGACAGGTCGGTCGTGTACCAGACCGCGATGATGACGATGGCGCCCAGGTCGTCGATGATCGCCAGCGCCAGCAGGAATATCTTGAGCGACGCCGGCACCCGGTTGCCGAGCAGCATCAGCACGCCCAAGGCAAACGCGATGTCGGTGGCGGTCGGGATGCCCCAGCCGTTCAGCGTCGCCGGATCGCCCCAGTTGATGGCGACGTAGATCGCGGCCGGCACCGCCATGCCGCCGACCGCGGCGATCACCGGCAGCGCCGCCTTGTCCAGCGACGACAGCTCGCCCTCGGCGACCTCGCGCTTGATCTCCAGGCCGACCAGAAGAAAGAAGACGACCATCAGGCCGTCGTTGATCCACAGGAGCAGGGGCTTGGCGATCTGGAGCGCGCCGAACTGCACGACGACGGGAATGCCCAGCAGCATGTCGTAGAACGGCCGCAGCGGGGAATTCGACCACAGCAGCGCCAGCGCCGCGGCGAGGCCGAGCAGGATGCCGGCGGAGGCTTCCATCTTCACGAATTCGCGGATCGCTCTCAATACCATCGGTTTGTCTTGTATCCTTCTCGATCGCGCGGTTGTGCGGCGCGCGGTTCTTCCGCCGGATGATTCCGGCGCTCCATCTTGACGTCGCTTCCGTGCGATCTTATGTGCGGGATGTTTCCGGTCTATGTCCGGCCGGCCGGTTTTTGGTAACGATCCGTTGCAAAACGGCGGTTTGTAACATCTTGAAACAAGATCGGCGCGGCCCGTCGGCGACCGGTCGTGATAGGATATTAAAGACGGACCGAATGGGAGACGCATGCGCGCGGCACCGCACATTCTCGTCGTCGACGACGACGGCGAGACCCGGGAACTGCTGGAAGGCTTTCTGCAACGGCACGGCTATCGCGTGGCGGTGGCGCGCGACGGGCGCGAGATGCGCGCGCGCCTGGAAGACCGCCGGTTTCACCTGATCGTGCTCGACCTGATGCTGCCCGGCGACGACGGTCTGGCGCTATGCCGCGAGCTGCGCGCGAAATCGCGGGTGCCGATCGTGATGCTGACGGCGATGGGCGAGGAGGTGGACCGGATCGTCGGCCTGGAAATGGGCGCCGACGATTACCTGGCGAAGCCGTTCAACCCGCGCGAACTGTTGGCCCGGATCAAGGCGGTGCTGCGGCGGACCGGCGACGGTCTCGACGCCTCCGAGCGGGCGGACTCGAGGGTGCTCGAATTCGACGGCTGGTATCTCGATCTCGGCGCCCGCCAGTTGCGCGATCCGGACGGAGAGCCGCTGGAACTGACCGGCGGCGAGTACGAACTGCTGGTCGCCTTCGCCGAACGCCCGCAACGGGTTCTCACCCGCGACGCGCTGCTGGACCTGACGCGCGGGCGCGACGCGGCGCCGTTCGACCGCAGCATCGACGTGCAGATCAGCCGCCTGCGTCGCAAGCTGCGCCGCGATGGCGACGGCGACGACAACGACATCATCAAGACCGTGCATCGCGCCGGATACATGTTCGCCACCGCGGTGTCCAAGGCATGAGGGCGCCGGTTCCGGCGTCGTTGTTCGGCCGCGTCGCGCTGGTGCTGCTGGCCGGCCTGACGGCGGCGCAGATCGTCGGGCTCGTCATCCGGGAAGAGGGCGGCGGCAAGGCGATCTCGTTCCTCGAGGGCTACGAGATCGTCGAGCGCATCGCCGCCACCACGCGCCTGATCGAGGCGACCCCATCGGACCGGCGCCGCGAAATCCTTCGCCTGGTCGACCGCGAAAGTCTTCATATGTCCTGGGACGACCGCAGCGTGGTGGCGCCCGGGATCGAGCGGGACTCGGCGCTCGATACCATCCGCGGCATCTTCGAATTGCGGACGGCGGACTTCGGGCCGCGTCAGATCCGCGTCGCCTACGCGCAGAGTCCGTTGCATTCGACCGGCATCCTGCCGCCGGCCGGCCGCATCGTCGGCGCCGCGTCGGACGATGTGCGCGGCCGGTTCGAGGCGATCATGAAGGATATCGCCACCGGCCGCGATTTCGTGATTTCGGTTCAGCTTTCCGACGGCACGTGGCTCAATTTCGCCGCCCCCTACATCCGCTCGCTGTCCCTTTTGTCCTGGGACGTGATCGCCTCGTTGGCGCTGACCGCGCTGGTCGTGTTGGCGCTCTCGATGTGGGCGGTGCGGCGCGTCACCCGGCCGCTGGAAACCTTCACCGCGGCGGTCGAACGCTTGAGCGTCGACGTGCACGCGCCGCCCATCGCCGAAACGGGGCCGCGCGAGGTGCGCCGCGCGGCGGTCGCCTTCAACACCATGCAGCGGCGCATCCGGCGCTACGTCGACGACCGCATCCAGACGGTGGCGGCGATCTCGCACGATCTGCGCACGCCGATCACCCGGCTGCGGCTGCGCGCGGAAACCGTCGAGGACGCGAAGACGCGCCGCGCCATCGTCGCCAATCTGGAAGAAATGGAGAAGATGATCTTCGCCACGCTCAACATGGGACGGCAGGAAGCCGACGTCGAATCCCGCGCGGTCGTCGATTTGGCCGAGATGCTGCGCACGATCGCCGCCGAAACGCCGCCCAAGGGCGCGGTCCGGGTGACCGGGGCGAAGCATCTCCCGTATCTTTGCCGTCCCGTGGCGATCCGGCGCTGCGTCGGCAATCTGGTCGACAACGCGATCAAGTACGGCCGGCGCGCCCGCGTCGATCTGAGCGAGGCCGACGGGCGCATCCGGATCGCGGTCGAGGACAGCGGCCCCGGCATTCCCGAGGCCGAACGCGAAACCGTGTTTCGGCCGTTCTATCGCCTGGACGGCGACGGGGCGGGGCCGGAGGCCGGGGTCGGCATGGGGCTGGCGGTGGCGCGAACCATCGCCCGGGCGCACGGCGGCGACGTTTCGTTGCGCGGCCGGGAAGAGGGCAGCGGCCTGGTCGCGGAACTGAACCTGCCGGCGAGCCACGGCGCCGGGAGCGACGCGGCCGCCTTGCAGCGCGCCGGCTGAGCGACCGGCGGGCCGGCTTTTCGCCCGATTTCAGGGCCTTGCGCCGATCCGGCCAGGCAACGCGGACATTGCGTTCTCCGAAATTTGATCGTCGATACGCGCATTTCTAGTATATTATACAAACAAGCTTCGGCTAGGTAGTAATGCGCCTGGAACCGGACAAGGGGAGGGGTGCGATGTGCGATTTTCGCCGGATGGCCGTCGGCTTGTGTTTTTTTGCCGGCGGGTGCGCCGGTTTCGACCTGGCTAAGTACGCCGACGTGGCCGACGCCGTGCCGACGTCGATGACCTTCAAGTGCGAAAGCCCGGCGGAAAAATCGTTCGCTCAGGATTACCGCGCGGTCCGGTTCGATGCCGCGTCGGTTGCCGGCGACGTGCCCGCGCGTCTCGGCGATACCGACGCCATGAAGGCCGTGTCGAAAGTGTTCGGCGCGCTTGCCGCGCCCGGCCGGGAGTCGGGCGCCAAGTCCGCCGGCGCGGCGACCTACTTGGCGCCGTCGAAGGCCCCTAGCGTATCGGTCTCGGCGGACGACATGGAGATCTTTTTCAGGGCGTTCGCGGAGACGATGACAACCGGCGCGACCTACACCGGGGCGAGCGGCGACGCGGGCGGGGAAAAATCCGCCGGGAAAAAGGAACTGGCGGAAGCGTTCAAGGATTATTACCGGGCGTATCTGAAGGGCAAATTCGTCACGCGCACCGGGAAAACCCTAGCCAAGACGGAAATCAAGAACGGGATCGGCAACGACGCGCTGACGGGCGCGTTGACCGTGTTCCTCGAGGTATTGCACGACGTCTACTTGAAGACGCCGGTGCTGGTCGCCGAGGCGGCGACACAGCGCTGGTACCCGGCCTCGCCCAGTGCCGCGGCAAAGGCGCGGAAATCCAGCTCGTCCTCTTCCTCGCCGGGAATGAGGAAGGTGCTGTAGGGATACATGCCCTTCACCCCTTTGACGTGGCAGTGCACGGTGAGCGGGGCCAGGCGGAGGGTGACCTCGGTGATGTCCGAGCCCAGATGATAGAAGTTGGTGATGTCCATCAGCAGGCGCAGGCTGGGGGAACCCACATGCTGG
>CAZDFF010000166.1:0-2553 GCA_964504425.1 uncultured Hyphomicrobiales bacterium
CCTGGCGAAATCCATGGCCGACAGGGGCCCTCGCCACGCCGGTTGGCGCATGGCGTTGGGCAACCTCCACCGGCCGGGCACGCCGGCGCCGACGGTGATCCTGTCGCTCGGCACCGGGCTGACGGTGCTGGTCGCCGTCGCGCTGATCCAGGGCAACATGGGCCGCGACATCGCCGAGCGATTGCCGGAGGAAGCGCCCGCCTTCTTCTTCATCGACATCCAGCCCGACCAGGCCGAGGCCTTCGACAAGGCGGTGCTGTCGGTGCCGGGCACCAAGGATTTGGAACGGGTGCCGAGCCTGCGCGGCCTGATCACCCAGATCGACGGTCGGCCGGTCGAGCGCGTCGACATCCATCCCTCCGTGCAATGGGCGGTGCGCGGCGACCGGGCGCTGACCTACGCGGTCAAGCGCCCGCCCGACGCCCGCATCGTCGCCGGCGAATGGTGGCCCGAGGATTACAAGGGACCGCCGCTGCTGTCGCTCGACGCCGCCATCGCCAAGGGATTCGGCGTCGGCGTCGGCGATACTTTGACCGTCAACGTGCTCGGCCGCGAGATCACCGGCAGGATCGCGTCCCTGCGCGAGATCAACTGGAAGAGCCTGCGCTTCGATTTCGCCCTGGTCTTTTCGCCGGGCGCGCTGGAAGGCGCGCCGTTCACCCACATTGCCGCGGTGCGCGCGCCCAAGGGCGCCGAAAGCGCGGTCGAGAACGCGATCGCCGCCCAATTCGCCAACATCGCCGCGATCCGGGTGCGCGAGGCCTTGGACGCGGCGGCGCGGATTCTGGAAGGCATCGGCGCCGCGGTGCGCGCGGCGGCGGCGGCAACGATCCTGGCCGGCGCCCTGGTGCTGGCCGGCGCCATCGCCGCGACCCGCCAGCGGCGCGTTTACGACGCGGTCGTGTTCAAGGTTCTGGGCGCGACGCGTAAACGGTTGTTGGGCACGTTCGTCCTGGAATTCGGCGTTCTGGGCTTGGCGACCGGGCTGGTGGCGGCCGCCGTCGGCACGCTGGCGGCCTGGGCGGTGGTGGTCTTTTTGATGGACATGCCCTGGCGTTTCCTGCCGGAGGCGGTCCTGATTACCGTGACGGCGGCCCTGTCGGTCACCCTGGTGGCCGGCTTCGCCGGCGCCTGGACCGCGCTCGGAACCAAGGCCGCGCCCTATTTGCGTAATGATTAAAATAATTTAACGTGGCCGTAATGGCCCCTCCATGGCCTTGCGGCTATTGCAATGCGCGGGCGTTAACACATATCTTAGGCACGGAATTCACGCGTTTCTTGAAAGGGAACATCCATGGCTTACGGACCTGAAAACCGGTTCGCGTTGCGCACCGGGGCTTCGACCGGCGCGGAGGCCGTCGACATCGACGTCGGTCTGCGTCAGCACATGCTCAAGGTCTACAACTACATGGCCTCGGGGCTGGCGCTGACGGGCATCATCGCGCTCTTCACGGCGAAAACCCCGGCGCTGTTGAACCTGCTGTACGCGGTCGGCCCGACCGGCAAGATGTCGCCGACGATCCTCGCCTGGGTCGTCATGCTGGCGCCGATCGGCTTGGTCTTCTTCATGTCGGCGCGCATCCACGCGATGAAGTCGAGCACCGCGCAAGCTCTCTTCTGGGTCTATTCGGCCCTGATGGGCTTGTCGCTGGCGAACGTGTTCCTGGTCTTCACCGGGGCCAGCGTCGCCCGCGTGTTCTTCATCTCGGCCGGCGTGTTCGCGGCGATGAGCCTCTACGGCTACACAACCAAGCGCGACCTGTCGGGCTTCGGCTCGTTCCTGATGATGGGCCTGATCGGCATCGTGATCGCGATGGTGGTCAACATCTTCCTGCAGAGCTCGGCGATGCACTTCGTCATCTCCGTGGTCGGCGTCCTGGTGTTCGTCGGCCTGACCGCCTACGACACCCAGGAAATCAAGTCGATCTACCTGGAAAGCGACGACGGCGAGGTTTCGGGCAAGAAGGCGATCATGGGCGCCTTGAAGCTCTACCTCGACTTCATCAACATCTTCATCATGCTGCTGCAGTTGATCGGCGACCGCCGCTAAACCGCTGCGGGACGATAGAAACGGCGAGGCCGCCCGGGGCAACCCGGGCGGCCTTTTCCGTTGGGTTCTCTTAAATGCCCGCTCCGCGGGCGGGACGTTTACCCGTTCTTTACCCTGACCCGCCTACCCTTTGCGGCAATCGAATCGGACGGCTACCGGATATGGGCCGCCGGTCGACACTGGGCATAAGGGGAAACGGTCATGACGGCTTATGAACATCGCGCGGCCCCGCCACGCCTCGACGACGCCGCGCTGGCCAGGCTGGCCGGCGCCCATCTGCGCGGCGCCCGCCTGATCGTGGATTATAAAGCCGACGGCCGCTGGCATCAGCACCTGAACGGGCCGATGGATCACGCCGACCTGCTGGCCGACATCGCCGACGCCATGGCCCGGCGTCGCGGCGTCGAGGAAGTCGCGCTGAGCGTCGAGGTCAGGGACGCGGTCGGTCGCTACGTGCGCCGCCGCCTGCTGCACATGCCCGCCGTCATTCCCGTCAATGCCGA
>CAZDFF010000166.1:2653-7959 GCA_964504425.1 uncultured Hyphomicrobiales bacterium
GCGCTGTTCCTGGGCTTGCAGTTGAACGCCCTGGCCGGCCATATCGGCGTCGCACCGGCGCCGGCCCAAGACATCGCGAGCCGCCTGGCCCTCGCCGACATCCCCGATCGCTGACCCAAGGTTCGAACCACAGAGAACACCGAGGGCACCGAGGCAGGCCACGTTGCGCGCCAAAGGCGCGCAAAAGGACTTCTCCGTGATCTCTGCGGACTCTGTGGTTTTCCCTTACCCGAAAGCCGCCGCCGAATCGGTTCACGCCACCCGGTCGGGCGGCGCCTTTCCGGCGAAGAACGCGTCGAGATTGTCGAGCGCGCGGAAACCCATGGCGGTGCGGGTGTCGACCGTGGCGCTGCCCTGGTGCGGCAGCAGATAGGCGTTGTCCAGTTCCAGATAGCCCGGGTGGATCTTCGGTTCGCCGTCGAAGACGTCGAGCCCCGCCGCCGCGACCTTGCCCGATTTCAACGCCGCGATCAGCGCGTCGTCGTCGACCACCGGACCGCGCGCCGTGTTCACCACCACGGCGCCGTCGGGCAGCATGGCGATGCGCCGGGCGTCGAGGAACTTCTTGGTGTCCGGCGTCAGCGGGAAATGCAGCGACAGATAGTCGCTGACCGCCAACAGGGTATCGGCGGATTCGTGGAAGGTCGCGCCTTCTTCTTGGTCGGCCGGCAGGCGGCGGCGATTGTGATAATGCACGTCGAGCCCGAAGGATTGCGCGCGCCGCGCCAGCGCCTGGCCGATCCGGCCCATGCCGACCAGGCCCAAGCGCTTGCCCGCCATGCCGATGCCCATGAACTGGGTCGGGCGCCAACCGGTCCATTTTCCGGCGCGCAGCACCTTCTGGCCTTCGTAGGCGCGACGCGACGCCGCCAGCAACAGGAACATCGCAAGGTCGGCGGTCGCGTCGGTCAGCACGTCGGGCGTGTTGGTAACGACGATGCCGCGCGCCTTGGCGGCGTCGAGATCGATATGCTCGAAGCCGACGGAAAACGTGGCGATGACCTTGACCGTGCCCGGCAAGCGATGGATCGCGCCGGACCGGACCGGGGTCGCCGGGCTGGTCATCAGCGCGTCGCGATTCTGAGCGAGCGTGACGATGTCCTCGTCGGTCAGGGTCCTGTCGTCCTCATTCCTGACCGCGTCGTAATCCCGCGCGATGCGGGCTTCGACGGCGTCGGGGAAACGGTTGAGGGCGGCCAGCTTCGGCTTCGCAGTCATGTCGGTGTCTCCAAATGCTTAGGTTATCGAAATACGTGTCTTCGTATGGGTGTCTTTTATTAGACGCAGCGCCCGCCGTCGACATCCAGGCAAACGCCGGTGATGAATGCGGCGTCGTCGGAAACCAAGAAGACGGCGGCGTTGGCGATGTCGTCGGGCGTGCTCATGCGGCCCAAGGGAATGGTCGAAACGAATTTTTTCCGAATCTCCGGCGTGTCGCTGCCGCCCATGAATTCGGCGGTGAGCCCGGTGAGCCCGATCACGGGATTGATGGCGTTGACGCGGATCCGGTCCGGCGCCAGTTCGACCGCCATCGACTTGGTCAGGGTGATCGCCGCGCCCTTCGAGCCGTTGTACCAGGTCAGCCCCGGACGCGGACGCACGCCGGCGGTGGAGGCGATGTTCAGGATCGCGCCCCGGCCCTGCTGGCGCATGAACGGCACCGCGTGGATCGCCGACAGATAGATGCTTTTGACGTTGACCGCGTAGATGCGGTCGAAGGTTTCCTCGGGCACGTCGAGCATCGGCATGTTGCGCTGCGCCACGCCGGCGTTGTTGACCAGGATGTCGAGCCCGCCGAACGCGTCCAGCGACGCCGCGACCATGGCGGCGACGTCGGCCGACACCGACACGTCGGCGCGATGGAACTTGGCCCCCCGGATATCGGCGGCGACGGCCTTGCCCTTGGCCTCGTCCAGGTCGACGACGACCACGCTCGCGCCTTCCTTGGCGAAGCGCCGCGCCATGCCCTCGCCGAACCCCGAGCCGGCGCCGGTGACGATGGCGACCTTGTCCTTCAACCGCATGGCGATGCCTTCTTCCGTGTTCCCGCCGGAGGACACGAATAGGCCGGATGACGGGCCGACGCAAGGCGGCCGAGAGCCCCGTCCCGGGCCGGATTCGGCCTCGAGAATCGGCAAACGGCGCGGGATCGTGCTACCATTCCGCCGAGGCCGCCGAAGCGGCCGCAGAAGCCGGCCGGTTCCGGAAAACGGGGCCGATCCGAAATCCGCCAGGAGGGCGGGAAGGCAAGAACGCCGATGCCCGTGGAATTCGCTTCCATATCCGCGACCTCCATCGCGATCGACGCGCGCCGCGCGCTGGTGTCCGTCGGCTCGACGTCGTCCGTACCGCTGGTCGGGTCCACGGTCGCGTTGCCGGACGACTTGTTCGTCGGCCCGTTCGACCTGTCGCCGGTCAGTGTCAGCATCGACGACGCGACCACGGCGCTGGCCACCGCGCTGATCAGCGGCGAGGGTATCCTGGAAGCGCTGGGATCGCTGGCGAACGCGCTCCGGATTTCGAGTCATTCCTCACTGGTTTCGGCGCAGGCTTCGGTGGAACCGGGCGGCACCCGCGTTTCGCGCGTGAATATCCAATCCGAGGGCCGGCGCCTGCTGGAAGCGATCAATTCCCTGGTCGACGGCGCCGGATTTCGCGGCGCCAATTTCATTTCCAGCGACGCCCGGCGCATACAGATTCAGACCACGCGCTACGGCGGCAGCGTCATCGTCACGCCGCAACCGCTCGACACCCGGGGTCTCGGCCTCGGCGCGCCCGACATCTTCGGCAAGCTTTCCGATTTCAACGCGCTGTCCGATATCGACGTGCAGACCGTCCTCGCCGCCGTCGGCAACGCCATCGTCCTGGCCGGCAACCGATTGCAGAATTTGCAGGTTCTGGAACGGGGATTGGGCTTCAATACCGCGGCGCTGCAGGAATTCGCCCGGGTCCTGAGCCAGGGACGGTCGAACGTGCTGCCACCCGGCAGCGCCGTGAACCTGATCGGCTGAATTCTCGGAATCGGCGGAAAATGGTGCCGGCGCGCAGATTTGAACTGCGGACCTACTGATTACGAATCAGTTGCTCTACCCCTGAGCTACGCCGGCAACGAGCCTGAACGCGGATAATGGCGGGTCTTGGACGGCACGATGCCGTCTGGGGCCGGAAAATAAGGGGCTTGGCCGGGGATTGCAAGCCGCGCCGAAGGCCGGATGCGGCGCCCGGGACGAATATCATGCGCGGGTTCGGCCGTTTCCGAAGCGCTAATCGAATCCGTTTGCGACGATCGGCGGCGGCGACGCGACACACGCGGCAACGGCGACGGTGCGACGTCGCGACATCGATCGGACACGGTCGCACGGCACGCGATCGACGCGATAAACGAGTCGAAAAAGCGCGCGCGGAGAAATTTTCGCGTCGCGAATCCGATTTCCATCCGCGAATCGTTTGCGAATCGGTTTGCCAAAGATTCGCGATTTTTGCGTTTTCGACCCCGACCGAGCCCGAATTTTCGGCTGCGGCCGAAAAAATATGCATCGCGCCGGACGAGTCTAAAATCGGTCGCCGACGCGCGCGCGATCGGTGCGGCGATACGAACGGTCGAAAAAGAAATGCAACCGCACGAACCGGCCGCCGAGAATCGCCGATGCGCCGATCCGGGAGTCGCGATCGCGTTGTTGCGACGAACGACGCGCCGGAACGCCGACGCGCGCCGATGCCGCGCATCGATTCGCGACCGGCGGCGACGGATGCGCGCGCATCGACGAAAAAAACGGGACACGGCGCGTCCCCGCATCGACGGCATCGTCCCGGCCTTCGAAAATACCTTGGCAATTAAAGGATTATGCAGGATCGCACGGCGGCCACACGACACCGGCGCATTTTGACGACGGCGGCGTCCGCGATTCGCGAAACCCGCGCGTCGCTTCGGCAACGAGACTCGCGGCGGCATTTCTTCGGTGCCGATTTCGATTTTTACCGCCGGCCGGCGACGATGCGGACGATATTGCCGCGCCGGCGCCGCGTTCCAAGGGCGACGATTTTATCTAACAAGAATTTCTCGCATAAAGTGTATCGCTATTTCCGCGATTCGCGTCCGCTTGGATGTCCGCGCGGTGTCGGCCCTGTCAAGAAAAAGATGCACGCAAAGGAAATGCTTGAAAGATTTCACAAAAATATTCTTATTTTGTGTGTTTTCGCGGTCTTGGACGATTCGTTCGACCAGGATCGGGGCAACGGAGGTGCATACGTGTTTTTTCCCGCGACCAGCTACGTGAACGAGTCGGCATCGATCGTCGTCCGTCGCGAATCGGCGGTCAGGGGAAAGGATCGCCGCCACGATATCGGCGGCGAAGGAGCAACTGCCGCCAAAAAGAGTTCCAAAAAACGACAACCCCATCCAGGAGGATGACGCCAGCGGCACCACGCAACGGTCGGTTGGGGTCCGGCCCTTTTCGAATACGCAAGTCACACATTCACCATAGGAGAGACGACGATGGCTAAAGCTGCAAAGAAGAAAGCGACGAAGAAGAAGGCCCCGGCGAAGAAGAAGGCCCCGGCCAAGAAGAAAGCCCCGGCCAAGAAGAAGAAAGCGGCGAAGAAGAAGTAGTCCACCCGACGGTTAAAGCGGCCGGGTTCGCCCGGCCGCTTCAGCCCAGGCCCCGGGACTCTATCCCGGGGTTCTTCTCCTCGCCGCCGGGACCGGCGCCCCCATTCGGGGTTCGCGCTCGGTCCCAGCGGCTTTTTCTTTGCCTATTTTCTACGGATCAGGCCGGCTTGACGGCCGGATCGTCGCCGGCCGGCGGCGCGAGCGCGGGACCGGCATCCGGCTGGGCGAGGCCGAGCGACGGCATCGGCGCCGCCAGCGCCATCACGTGCGGCGGCGTGCGCCAGCGATAGCCGTCGAAGGCGTGGCACTTGCCGCAGACCGGCCGCCAGTCCTTGACCGTATTGCCGCAGGTATCGCAGACCCAGGCCGGATCCGGATCGGCCAGGGTGGCGCGCATCAGCCATTCGCGCGCAAGCGCGGCATTGCCGTGTTCCAGTTCCTCGAGCGCCGCCATCGCCCGGCAGACCCGCGCCGGCGGGTCGTCGCCGACGGCGCCCAGGCTTTTCCGCGCCTCGCCCCAGAGCCGGGCGTCGAGCGCCACCGTCGCCAGGGCGATGTGGCTTTCGACGTGCGCGAGATTGTTCTTGGTCAGGCGCTGCGCGGCACGCACCCGTTCGAGGACGTCGTCGGGCGCCGTCGCCGCCAGGTAGGCGTCCAGCAGCGCCGGATGCGGCGCCTCGCGCCAGGTCCGTTCGAT
>CAZDFF010000167.1:0-7926 GCA_964504425.1 uncultured Hyphomicrobiales bacterium
AACGCAAACCCGGGTCCCGATACGGGAATCGGGGATACGAGAAAGCGAACGTTTGCGATGGCCAGAAGCGACAGCGATATACGGCCTTGCCATGACCATGGGATCTCGATTGCAGAAGGCCATGCCGAGATCGCGTTCCAATGATCCTTCTTGTGGCGGTTCACGGCGCTCCAATAATTGGAATGCGCGGCGGGGGTAATGTTCAGCCAGCCGTCGAAGCTATCGAGTCCGTAAAACGTTGTCGGAATGTTCGGGCGGGGAACGTGGTTTCGATCCGCAAAGGCCGCGATTCGGAACGGTGCTGAGGGTTCCCAGGATCTGTCACGAAGATTCGCGACATTGCGATAAACGGCCTGTCCCGAGGAATTGAAATACCCGTGAAATCCTATAGCTGTAAAATGGCCAAGTGTGCCGGCGGCCAGTGCCAATGTCGCCGCGACGGGCAATTGACTTAAGCGTTGCCCGCGCCATCGACGATTTGTTTTCGGGATTTCCTCAATACATCTCGCGGCGATCAGGATCGACAGTGGAATCCAGGCGATCATGAAATAGCCGCTTGTCACCCCTTTGACGCTGCCGATACCGAACGACGGCCATGGAAACAAATTGAAACAAACGAAACATGCAGCTGGAACGAGAAATGCAAACGCGACATCGAGAATGTATTTTCGCCGCCAAAGAGCGACGATAAACGATAGTGCGAGCATGCCGGCAACGACAGGCCGTGAGCCGAGTGTGAGCATGATCGACGCAGTCATATCGCCTAGCGTGGCGCTTGGGCCCGAAAGTGCCGATTGCCCTAGGATCGAGGCGGGACTCAATTGGAGCATCGCAAAAATCGATTCCGACCAGTTCGCGAGAATCGCGGCAAAAGTAATAATTGCGCCCGCAATGAATTTTAGCCATCTAGGATGGGCGATCAGAGCCGCGCCCAAGAACGTCGCAGCCATCGGCAATAGGCTTTGATAAGGCGACGAAAAGGTTGCCGCCAATGCGGCGAATGTGGCGACGGACCGAAAATACCATCGACGTTTCGTTCTGAATGCAACCACATATGCCGCAAGCGGCAATAGCGACCAACCGATGTCGAAAGTTACGAATACGAAGCGATAGTGCGCGACGGTAAACAATGCCGCGAAGCCGACGGCGGTGAATCGCTGGCATTTCATTCCCCTGCGAACCAAAAGATATGCGCCAATGAATCCAGCGGCATAAGCAATTGTTTTATGAGCGAGAATCCCCAACCAAAGCGGTAATGCAGACAAGAGGAAGCGATTGATGGAAAACACTTCGCCGCCGACCATGAAGGAACCTCGTAGGTCGACGCCACTTGCTAAACGATGAGTGTATTGGCTCGATGCCGGTTCCGATGCAATCAGCTTATGGAATGCCAACACCAATTCGCCCTCGTCGTCGAGATGAATGTAGGAAAGCGGGCCCAGGCAGAAATAGGGAATCAGGAGCGTTGCCATCCATACGATCGCGAGCGCCCGAACGAAGTTCGGCGATTCGAGCGTACGCCCATTACGGGGATATGTGACGAATGCGGTTGCCCAGATCGCGACAAAAAAAACAATTGCCGTTACATTTAAAACTGCGTACGGCACTGGTCTCGATCTCCTCAATCTATCGGTAATATCGTCCGCGCTTCGACGTAAAATGCTACTATACTCGGGCGGTTATGGGTTGCGAAATCGATTCCCACAGATGCGACGCTGACCATGTTGGCGTTGCTCGGCTGGTTCGCGCCGATGCTGTTGCATTTGTGAGAATTGTGATTTCCCGGCCGGACTCGGCTATGATGGCGCCGGGAAGCGGGGGCGGAATGCGACGGGCGATCGATCGAAGGCGTTACGCGTGAAGGCGCTGATGCGTCAGGCCGGGCGCGCCACGCCCGAAGGCACGGCGGCCTATAGGAAGCGTCTCGAAGGCCGTATTGCCGCCGGGCACTTTCACGATTCGGACGGCGTGCTGTGGTCGTCGATCGGTCTCGGCACGTATTTGGGCAAGCCGGACGACGCGACCGATGCTCTGGTCGAAACCGCCGTGGAGAAGGCCTTCGCCGCCGGCGTCAATGTCATCGATACGGCGATCAACTATCGATTCGAGCGTGGGGAGAAAAGCATCGGCCGCGCGCTCGTGCGCGCCAAGGAAAAAAACGCGATCAAACGCGAGGAATTCGTCGTCTGTACCAAGGGCGGTTACCTGCCGCACCCGACCCGTGCCGAGTGGTTCCAGTCGCGTTACGTCGGTCAGGGCGGCATCACGCAAGGGGATCTCGTCGCCGACAGCCATTGCATGCATCCGGTCTATCTGTCCGGCGAGTTGGACCGTTCGCGCGTCAATCTCGGCATCGATACGCTGGACGTTTATTACATTCACAATCCGGAAGCGCAGGTTGGCGCCGTCGATGCCGACACGTTCCGCCATCGCCTGCGCGAAGCCTTCGGCGTGTTGGAATCGGCGGCCGACGAAGGCCGCATCGGCGCCTACGGTATCGCGTCGTGGAACGCCTTCCGGGTCAAGCCCGGCGAGAAGGGCTACATCTCCCTCGTCGAGGCCAAGGCGTTGGCGCGCCAGGCCGCGGGGGGCGGCGAAGATCGTTTCAGGTACGTCCAGCTTCCGTTCAATGTCGCCATGCGCGAGGCCCACGCGATGCCGACGCAGAAGGTCGGTGAAAAAATGCTGCCGGCGATCCAGGCGGCGATTTCGCTGGGCCTCCGTCCGGTGCTCAGCGGCGCCATCGCCCAGGCGCGCTTCGGCAAGCTGCCGCCGACCATCGCCGAACGGCTCGGCGCCGATCTGCCCGGTGACGGCGCCCGCGCGTTGCAGTTCGCGCGCAGCGTGCCGGGCGCGCTGACGGCGCTGGTCGGCATGAAGCAGCCGCCCCATGTCGCCGAAAACCTGTCGTTGACCCAGGTGCCGCCGCTCGACGCGGACACCTTTGCCAAACTGCTTTCGAAGTAGAAGCGCTCAGCCGAGTGCGGTGCGGGCGAGCAACCACCCTCCCGCCAACACGGAAGCGATGCCGAAGATGCGGGCGAACGCCGCGCCGAAGGGCGCGATTTTCTCGACGGCGACCAGCAGGGCCAGGGCCGCGACCCAGCGCAGATCCATCACCGAAACCGCGAACAGCAACGCCATCAGCGCCCAGCAACAACCGACGCAAAACCCGCCGTGCCGCAGGCCCATGATCACGGCGCCCGCAGTGCCGTCGCGCCATTCCGTCAGCACGAAAGCGGCCGGCGAGCGGCACTTGTCGAGGCAAGCGTATTTGAACGATGTGAACTGATAGGCGCCGGCCAGCAGGAACAGAATCCCGGCCATGACGGGGGACGCGCTTTCCATCATCGGCGACAGCAGGCCGGCCTTGTGCAAGGCCCATTGCACGGCGGTGGCGAGGGCGGAAAATCCGGTCCAAGCGATCAGGTAACCGGCGACGAAAATGGCGGCCGGGGTGTGATCGTCGCCGCGCGCCTTGCGCCGGACGGCAATGGTCGCGACGGCATCGATCATCGGCAATGCCGAGGGCAGCATCATCGCCGCCATCATTGCCGCCCACATCAGGAACGTCGCCAGCGCATCCGTCGCAGACCAGGTTTGTGCGTGAAGCGGCGGCATCGTCGCGTGATCCATGGCTTCCATCTGCCACGCGAACCACCACGTCGCGCCCCAGGCGGCGAGCGTGGCGATGCCGACCGCGACCGCCACCCGGCGCCGTTCGCGCCGTACATCGGCGCCGACCGTCGATGTCACTGGCGTTCGAGCGGCCGGCGCCAGGAGAAGGCGTCCGGTCCCCGAAGATCGAAGGGAATGTGCTTGGCGGATTTGGTGGAATGATCCCAGTCGTAGCCGAAGCCTTTCAGCAGGTTCCGCCGGGCCTGGCCGACGGTGATGTCGCCGGGGCCGACCTCGGGCCGGGGTGCGTTGACGATGCGGCAGACTTGGCCGTCCGGCACCATTAAGTCGCGATAGGGGCCGCCCAGTCCATCGATCATGCCCGGCACCTCGACCCGCCAGTCCTCGGCGTCGGCCGACGCCTCGGCGCGGATCGGCACGAACTCGACGCCCAGGTTTTCGACCGTCAGATCGCGCCAGGCGGCGAACCGGCCGCCGGCCGTGCCGGTGAAGATCGCCTTTAGGGCGGCGCGCTGCTTTTCGTCGGCGCGGTCGTCGATCAGGAATCCGAAGTGGCGGTTCTTTTCCAGCACGCCGCCTTCGAAGTGCACGACCAGGATGGCGTTGAAACCGGACAGGGAAACGTCGCCGTAATTCCCGTCTCGGACGATCCAGGTCAGCACGCCCTCGCAAACGCCCGTCGTCGGCCGGCCGCCGAACACGCACGGGCAGCCGATGGCGCAACTGCAAAGGTCGAACCAATCGCCGGCGATGCGCCAGTCGGGATGCTTTTCCGCCATCGGATTCATATCCTTTACTTCGCCAGTTCGCGCTCGACGAAATCAAGCCGGTCCTGGCCCCAGAACAGCTGGTCGCCGACGATGTAGGTCGGTGCGCCGAATACGTTTTTGGCAACGGCTTCCTTGGTGTTGCGTTCGTATTCGGCGGCGATGTCCGGGTCTTCGGCCGCCTTCAGCAGCGCCGCGCCGTCGTAGCCCGCCGCGTCGGCCGCGACTTTAAGGGTCGGGGCGTCGGCGATATCTTTCTCTTCGGCCCACGTGACGCGCGCCAACGCATGCGCCAGCTTGTGGCAGTCGAGCTGCTGACGTTGTGCGGCAATGATCATGCGCGCGGCCAGTTGGTCGTTGGCCGGGAAATGCTTCGGTTTCACGGTCAGCGGGATGTCCAGGTACTCGCTCCAACGCTTCAGTTCCTGCAGCCGGTTGGCTTGACGCTGCGGCGCCCGCTTGCCGAGCGGCAGGCCGCCCGAGACCTCGAACACGGCGCCCAGGTTGCACGGGCGGAAGTTGACCGTTGCGACGTGGCGTTTGGCGATCTGCTGAAAGCGCTCGCTGCCCAGATAAGCCCAGGGCGAAATCGGCGTGAAGAAGTACTCGACCGTCTTGTTCATGTTTGTCGTTCCTCGTTTGATTTGAGTTTTCCGATTTCGGCGTCGCGCAGGTCCTTGCGCTTGATCTTACCCGTTGCCGTCATCGGCAGCGAGGGGACGAATTCGATCAGGCGCGGATATTCGTGCGGCGACAGGCGGGTCTTGACGAAGGCGCGGATGTCGTCCTCCAGGTTCGGCATGCGGTTGCTGCCGGGTCGAAGCACGATGAAGGCCTTGATCTGTTCGGTGCGGATCGGGTCGGGGACGCCGATGGCGGCGGCCAGCGCCACGGCGGGGTGGCGGATCAGGCAGTCCTCGATTTCGCCGGGACCGACCCGGTAGCCCGCCGTGGTGATGACATCGTCGTCGCGGCCGACGAACCACAGGTAGCCGTCGTCGTCGGCGTGGCCTTCGTCGCCGGTCAGCAGCCATTCGCCCCGGTATTTGGCCCGGGTCGCGTCCGGGTTGTTCCAGTATTCGAGCATCGTTACCGGGTCGGGCTGGCGCACGGCGATCTGGCCGATCGTGCCGGCGGGGAGCGGCCGGCCGTCGCCGTCGATAATGCGGACGTCATGGCCCGGCACCGGCACGCCCATCGAGCCCGGCTTCACCGGCAGCAGCGCCGCGCAGTTGGCAACCACCAGGTTGCATTCCGTCTGGCCATAGAATTCGTTCAAGGTAACGCCCAGCGCGCCCCGGGCCCAATCCAGCAGTTCGGCGCCCATCGGTTCACCGGCGCAGACGACGGTGCGCAGACGCACGTCGTATTTGGCGCGCGGGTTATCCACTTGGCGCATCAGGCGCAGCGCCGTCGGTGGCATGAAGGTGTTGCGCACGCCATGCCGGGCCATCAGGTCGAGTGCCTGTTCCGGGTCGTATTTGCGTGCCCGTTTTGCCAAGACCGGCACGCCGTGATGCAGGCTGCCCATCAGCACGTTCATCAGGCCGCCGATCCAGGCCCAGTCGGCCGGCGTCCACATCAGGTCGCCGTCCTGCGGAAAGAACTCGTGCGGAAATTCGATACCGGGCAGATGGCCGATCAAGGTCCGGTGCGCGTGCAACGCGCCTTTCGGATTTCCGGTCGTTCCCGAGGTGTAAACGATCAGCCCCGGGTCCTCGGCCGCCGTGTCGACGGCGGCGAAGGTGTCCGCCGCGCGGGCCATTTCCGTGTCCCATGCATGCGTGCCCGGGTACGCCTTGTCGCCGCCGACGATCAGCGCCAGTTTCAAATTCGGCAGACGATCGCGGATCGCCGCGACCTTTGGCCAGTTTGCCGGATCGGTGACGACGCAACGGGCACCGCTGTCGGACAGGCGATATTCCAGCGCGTCTTCGCCGAACAAGGTGAACATCGGGATGGAAATCATCCCCGCCTTCCAGGCGCCGATGTGCGCGACTGGCGTTTCGACCGACTGCGACAGGACGATGGCGACCCGATCGCCGCGTTCAAGGCCGTGGCCGATCAGTATGTTGGCAAAGCGATTGGACAGTCGTTCCAGGTCGCGACAGGTGTGGCGGCGCAGGCTGCCCGCTTCGTCCTCGACGATCAGCGCGACCCGGTCGGGTGTCGCGGCGGCATGGCGGTCGCACACGTCGACGCCCATGTTGAATCGCGCGGGGATGCGCCAGCGATTCAATCGGCAGGTCTCGGCGTAGGTTTCGCCCCGGATCAGCATCGGCCGCCCCTCCCAAGGCGCGTCTGCTTTTGGCGCGGCTGGCCGTGTACACAGCACCGCCCGCGGGGCTAAGGTTGCCGTTCCGTGGCGCACAAAGGCAAGAGGGAAGGGGAAAAATAGATGTTCCAGCCCGGTCTCCTGAAGGGCAAGCACATCCTCGTCACCGGTGGCGGCACGGGGCTGGGTAAGTCGATGGCCGCGCGTTTTCTGGGCCTGGGCGCCGACGTGGTCATCTGCGGCCGCCGCGAGGCGGTATTGCGGGAAACGGCGGCGGAACTCGGCGGAGGGGCCGGCGAAGGCGCGGGCAAAATTACCTGGCGCGGGCTCGACATCCGCGATCCGGAAGCGGTGGAAAGCACCGTCGCCGCGATCTGGGCCGAGAGTCCCGTGGATGTGCTGGTCAACAACGCCGCCGGCAATTTCCTGGCGCGAACCGAGGATTTGTCGCATCGCGCCGTCGATGCGGTGTTGGGCATCGTGCTGCACGGGTCGGCCTACATGACGCTGGCCTGCGGCAAGCGCTGGATCGCCGGCGGCCGCAAAGGCAACGTGCTCTCCATCGTCACCACCTACGCCTGGACCGGCTCGGCGTTCGTGGTGCCGTCGGCCATGGGCAAGGCCGGCGTCCTCGCCATGACACGCAGCCTCGCCGTCGAATGGGGGCCGAAGGGCGTGCGGCTCAACGCCATCGCGCCGGGCCCGTTTCCGACCGAAGGCGCATGGGAGCGCCTCGTGCCCAGGGAAGACCTGGCGAACGTGTGGGAGACGCGCAATCCCTTGGGCCGCACCGGCCGGCACGAAGAATTGACCGACCTCGCCGCCTACCTCGCCTCCGACCGCTCCGGCTTTATCAACGGCGAGGTCGTGACCATCGACGGCGGCGAATGGCTGGCCGGCGCCGGCCAATTCAACTTCGCCTCGATGCTGACGGAGGAGGACTGGGAGAAGATGAGAGGGAGGTAAATGGCGGGGTTGTCCGGCAAGGCTTGTTTCGCGGGGGGCTTCCATTACGCTAAAGGGGCGAGAGTTTATTTAAAGTCTGGTCGCTATTCTTATTAGGTTCGAGGGGCATGGCAAAAAAATCACTGATCGACCGATTCGCGAGCGCACTCAAAGAATCCGAAACGACCACAACCGCGGACATCGACCGATCCGTGGAATCCGAGATCGCGGCCATCCGCGGTGCCCAGGAAAACGCGTTGAAGGCCGAGACGTTGCTCGGCGGCGATTGGGGCAATCCGG
>CAZDFF010000168.1:0-7855 GCA_964504425.1 uncultured Hyphomicrobiales bacterium
CGCTTGCGTTCGTCCGCATTCGAATGCCGGGCGACGGCGGCGGGGCCGGGCGACGGCGCGCCGCCAGCCGGCTTCGGCTTCGTGGGTGACAGGGGCGCAGTCAGCGGCGGGCTGGCGCCGGGACGAACCAAGTCGCGCACGCGCCGCACGGTCGGTTGGGTTGCTTCGTCGTTGGCCATCAGGCGTTCCCCTCGGCGGGACCGGCACCTTTCGTTTTGCCAGGATTTAGCACGGATTTTGCCCGTTTGACAGGCCTCGACGGCTTGGCCGGGGCGTTGGTCGAAACCGGGACCGGCGTTTTATCCTTGTTCTGGGCTTTGGCGACGGCGGCGGCGGCTTCCAGGCGGTCGCGGAGCGCGGCGATGGTATCGTGGAGCTGCCTTTTTTCGTCACGGAACGCGCGCTCCATGTTTTGGATCTTTTCCTCGTATTCGGCGCGCAAGGTTTCCATCTGATCGCGCAAGACGACGGCCGTTTGGCGCAATTGGGCGACCTGGTCGTTGAAGGAACGGGTCACGTCTTGGACCGCATCTTCCTTCGAGACGCGCACGCCGTCCATCTCGTCGCGCAGTGCCTGGGCGGTCTGGCGCAACTGGGTGATTTCGTCGTGGGCGTTGGCGACGGCGGCCTGCACGGCCTTTTCCTTTTCGTAGCGCAACGTTTCGATCTGCTCGCGCATCGCCGCTATCGTATCGCGCAACTGCGCGATCTCGCCGCTCGACGCCGCGACCGCCGTCTGCACGGCCTTGTCCTTGGAATAGCGGATCGTCTCCATTTCCTCGCGCATGGCGGAGACGGTATTGCGAAGCTGGATGATTTCGTTGTTGGCGGCCGCGACGGCCTCTTGGACGGCCTGTTCCCGGCCGTATCGAACGGTTTCCAATTCGTCGCGCATGGCGGCGATGGTGTTTTTCAGGTGACGGGCGTCCTGGCGGAGGAGGCGCAGTTCCTCCGACTCGGTTTCGCCGTCGATAACGCTGTCGCTCATGGGTCTGGCCGGTCCGCTCGATTCGGCATCAGTATAACAGGGAATTCCCCTTTCATACCCGCGATTTAGGAGGGCCGTATAGGGCCGCTTCCGGGGCTCCGGGGCCGGGTGTAGGATTCGGAAATGCCGAGCCTGTGCCGGGATTGCCTGAAGGCCGTCGAACGGGATCCGCCGCCCGCGCGATGTCCCGCATGCGGATCGGGGCGGGTCTTGTCCCATCCCGAACTCGATGCCCTGTCGATCGCCCATATCGACTGCGATGCCTTCTACGCCGCGGTCGAAAAGCGCGACGATCCGTCGATTCGCGGCAAGCCGGTGATCGTCGGCGGGGGCCGCCGGGGCGTGGTCGCCGCGTGCTGCTACATCGCGCGCATCGACGGGGTGCGGTCGGCGATGCCGATGTATAAGGCCAAGGAGCTTTGTCCCGACGCTGTCGTGATCCGCCCGAACATGGAAAAATACCGCACGGTCGGACGGCAAGTGCGCGCAACGATGGAAGCGACGACGCCACTGGTCGAACCGATTTCCATCGACGAGGCATTTCTCGATCTTTCCGGCACCGAAGCCCTGCACGGCGGCAGCCCGGCCCGGACGTTGGTTCGGCTGGCGCGGCAAATCGAGCAGGAGATCGGGGTAACGGTTTCGGTGGGCCTCAGCTTCAACAAGTTCCTGGCGAAGATTGCGTCCGATTTGAACAAGCCGCGCGGGTTCGCCGTGATCGGCCGGGCCGAGGCCATGGACTTCTTGGCGCCCCGGCCGGTCGGCACGATCTGGGGCGCGGGCAGGGCGCTGGTCAAGACGTTGGAGAAAGACGGCATCGGCACCATCGCCCAATTGCGGACGTTGGACGAAACCACGCTGGTTCGCCGTTACGGCGTCATCGGGCGGCGTCTATATGCCTTCGCGCGCGGCGAGGATTTTCGCCGGGTCGACCCGATGTCGGAAACCAAGAGCATTTCCGCGGAAACGACGTTCGAGACCGATGTGTCCGATGCCGAAGCCTTGAAACGCGATCTGTGGCATCTGGCGGAAACCGTCGCCGGGCGCCTGAAGCGGGCCGGGCTCGCGGGCGGCGCGGTGACGCTGAAGCTGAAGACCGCCGATTTTCGCCTGTTGACCCGCAGCCGGCAATTAGGCGGACCGAGCCAAATGGCCGACGAAATATTCCGCCATGCGGCCGGATTGCTGGAGGCGGAGGCCGATGGCCGGCGTTTCCGCTTGATCGGCGTCGGCGTCGGCAAGCTCGGTTCGGCGGACGGCGCCGATGTGCCCGACTTGCTGGATGCCGGGAAGACGCGCCGGGCCGGCGTTGAACGGGCGATGGACAAGGTGCGCGAAAAATTCGGCCGCGCCGCCATCGCCAAGGGGCGTGGCTGGCGGGGGTCGTCTTAGTTCCACTTGTCGCAGCGGGCCTGTTCGAGGGAATAGTTGCGCGGCGTGTCGAGCGCGCCGTTGGCGGAATCGAGCGCGCGATTCAACTCCTGGAACAACGTGGTCGTCTTGCCGTGCAGGCGCGATTTGAATATGCGCGCTGCTTGTTCCATCGACGTCGCGACCACCGGCCGCATGGTGCGCGCCTCGGTCTCGAGCTTGTGGCGCAGCAGCGGCCCGTAACGCGCGACCGTGTTCTGGAAAACGACGACGTGCTTGTTTTCGTGTTCGTAAATGATCTGGTACGGGCACGAGCCCTTGCGAAAGTTGTTGCTGATGTAAACGTCGAGCTTGTCGAATCCCATCGTGGCCTCGACCGAAGCCAACGCAGCGCAAATCCGATTACCGTCTCGCCCGAGCAGCTTGAGGCTGATCTTGGTGGAATACTTGATGTCGGCGACCGTCAACCCGATCGGTTTCCAGCTCGACGTTTGGGCGTTTAGGGCGCGCCGGCCTTTCAGGGAAGCAATCTGCTCGCGGCTCAAGTGCGTGTGATAGACGGGCGGCCCACGCTTCAGATCGACCTTGACCTGGGGCGCTTGCGGCTGGGCGCCGGCGCATGGATCGGCGGCGTTCGATGGGGATGCGGTAAGGCAGATCGCGGACAGCGCGACGTATACGCTATATATGAAAAAAGATCGGGTCGCGAATCTGGGCATGGCGGCGAGTATACGGGGGGCGCCGTGGTCCGGCCATCGGCCAAGTGCCGGCCCAAGAGAAAATTGCCTTAATTTCATCCCGTTTCTAAACTGTCTCGCCAAGCAGGGCATCGACCGAGGGAGGTGAACGATGAGCGGCAGCGAAATCACCATCAAGGCCAAGGATGGCGGCTCGTTCATGGGCTATCTGGCTAAACCGGCATCGGGCCGTGGGCCGGGCGTCGTCGTGATTCAAGAGATCTTCGGCGTCAACAAGGTCATGCGCGACATCGCTGACGGCCTGGCAGGGCAAGGATACATGGCGCTGTGTCCGGATTTATTCTGGCGCCAGGAACCCGGCATTCAAATCACCGACCGCACCGAAGCCGAATGGGCGCGTGCATTCGAATTGTTCAAGGGCTTCGACCTGGAGAAGGGCGTCGCCGATCTGGATGCGACGATCGAAACGCTCCGCAAGCTCGACGGCTGCACCGGCAAGGTGGGCACGGTCGGGTTTTGCCTGGGCGGCCGGTTGGCCTACCTGACGGCAACGCGCACGAAGGCCGATGCGGCGGTCAGCTATTACGGCGTCTATCTGGTCGAGCATATCGGCGAGACCGTGAAGTGCCCGCTGATGCTGCACATCGCCACCGAGGACGAGTTCGTGCCGAAGGACGCCCAGGATAAGGTGCGCAAGGCCGTCGCCGCCAATCCCATGGTCACCGTTTACGACTACATCGGCCAGGGCCATGCTTTCGCGCGGGTGGGCGGCAAGCACTACCATAAGGAATCCGCCGACGCGGCCGGCAAGCGAAGTCTTGAGTTCTTTAAGAAACACCTCGATTGAGAGCCTACATGGGCCGCCTAGCGCGCGGTGTCGGGTGGATGATCGCCACGTTTGCCATGACCGCGACGGCGGGGGCGGCGCCCTCGGCCGTAGAACGTTGCGCGGCCAATGCCCGGTCGGGTGACGTCAAGGCGTGCCTGGAAGCGGCCGAGCAACGACCGGACGACGTGGCCGTGCGCCGCAATTTGGCCCTGAGCCTATTGTTCATCGGCAATTACGAAGAAGCGATCAATCTGTACCGTTCCATCGTCATGGTCCGGCCGGAAGACGCCGGGGCGCAATACGATCTCGCTTCCGCGCTTGGATTCATTCGCATGTACGACGACGCGGTCGAGCCCATCGAGGCGGCGATCCGGCTTCGCCCCGATCACGTCGAATCCTATCGCTTCGCGGCCATCGTTTATATGAATCTGGGACGCAAGACCGATGCCGCGCGGGCCACGATCAAGTCGGCCGAATTGGGCGAGATCACGTCGATGTACGACCTGGTTCAATTTTATCGCGACGGAAACGGGGTCGATGTCGATCCTAAAAGAGCTCTTTTCTGGGCGCGCCGCGCCGCCGATGCGGGGCATATCGGCGCCATGGCCCTGATGACCCGGGTCTATCTGGAAGGGTTGTACGGCGAGGCGCCCGACGAAACCAAGGCACGGGATTGGGCGGCGCGGGAACGGCGCGCTCGTCTCGGCGAACGATGATCGGCGCGATCCTCATTAAAATCAATTCGACACGCTGAAGGAGAAGACCAAATGAGTGGGCAGATTGTCGCCGCATACAACAAGGCGATGGAGGCGATCGGCGTCTTCGGGCTCGATATTATGGCCGCGATCGCGATCCTGATCGTTGGCTGGATTGTCGCCGGATGGGCGCGAAACCTGACGGTGCGCGGACTGGAACGGACCAGCAAGGTCGATCGAACCCTGCGAGGTTTTCTGGCCAATTTCGTGCGGTACGCGATCTTGGCGTTCGTCTTGATCGCCGTGCTGAATCGGGTCGGCGTGCAGACCGCCAGCATCATCGCGGTTATCGGCGCCGCGGGCCTTGCCATCGGCTTGGCGTTGCAAAGCACGCTGCAAAACATCGCCGCCGGTTTGATGTTGCTGCTGTTGAGACCATTCAAGGCCGACGAATACGTCGACGCCGGCGGCATCGCCGGCACGATCATCGACATGGGGCTATTCACGACAGAGATGCGTACCGTCGACGGCCTGTATATGAACGTCCCGAATTCGTCGTTGTGGAACAAGCCGATCACGAACTATTCGCGCAACGCGACGCGGCGTCTCGACGTCGCGGTCGGCGTCAGCTACTCGGACGACATCGACGGCGCGATGAAAGTGCTGGCCGGCCTGATGGCGGACGATAAGCGCGTCCTTACCGATCCGGCACCGGAAGTCATGGTGACGAAGCTCGGCGACAGCGCCGTCGAAATCACCATGCGCTGCTGGATGAACGGCGGCGATTACTGGGGGGTGCGCTTCGATCTGACCAAAGCAGCGAAGAACGCGGTCGAAAAGGCCGGGTACTCGATCCCGTTCCCGCAGCACGATGTGCATTTGATCGGTGGGACGGCGGCGGCGAATTGAGCGCGGCGCCGACGAGGGTTATTGCTCGCTCTTGACCTTGTCGATCAGGCGGTGGAGGCCGGTCGTGCCGTCCCCACCGCCGCCGCCGTGCAGACCGTAATAGTAGGTCAGCATCTCGCGAAATTCCTGAACGAAGGCGTCGGCCACCGGGGCCGGGCCGTCGCCGTGGGCGGCGGCGAATGCGGTGAAGTTGGCGGCCGCGTGGCGCAGCGCGGAAGCGATCAACGGCGGCGGCAGACCGTCCTTCAGGCGCGTGTTGGCGACGTTCACGAACTGATTGGCGACCTGTACGCTCAGGGTCGCTTCGTCGGATTCATCGCTCATGAAAAGCCCTCTGTCTGGCGCGACCGAGTTCGTCGATGGGGGGAATTGGCTCCGGCGGTAGGATTCGAACCTACAACCCCGCGGTTAACAGCCGCGTGCTCTACCGTTGAGCTACGCCGGAATAGAAAGCACAGAAACTGGAGGCGCGGGCCGGAATCGAACCGGCATACAAGGATTTGCAGTCCTCTGCATCACCACTCTGCCACCGCGCCAAATTAGCGATGCTGGCCGATCCTCCGCAACGAAAAACCCACCCCCCCGAAGGGGTGCGGACCATAGACCGGTCTCCGGCGGCGGGTCAAGGCACGCGGTCGTCGATTTTGGGGCTCTCCCGACCCTGGGAAAAGGCCCGCCGCCATTGTCAATTCCGGGCCTCGCGGCTATAAGTCGGCGGACGATCCGATGGCCGAACGTCTCGGCCGGAACCGGTCCCGAGGCGCCGCTATGGACTATGCCCAGCAACGCCACAACATGGTCGAAAGTCAGGTTCGCCCCAACCAGGTGACCGACGACCGCATTCTCGACGCCATGGCCGAACTGCCTCGCGAAGCCTTCGTCGCCAAGGCGCAGAGGGGCATTGCCTACGTCGACGAGGCCCTGCCGATCGGAAACGGCCGCTCTATGATGGAGCCGATGATCGTCGCGCGGTTACTGCAGACCGCCGCCGTCAGCCCCGGCGATGTGGCGCTGCATATCGGGTGCGGAACGGGTTATGCCGCCGCCCTGATGTCGAAGCTGGCTTCGACGGTCGTCGCCGTCGAAAGCGACGCCAAGCTGGCGGCCGAGGCGACGCGCGTGCTGGCCGATCTCAGCATCGATACGGTGGCGGTGATCGACGGGCCGCTTCACGAGGGATATCCGAAACAGGCTCCCTACGATGTGATTTTCTTCGATGGCGCGGTCGAACACATTCCAGCCTCGATTTCGGACCAGTTGGCGGAAAACGGGCGGTTGGTCGCCATCGTCGCACAACCGGGACCGGGGACCGGCAAGGCCGTCCTGGTCAGCCGTCACGGCGGCGTCCTTTCGCGGCGCGAGGTTTTCGATGCCGGTACGCCGTTATTGCCGGGTTTCACGCGCCCCAAGGCTTTCGTTTTTTAAGCCGGCGATTCGGCCGGGAACGGCCGGATATACTTAAACTCTTGGCATAAAGCCGAAGACCGGACGGTCAGTCTACAACACCGACGATTCGCTCTGGCCTAGCCCGACGATTTTACCGTCGAATCAATGCAGATCGTATATTGCATTGATATAGAAAGAAAAAAGACATGTTGTTGACCGCCTCCATGCGATCTGATTTTTTTCTTAACCGATTGGAACGGGGGTGCCCAGCCGTGACCCCGATAAAATATATGGTGCGTCGGGGCGCGATTAACCACAAATTAAACGTGATCGCTCACCCTGAACGCGCTGGAAACGCATGACTGGGAACGCATCGATGAGAATCCGCACATCCGTCCTCGCAAGTCTTGTCGCCGCATGTTTGGTGCCGGCTGTGCTGGTATCCGGCAAGGCAACAGCGCAGTCGCTCGAAGATGCGTTTGCTTCGGCTTACCGCAACAATCCACGGATATTGGCGCAGCGTGCGAAGGTCCGGGCCACCGACGAAACCGTGCCGCAGGCATTGTCCAATTGGCGCCCGTCGCTGAGCTTCACCGGCGAAACAGGGCTTTCCCGGGCCGACAGCAACATTACCACTCCGTCCTTGCAGCACCGCGAACCGAAATCGCTTAGCCTGGACGTGACCCAGCCGATCTTCCGCGGTGGCCGGACGCTGGCGGCAACCAGCCAGGCCGAAAATCAGATCAAGGCGGAACGTGCTCGTTTGATCAGTATCGAACAGACCGTGATGTTCGAAGCGGCGACGGCCTATCTCGATGTTTTTCGCGATATGGCGGTGTTGCAGCTCAACATCAATAACGAACAGGTTCTGCGTCGGCAGTTGGAAGCGACCCGCGACCGCTTTCAAGTCGGCGAAATTACACGAACCGACGTGTTCCAGGCGGAAGCGCGCCTTGCGCGAGCGACGGCCGATCGCATT
>CAZDFF010000169.1:0-5671 GCA_964504425.1 uncultured Hyphomicrobiales bacterium
TTCGGCCTCGACGGCCAGGAGCCCCTCACGCTCAAGGAAATCGCCGACGAAGTCTCGGGCAACCTGGGCCTGCCGTGGTCCGGCACCTATCCGGGCGACCCGCTGCCCTGCGCGGTCGCGCTGAAAAGCCTTCAGGTCGTGATCCGCGACAAGCTCGAGGACCACTCGGCCAATCTCGGCGTCTGGCTCAGGAAGCGCCTGGAAGCCATTCGCGACAAGTACGAATGCATCGGCGACGTGCGCGGCATGGGGCTTTACCAGATGCTCGACATCGTCACCGACAAGAAGTCCAAGACCCCCGACCCGGCGATGGGCGAGCGCATCCGCTACAACGCCATGCTGGAAGGCGCGGCGTTCATCTGCGTCAAGAACTTCATGCGCGTCTGCCCGCCGCTGGTCATCACCCAGGCCGAACTGGACGATGCCATCGGACGCCTGGAAATCGCGATCGCGCGCTCCATGGATGGCTATCCGAAGGACATCGACTTCTCGTCCTCCAGCTCGCTCGCGGAAACCAAGAAGGACATCCGCGCGGCGGAGTGATTTCGCCGCTATAGTCGCCGGATGAAGTACGACGTCGTCATCGTCGGCGGCGGGGCCATCGGCACCGCCGCCGCCTATTTCCTCAGGACCCATCCGAAGGCCTGCTCGGTCGCGGTGATCGAGCGCGATCCGGCTTACCGCCTGGCTTCGACGCCGCGCGCCTCGGGCGGCGTCCGGCGGCTGTTCGCGCTGCCGGAAAACATCCAGCTTTCCAACTTCGGCGTGCCGTTCTTCGAACGGTTCGCGGAAACCATGGCGGTCGACGGCACGCCCGCCGACATCGGATTCAAGAAGGGCGGCTATCTGTTCATCGTGCCGCCGGCGTCGATCCCGGTGCTGCGCCTGAACTTCGAAACGCAGCGCCAGCACGGCGTCAACGTGCGCTGGATGGAGCCGAAGGACCTGAAGGAGAAATGGCCGTCGATGGTCGTCGACGACGTCGGCGCCGGGGTGCATTCGCCGCAGGACGGCTGGCTCGATCCCTACAGCGTCATGCGCGGATTCCGAAAAAAAGCCGAGGCGGTAGGCGCGACCTTCATCAAGGACGAAGCGAAAGCGATCGAGGTCGAAGACAAGCTCGTCCGCCGGGTCGTGCTGGCGTCCGGCGCGAAGATCGAAGCCGATGCGATCATCAACGCCGCCGGCGCCTGGGCCAAAGAAGTCTGCGCCATGGTCGGCTGGAAAGTGCCGATCGAACCGTTGCGCCGCTTCGAGCATTACTTCGAGTGCGAGGAACCGATCGAGCCCCTGCCCTACGTGAAGGACACGGCCCGGCTCGCGTTCCGGCCCGAGGGCAAGGGCTACACCGGCGGCGTGCCGACGTTGAAGGAGCCGCGCGGCTACAACTTCGACGTCGATCACACCTATTTCGAGACCGTGGTCTGGCCGGCGCTGGCGGCGCGCTTCCCGCAGTTCGAACGGACCAAGGAAAAAAACTGCATGCCCGGGCTCTACGACCAGAACGATTTCGACGGCAACGCCATCGTCGGCCCCTGGACCGGACGGCTGGAGAATTTTTATCTCGCTGCCGGCTTCTCCGGGCACGGTCTGATGCACGCGCCGGGTTGCGGTCGCGCGCTCGCCGAAACGATCCTCGACGGATCGTACCGGACCATCGACCTTTCCAATTTGGGCTGGTCCCGGGTCGAAAGTGGACGGCCCTATCCGGAACGCGGGATCATCTAGGATTTCTGCATATCCGGGGATGATTTTTCCGTTGGCCGGATCGGCCAAACCCGCTACGGTAACTGCCTAAATTCTTTATAAAAACCAGGGAGTTTTCGATGCTCAAGAAGGTTCTTCTCGGCGCCGCCGCCATGGCGTTCGCCGCCGGCTTCGGCGCGGTACCGGCCGACGCGTCCCCGACCCTCGAAAAAATCAAGAAGGCGGGCACGATTTCGGTCGGGCACCGCGAAGCCTCGGTGCCGTTCGCCTACATGGACAAGAGCGGCAAGCCGATCGGCTATACGTTCGACGTCTGCATGAAGATCGTCGACGAGATCAAAAAAGAACTGAAGATGCCCGATCTCAAGATGAAGCTGGTGCCGACCACGTCGCAGACCCGCATCCCGCTGATCGCCAACGGCACCATCGACATGGAATGCGGTTCGACCACCAACAACCTGACCCGCGCCAAGCAGGTCGATTTCCTTCCCGTGACCTTCATCACCGGCACCAAGATCATGGTGAAGAAGGGTTCGGGTATCAAGGAAATCGAGGATCTGAAGGGCAAGACCGTCGGCCTTTCGCTCGGCACCACCAACGAAAAGGCTTTCAAGGCCGAAGCCGACAAGCTGGGCATCAAGGTCAACTACGTCATGGTCAAGGACCATCCCCAAGGCATGCTGAACATGGAAAGCGGCCGCACGGACGCCTACGCGTCCGACGACGTGCTGTTGTACGGCATGATCTCGGCGTCCAAGAACCCGGGCAACTGGGACGTGGTCGGCCGGTTCCTCTCCTACGACCCGTACGGAATCATGATTCCCAGGAACGATTCCGACTACCGGCTGCTGGCGACCCGCGTGATCGCCGACCTGATGCGCTCGGGCGAAATGCAGAAGATCTACGACAAGTGGTTCAACCCGGGCCCGACCAACATCAAGATGCCGATCAGCGCCGACCTGAAGAAGGCGTTTGAAATCCAGGCATTGCCATACTAACACGGTAGACGACGGAAGCGCGGCCGGGCGACGAAGGGGCGTCGCCCGGCCGCGGCCTACCTCGGTTTTTCCGCGAGGACCGATCGCACGACGCCTGGGGGCGGCGCCATGAACTACAATTGGAACTGGGGGATTCTCCTCCAAGATCCCTACTTCATGTGGATCTACACCGGCTTCGGCTGGACCTGCTTGGTCGCGGTCTGCGCCTGGGCGATCGCCTTCACGCTCGGCTCGGCGATCGGCGTGATGCGCACGCTGGAAAACCCGATCGCGCGCGGTTTCGGCACCGCCTACGTCGTACTGTTCCGCAACATCCCGCTGCTGGTGCAGATGTTCCTCTGGTACTTCGTGTTCCCGGAACTGCTGCCCAAGGACTGGGGCATGTTCGTCAAGCGCGGCATTCCGCTGCCGGAATTCTGGACCGCCGTCGTCTGCCTCGGCACCTACACGGCGGCCCGCGTCGCCGAGCAGGTCCGTTCGGGCATCGGTTCGATCCGCCAGGGCCAGCGCTACGCGGCGACGGCGATGGGCCTGACGCCGCTGCAGGTCTATCGCTACGTGCTGCTGCCGATCGGCTTCCGCATCATCATTCCGCCGCTGACCAGCGACTTCCTCGGCGTGTTCAAGAATTCGTCGCTGGCGCTGACCATCGGCGTCCTCGAACTGACGGCGCAAAGCCGCCAGATCACCGAGTACACGTTCCAGGGATTCGAGGCGTTCACGGCGGCGACCGTGCTCTACTGCCTCGTCACCTTCATCGTCATGGCCCTGATGCAGGCGATCGAAGGCAAGACCCGCATCCCGGGCATGCTGTCGCTGGGGGCGAAGTAGCATGTTCAAGAATTTCGACTGGGGCGTGATCGAGCGGTCCATCCCCTTCCTGCTGGAAGGCATGCAGCTGACGCTCGAACTGACGGTCATCGCCATCGCCGGCGGCATCCTGTTCGGCACGCTCTTGGCCCTGTGCAGGCTGTCCCCGTTCAAGCCGCTGTCGTTCGCCGCCGGCAGCTACGTCAACTTCTTCCGTTCGATGCCGCTGATCCTGGTGATCTTCTGGTTCTACTTCCTGGTGCCGGCGCTGGTCGGCCGCCCGATCGGCGGTTTCTATTCGGTGCTGATCGCATTCGTGATGTTCGAGGCGGCCTATTACTGCGAAATCATCCGCGCCGGCATCCAGAGCGTCTCGCGCGGCCAGATCATGGCGGGATCGGCGCTGGGCCTGACCTACGCGCAATCGATGAAGGAAATCGTGCTGCCGCAGGCGTTCCGCAACATGATCCCGGTCCTGCTGACGCAATCGATCATCATGTTCCAGGACACCTCGCTGGTCTACGTCGTCGGCCTGAAGGACTTCTTGACGTCCGCCGACCTGGTCGCCACCCGCGACAGCCGACTGGTCGAAATGTATTCGACCATCGCCGTCGTCTATTTCGCCATCTGCTTGGCCGGCTCGCTCCTGGTGCGCCGGCTGCAACGCAAATACACCATTTGAGGACGCGCCCATGATCGAGATGAAAAACGTCAGCAAATGGTACGGCGAGTTCCAGGTCCTGAACCGATGTTCCACGTTCGTCGGCAAGGGCGACGTGGTCGTCATCTGCGGGCCGTCGGGATCGGGCAAGAGCACGCTCATCAAGTGCGTGAACGGGCTCGAGCCGTTTCAAGAAGGCATCGTTACGGTCGACGGCATCTCGGTCGGCGACAAGGCGACGAATCTACCGAAATTGCGCTCGCGCATCGGCATGGTGTTCCAGAACTTCGAGTTGTTCCCGCACATCACCGTGATCCAGAACATCGCGCTGGCCCAGATCAAGGTCCTCGGCCGCACGCCATCGGAGGCGGACGATCGCGGCATGGTGCTGCTCAATCGCGTCGGCCTCGCCGACCAGGCGACCAAGCATCCGGCCCAGCTTTCCGGCGGCCAGCAGCAGCGCGTCGCCATCGCCCGCGCCCTGGCCATGGACCCGATCGCCATGCTGTTCGACGAGCCGACCTCGGCGCTCGACCCCGAAATGATCAACGAAGTGCTCGACGTGATGGTGCAGCTCGCCAAGGAAGGCATGACCATGATGGTCGTGACCCACGAAATGGGCTTCGCGCGCAAGGTCGCCGACAAGGTGATCTTCATGGACGAAGGCGCGATCGTCGAGGAAGCCAAGACCGACGACTTCTTCGGAACCCCAAGAAGCGAACGCGCGCAGACGTTCCTCTCGAAGATTCTGTCCCACTGACATGAACTTCCGTTCGCGTTCGGATTTGGTGGGCGTGATCGGCGGCATGGGCCCGCTCGCCGGCGCCGACTACATGACCAAGGTGATCGAACTGACGCCGGGCGAGCGCGACGACGACCACGTGCCGCTGATCGTCTGTTCCTGCCCGCAAATCCCCGAGCGGATCGCGCCGATCATGACCGGAAGCGGCCCCTCGCCCCTGCCGGAACTGCTGGATCGCGTGCGCTTCCTGGTCGATTCCGGCGCCAAGGCGCTGACCATGCCCTGCAACACCGCGCATTTCTGGTACGACGAAATGGCGGCGGCTGCCGGCGTACCGTTCATCCACATCGCCGACGCGGTCGTCGCGGAACTGATCCGCCGCGACGTGCCGAAAGGCCCGGTCGGCCTGATCGGCACCCGCGGCACCGTGAAAGGAAAAATCTACGACGCCCGCCTCCAGGCCGCCGGATATTCGTGCGTCCCCGCGACCGAGGCGACCATGACGGACAAGGTCTGGCCCGGCATCCAGGCGGTGAAGCGCAACAAGCTGGCCGAAGCCGCCGTCCACTTCGAAGCCGCCGTGCGCGAACTGGTGGAAACGGCCGATGTCCCCGTCGTGCTGCTCGCCTGCACGGAAATCCCGGTCGGCCTCGCCAAGCCCCAAGGCTGGCTCAAGGAGCACACGCTGGACCCAAACGCGGCGCTGGCCCAGGCGACGGTGGTGGGCACGCGCGAACTGGGTCTTCACTTCCG
>CAZDFF010000169.1:5681-7830 GCA_964504425.1 uncultured Hyphomicrobiales bacterium
GGCGACGGTGGATTGGGCGCTGGAGCGGCGAAGGCTGGCGAAAACAGCCTAAGCGTTGAAGTCGAGGCCGAGGTCCCGGTAGCGCTCGGACTCCTCGCCCCAGTTTTCCTTCACCTTCACGAACAGGAACAGATGGACCTTGCGGTCCAACAAGGTCTCCAGTTCCGCTCGCGCCGCCTGACCCAGCGACTTGATGCGCGAACCGCCCTTGCCGAGCACGATCGGCTTCTGGCTATCGCGCTCGACCAGGATGGCCTGTTCGATGCGGACGCTGCCGTCCTTCTGCTCGGTCCAGGTTTCGGTTTCGACCGTCGCCGCGTAAGGCAGTTCCTGGCGCAGTTGGTGGTAAAGCTGCTCGCGGGTGATCTCGGCGGCGAGCAGCCGTTCGGGCATGTCTGAAATCTGGTCCTCCGGAAACAGCCACGGGCCTTGCGGCAGATGCTTCGCCAGGTACGCGATCAGGTCGTCGACGCCGTCGCCGGTTTCCGCCGAAATCATGAACGTCTCGGTGAACATGCCGGTGTCGAACAGTTGCTGGGCGAGCGCCAGAAGATCGGGCTTGTTCGCCAGGTCGACCTTGTTCAGCACCAGGATCAGGCCGTGGCGCCCGTTGGCCTTGAAACGGTCGAGGATGTTTCGGGTGTCCCCGTCGAGGCCGCGCTTCGCATCCACCAGCAGCATGACAATGTCGGCCTCGGTCGCGCCCGACCACGCCGCGTGCACCATGGCGCGGTCCAAACGACGCCGGGGCTGGAAGATGCCGGGCGTGTCGATCAGCACGATCTGCGACGGCCCCGCCATGCAGATGCCCAACACGCGCGTGCGCGTCGTCTGCACCTTGGGCGAGACGATGGAGACCTTGGCGCCGACCATGCGGTTGACCAAGGTCGACTTGCCGACGTTGGGGGCGCCGACGACGGCGACGAACCCGGCCCGGGTCGGGCCTTCGGAGTCCGGTTCGCTCACGATTTTCCTCCGTTGCCGAGGCGCGCCAGCAGGGCGGCGGCGGCGGCCTGTTCGGCGGCCCGTTTCGAGGCGCCGGTGCCGGCGGCGGGTGCTTCGCCCTCGATCGCGACCGTGATGTTGAACGTCGGCGCGTGATCCGGCCCCGTGCGTCCGGCCTCGGTGTACATCGGCAATCCCCTGGCCCGTTCCTGGGTCCACTCCTGAAGGCGGGTCTTGGCGTCCTTCGGCGGCGGCCGGTCGAGGTCGATCAGCGCGTCCCAGTGCCGGGCGACGAACGCTTCCGCCGCCGTCATGCCGCCGTCGAGATAGATCGCGGCGATCAAGGCCTCGCAGGCGTCGGCGACGACGTTGACGGTGCCGGTCTCCTCCGACCCGGCGGCGGTGACGATATGCGCCGAAAGGCCGATGGCGTGGCCGACCTCGGCCAATGTCTCGCCTCGCGTCAACTGCACGAAGCGGCGCGCCAGTTCGCCCTCGGTCGCGTCGGCAAAGCGGCGATAAAGCGTCGCGGCGACGATCAGGCCCAGCACCCGGTCGCCCAGGAATTCCAGCCGCTCGTTGGAGGTGCGCGCGTCGGCGGCGCTGGAATGGGCCAGCGCGCGGCCGAGCAGCCCCTTGTCGCGGAAAGCGTAACCGATCCGGGTTTCGAGGGCGTCCGAACCGCGCGGTTCGCCCGTCATTCGATCCCGGTGAACATGCGGCCGAAGCGCAGCGTCTGCGGCCAGCGCCAGAATTCCCAGGCCGAACCGTCGATCGACAGCCAGCGGATCTCGGCGCGGCCGACCAGATTCACGTGCGGCACGAAGCCGACCAGGTTGAGAAAGCGGCTGTCCTGCGATTTGTCGCGATTGTCGCCCATGGCGAAGTAGTGGCCGGGCGGTATCTTGAATTCCTTGGTGTTGTCGGAATCCAGATTCTCCGAAAATTCCAGCACGTAATAGGATTTGCCGTTCGGCAGGGTTTCCTTGAAACGCGCGACGCGGCGGATGTGGCCGTTGTCGTTCTCCATAAAGTCCGACACGCGCTCGCGCGGCACCGCCTTGCCGTTGATGTAGAGTACGCTGTCCTTCAACTGGATCGTGTCGCCGGGCATGCCGACCAGGCGTTTGATGTAATCGGTGCGGTTGTCGGTCGGCAGCTTGAACACCGCGACGTCGCCGCGCTCGGGCGCCTTCGACATCAC
>CAZDFF010000170.1:0-3265 GCA_964504425.1 uncultured Hyphomicrobiales bacterium
GGATCGACATGGAAGGGCGTTTGCCGCACACCGACGGCGAGCACGTCGAAATCGTCGATCTGTTGAAAAAACGTGACGCGGACGGATGCGCCAAACTGATGCGGTCCCATATCAGCCGGCGTCTGGACCAGATCGTCGAAGTGATAAAAGAGGGGTTCGCCCGGATTTACATTGACTCTTCTTTGTCCGCACCCGCGGAAGTTAGGAATTAACGATGAAAACGTCGGGAGCCGAAGCCGCGGTGAGGATGCTCGAACTATTCGAGGTCGATCATTTGTTCGGGCTTTGCGGAGATACCAGCCTTCCTTTTTACGATGCGCTTTGCCGGACCGGTCAATCGATCAAGCATATCCTTTGCCGCGACGAACGATCGGCCGCATATATGGCCGACGCCTATGCCCGGGTCAGCGGCAAAGTCGGCGTCTGCGAAGGCCCGAGTGGCGGCGGCGCGACATACATTCTTCCCGGTGTCGTCGAGGCCAACGAATCCTCTATTCCGATCCTTTCGATCACGACCGATGTGGCGGTTAAGTCCCGTGGTCGGTTCACGCTGACCGAATTGGATCAGAAAGCCTTATTCCGTCCTCTGACCAAATGGAACACGGTTATCGACCGACCGGAAGACGTGCCGCATGCCTTTCGCACGGCCTTCAACCACATGACGACCGGCAGACCCGGCGCCGCTCATATCGGCCTGCCGTACGATGTTCAAACCGGGGAAGTCAATACTGCTGAAATCTGGGGCGACGCGACACTCGGCCGCTTTCCGGCGCGTCGAACCGTCGCGGATCCCGAAGCGATCGCGCGCGCGGCCCGCCTGATATGCAAGGCGCGTCGTCCGGTAATCGTGTGCGGCGGCGGCGTGGTGATTTCAGGGGCCGAAACCGCGTTGCGGGCCTTGGCCGAACTGATCGGAGCGCCGGTGGCGACAACTATCAGCGGTCAAGGAAGCATCTCCGACGATCATGGCCTTGGCCTTGGCGTCGTCGGAAGCAATGGCGGAACGGCGCCTACTCGGGAGATCGTTTCCCGCTCGGACCTCGTGATGTTTATCGGGTGCCGGGCCGGTTCGGTAACGACGGAGCGATGGCGCTATCCGGCACCCGGCAAGAGAATCATCCATCTCGACGTCGACCCGACCGTAATCGGCGCCAACTATAGAACCGACGTCGCGCTGGTCGGCGATGCGAAGCTGAGTCTAGAGCGCCTCTACGAGGCGGTCGCAGAACGGCCGGTCCGCGAGGCCGATGGCACTCTTTCGCATCATGCCGTTGCCGAGGCAAAGGCACAAAAGGCTCAGTCATTTCACGAACTGGCGACATCGGAAGATCAACCCATCAAGCCCGAGCGGCTCGTCTCGGATCTCCAGGCGGTGTTGCCCGACGATGCAATCGTCGTGGCCGATCCAGGAACGCCGTGCCCTTATTTTTCTGCGTATTACGCGCTTCGAAAAACCGGTCGTCATTTTATATCGAACCGCGCCCATGGCGCGCTTGGGTACTCCATGGCGGCCGCCGTCGGAGCTCATTTCGGCAGGCCGAACGCTAAAACCGTGTCCGTTATGGGCGACGGCAGCTTCGGATTCACCGCAGGCGAGTTGGAAACGATCGTTCGGCACAACGTGCCGGTTACATTCATCGTCGTCTCGAACAGCGTCTACGGTTGGATCAAGGCCGGACAGAAGGTCGGTTTTGATCGGCGCTATTTCTCGGTCGATTTCGGTACCACTGACCATGCCAAGGTTGCGGAAGCCTTTGGTCTTCGGTCCTGGCGTGTAACCGAACCAAGCCGGCTGCGACAGGCGCTAGGCGAAGCTGTCGCGCACCAAGGGCCATCGTTGGTGGATGTGGTCTCCCAACCGCTTCACGAGGCGCGCGCGCCGGTCAGCGAATGGGTCGCCTGAAAATCGAGTGCCGGCCGCATTGCCGGATTCTACGGAGGAAAAAATGAAACTTACCGACAGACAATTGGCAGATTACGACAAAAAGGGATTTGTTGTGCTTTCCGGGATTCTGACTCCCGCCGAAGTTAAACTGCTGCAATCCGATGCGGAAATTCTGAGGACTCCAAAGCGCGGTCATCCCGACGCCAACGTCTATGAAAAAGACGGCACGTCGCTAAGAGCCGCGTGGGCAGTCGAAATAGACTCGGAAGCCTGCCGGATCGCGCATCGAATCCCGCGATTGCTCGAACCTGTCCGTCAATTGATGGGCGAAGACATATATCTCTACCAATCGCGCCTGAATTACAAAGAAGCGCTTCGGGGCGATGTCTTCCAATGGCACCAAGACTACGGCAGTTGGGTCGAGGACGGGGTGCCGAGCGGCGGCCATCGCGACATGCTCAGCATTCTGATCACGCTCGACGATACCGCGAGCGAAAACGGCCCCTTGCGCCTGATTGCCGGCTCCCATCAGGAGGGCTTGATTCGCACGGATTACGACGAAAAAACGACAAGCTACGCGCTACATGTGGTCGACGACGCCACCGTCGACAGGCTTCTCAACGGACGCGAGCCATTCGAATGCGTCGGCCCGGCGGGCACGGTAGTGCTGTTCGGCGGCTGCGTCGTTCACGGATCGAAGCAAAACCGATCGCCGCGCGATCGGCGGAATTTGTACTTCGCGTACAACCGGAGAAACAATATCCCGGCGCCGGGAAGCGTCCGACGCAAGCACGCCAATAACTACATCATGAATCCGGACACGCAGCCGTTGCCGTTGGTGCCGGACGATGCGCTCGTCCAACTCGCAAACAATCAAGGCTTTACCGACGCGACGTCGGCGGCCGCCTGACCGATCTGCGAAATAAAATAGCGATCAATGAAAAGACACAAACCAAAACACAGAGGAGGACTTCCGTGAAAATGCACGCAATGGCCGCCGTCGCGGCGGCATCATTAATTGCCTTGGCGTCTCCTGGGAATGCCGCCGGGGTGAAGTTCGATCTTTCCAACGAATACAGCGCGAAGTCGCTGGTCGGATTGGCAGACCAATATTTTATCGACGCCGTTAAAAAGAAATCGAACGGCGAGATCGTCATCACCGCGCATTACGGCGGCGCGCTCGGGTTCAAGTCGAAGGATCATTTCGATGCCGTCGGCGACGGCGCGGTGCCGATCGCCGGCACGTACACCGGCGTGTTCACCGGCATCGATCCGATTTTCGCGCTTTCGGCGATGCCGTTTCTGACCCCGGGCGTTAAGGATGCCAAAGCCATGTTCGAGGTCGCCAAGCCCTATTACGAGAAGGTCTTCAACAAGCGC
>CAZDFF010000170.1:3275-7748 GCA_964504425.1 uncultured Hyphomicrobiales bacterium
CGTGTGGGCGAAATCGGCCGTTCGCAAGGTCGACGACCTGAAGAATCTCAAGATTCGTACCTACGACGCGGCCGGAGTCTCGACCTTCAAGGCGATAGGAGCGGCGCCGATCCAGCTCAGTTGGGCCGACGTCGCGCCGCAACTCGGCACCGGCGCCATCAGCGCGGTGCTGACGTCGGACGAAAGCGGCATCAGCGCCAAGCTGTGGGAACACCTGACTTATTTCAACGCGCTTCCCTACAGCATCGCAATCAACATGACACACATGAATGCCAAGGCGTTCAACGCACTGTCGCCGGCGCATCAAAAGGCGATCCGCGACGCGGCGAACGAAACTCAGGAACAGAACTGGAAAATGATTGCCGACAGGGTCGTGAGCAACGCGAAAATCCTGAAGGAGAAAAAGGTAACGGTGGTTGAGCCTTCCACGGACCTCGTCGCCGCCCTGCAAAAGGCCGCCGATGCCGTTCTCGAAAAGTGGAAGAAAGACATGGGCGCGGACGCGCAGAAGATTTTGACCGCCTACCACAAAAAAGTTGGGGGCTGATCGGCGCTCGTTTCTCCCTGGCCCGGGACACGGCGGAACTTCCTGCGGAAGTCCATCGTGTTCCGGGTTCGTCTATTTTTCCCTGTTGGAGGCCGCCCCATGAACGATTTTGGCAAAAAAGAGAACCTACGCTCTCGTCTCTCGGATCCCGGCTTGATTCGCGACCGCGCCTATATTGACGGGGATTGGGTCGATGGAGGCGAAGGGAGGGTATTTCCCGTACGCGATCCTGCCGTCGGCGACGTTATCGCGGAAGTCGCCGATCTCGGCATGAGAGATGCCGAGACGGCGATCGCAGACGCCGAACGGGCATTCAATGGCTGGCGACGCCTGACGGCCAAACAGCGCGGCGCGGTTCTTCGCGCATGGCATGGGTTGATCCTCGCGAACATCGACGACTTGGCGAAGATCATGACGGCCGAGCAAGGTAAACCGGTCGCCGAAGCCAAAGGAGAAATCGCTTTCGGGGCGGCCTATGTCGAGTGGTACGCGGAGGAAGCCAAGCGCGTTTACGGCGACACGATCCCGGAATACGCACCGGACCGGCGGGTTTTGGTCCTGAAACAGGCTATCGGCGTGGTCGGCGCCATCACGCCGTGGAATTATCCTTCGGCAATGATCACGCGGAAGTGCGCACCCGCCCTTGCCGCAGGATGCACGATAGTCTTGAAGCCCGCCGAGCAAACGCCGCTCTCGGCCCTAGCCTTGGCGGAATTGGCGGATAGGGCGGGTTTCCCGAAGGGGGTTTTCAATGTCGTCACGGCAAGCGATCCCGTTCCTGTCGGCGAGGCGATGACCGCCAGCGCGGCCGTCCGTAAGGTGACGTTCACGGGATCGACGGAGGTCGGAAAACTGCTGATGGCCCAAGGCGCAAAAACGGTGAAAAAGGTGACGCTTGAACTCGGCGGTAGCGCACCGTTCATCGTATTCGACGATGCCGACCTGGATGCCGCGGTCGAAGGACTGATGGCATCGAAATTCAGGTGTTCGGGACAAACATGCGTGTGCGCGAATCGAATACTGGTCGAAGACGGCGTCTACGACGATTTCGCGGATCGCTTCGCGGCTGCCGTACGCACGCTTAAAGTCGGAAATGGATTTGACTCCGGTGTAGATCAGGGCCCCCTGATCGATGAGCGGGCGGTGGAGAAGGTGCAGCGGCATGTCGACGATGCCTTGAATCTCGGCGCACGTGTCGTGGTCGGTGGTCGGTCTCACGCGCTGGGGGGCACCTATTACGAACCCACGGTTTTGACCGGGGTTACAGGCGACATGGTCATTACCCGCGAGGAAACGTTCGGTCCGGTCGCGCCGCTGATCCGTTTTCGGGGAGAAGCCGAGGCAATTCGGATAGCGAACGATACGGCCTATGGGCTTGCCGGTTACTTTTACACTCGCGACCTGGGACGGGCGTGGCGCATGGCGGAGGATTTGGAAGTCGGGTCCGTTGGCGTCAACACCGGCGTGATGTCGACCGAGGTTGCACCGGCAGGCGGAGTCAAGGAATCCGGGACGGGCCGAGAAGGATCGAAGTACGGCATCGATGATTTTCTCGAACTGAAATACGTTTGTATGGCCGGCATCGATCGTTGAGCGACAAGGATTGGCCCGACACCAACGTTCTATTGTGATGGTCATATGAACCGCATTATTGCTGCAATTTCGCTTTTCGATAAAAGCGCCCGATGGTTAGGCATCTTCGGCATGTGGATGGCGTGCGCTATTCTCGTGTTTATGGTCGGGCATGTTCTTGTCGAGATCGTGCTTCGTACCGCGTTTTCCAAATCCACTTATGTTCTCGATGAATTCGTGGGATATGGAATTGCCGCCACGACGTTTCTATCGCTCGCCTATGCGTTACGCCGCGGCGTGATGATTAGGGTCAATATTTTTCTCGGCGCGCTTTCGTCCGGAGGCAACGGCCGGCAGGCATTCGAAATCGTTTGCGGTGTCCTAACCGCCTGCGCATGCGGGGTTGTGACGCGTTATTTCTGGATCAGCGCTGCTCGGCACTTCGAGCGAGGAACCGCCAGCGAAACAATTGCCGCGGTGCCGATGTGGATCCCGGAAGGATTGGTACTCGCCGGACTTATAATTCTCGAGATAGAACTGATGGCCTTTATCCTCCGTGCCACCGCAGGAATGGCGCCGTTCGAGGAGGACTCGCGGGCAAAGCCGATGTCGACCGAATAGGCGCCGGCATAGATGGACACTTTCTGGAGCAGCGCGGCGATCATCGGCCTCATGGCCCTTTATCTTGGCATGGGGGTCTGGATTTTTTCCGGCCTTCTGCTGATAAGCTTTACCGCGCTCGCGCTTATTCTCGATTTTCCGCTGGATAGAATCGGCGCCATCGCCAAGGGAATTATTTGGCGAAGCGCGAGCGCCTGGGAATTGGCTGCGATCCCCATGTTCATCCTGATGGGAGAGATTATCTTCCGAACCAACATTTCGGAGCGCCTATTTCGCGGTCTGGTGCCGCTCGTCAGCCGAATTCCAGGCGGCCTGCTACATACTAATGTGTTCGGATGTACGCTGTTCGCTGCGGTCAGCGGATCGAGCACGGCGACGACGGCGACCGTCGGAAAGATTACCGTCACGGAACTTTTCGAACGGAAGTACGATCCGGCCTTGGCGATCGGATCGTTGGCCGGTGCCGGAAGTCTGGGACTCCTGATTCCGCCGTCGATCTTGATGATCATCTACGGCGTTCTTGCCGAGGTTTCGATTACGAAACTTTTCGCAGCGGGGGTCATGCCAGGTATTCTCGTGTCGGGATTGTATACCGCCTACATCGCTTTTCGGTGCATTGCCAATCCGGCCCTATCGCCAAAAAGTATTGAAATCTACACGTGGACGGCACGAGCGCGCTCGCTGCTGGATCTCGGGCCGATTTTGATCTTGATGGGGATCGTATTGGGAGGAATCTATTCTGGCCTCGCGACGCCTTCGGAAGCGGCAGCGCTCGGCGTTGCGGCGGCCGTTCTTATTGCAATCGCGACCAAGCAACTGACTGTTGCGACGTTCATCGAAGCATTGGTCAGTGCCATTAGCGCATCGAGCATGATTTGCTCGATTTTGGTCATGGCCGCCCTGCTGTCATCGACGATGGGCTATCTACATGTGCCGGCAAATCTTGCCGCAGCGATCGGAAAACTCGAACTGCCACCGTTTGGGTTGATCGTTATCCTTGGCCTTTTTTACGTGATGCTCGGCCTCTTTTTGGATGGAATTTCGATCACGGTTATGAGTTTGCCGATCACCTTGCCGCTGATCGTGCATGCGGGATTCGATCCGTTATGGTTCGGTGTCTTTCTCGTCATCATGGTCGAGATGGGGCTGATGACGCCTCCCGTCGGGTTCAACTTATTTGTTCTTCAAGGGATGACAGGGAGACCACTCGCATTCGTAGCCCGTGCGGCCTTGCCGTTCTTTTGTCTCATGATTATCGCGACGATCATATTGACTGTGTATCCCGAAATCGCCCTCTGGTTACCGCGCCTTTTGATGGGCGCGTGACCACCCATAACCAATAATCGGTGCAATTTTAATAAAGAATGCATAAACGTGGAGTCTCTCTGCGCGGCATTGCGCTTAGGTCAGATCGATTGATTTGCTCTAACAAAGCCTAGGTAGATCGAGTACTGCGTTTTAGCTTAGTAGGCATTTTTATTGTTTAAAATCAAATTATTAACTCTTTTCTGGGCACAAGAACAAAAATAGAACAAACTTATGCCCAGCCATGGCTTCGAACTCTGCCCTCGACCTCGACGCTTTGCGCCGGAGCATCAGCGTTCTGGAGCGCCCCACGGCTCTTCACGAGCGATTGTCTATCCTCTTCGGCATAGAGGCGATTGACGACGCGCTGCCGTGGCGCGGTCTCGCGCGCGACGGTTTGCACGAGATCGGCGGCGACGGTGCGTCGT
>CAZDFF010000171.1:0-7577 GCA_964504425.1 uncultured Hyphomicrobiales bacterium
ATGGCGTTCCCCTATTGGCTGCGCATCGGCGCGGATCGACTGGCGGGCGGCCATCCGGCGACCGCATCCCTGAACGAGATCTCCCTGATCGAACCGGGCTCGTTCAAGATCGAGAACGCCGAACGGTTCCAATCGCTGGTGGCAACCACGGACGCCAGCGGCACGATCCCCCGGATGGGCTATCGCGGCCGGGGACCGGGCGAGTTGGCCGCCGCCTTCAAGAGGGATGGCAAGCCGCGCGTGCTCGCCGCGGCCGGACGATCCGCCTTCCCCAGCGCGTTCAAGACGCCGCCGGACGGCGCCGACAAGGGAACCCACCTGTTGGTCGCCAAGCGCCCCGCCGTGGTCTTCGCCGTCGCCGACGCCGATTGGATCTTCGATCCGTTCGCGCTGCAACAGGTTGAAATCGGCGGCCAGCCGATCGTGCGACCGCTGAACGACAATCTGACGCTGCTGCTGAACATGGTCGAGTTCGCGAGCGGCGACCCGGCGCTGATTTCGATTCGCTCGCGCGGGCAACTGCAACGCCCGTTCACCCGTGTCGCCAAGTTGTTCGATGCCGCGCGCCGCAGCGTCAGCGCCGAGGAACAGGGCCTGGCCCAACGGATCGGCGAAGTCGAACGGAAGATCGCCGAGATCGTGCGCGAGGCCGGCGTCAAGTCGGTCGAACACCTGCCCGGCGCGCTGCGTCGGGAAATAGAGAAGGCGCAGAAGGAAATGCTGCCGGTACGCCGCCGGCTGCGCGACGTGCGCCGGCAAATACGGGAAGAGGTCGAGCGCCTTGGCCGGCACCTGGTCGCGATCAACCTGCTGGCGGGGCCGGCGCTGGCCTTCGGCGCGGCCGGCGTCGCGGCATTGTGGCGCCGCCGTCGCCAAGCCGGCGAAGGCGCGACGCGGTGACGCCCGCCCCCGCCGCCCGTTTATTTCATCGCCGCAGCGGCCACCGCCGCCGCCGTGCTGCCGGTTCGCATGCCGCCGTTGGCGCCGCTGCCGCCTTCCAGGTGGGCGGCGAGCGTACCGGTCTTGATCGCCTCTTTCATCAGTTCGACCATCGCCTTGGTCATCGGCCGCATCGGGCTGCCCTCGACCCATACCAGACCGACCTTCTGGTTGAGGCGCGGCTTGTCGAGCAAAATCAGTTTGGTCCTGGGGAACGGGCCGATGAAGTGGGTGAAGTGGGTCGGAATGACGGTCGCGAGATCGCCCTGCATGACGTGGAAGGCGAGGTTCAGGATCGATTCCGATTCGACGCGCGGCTTCGGCACGGCGCCGTGCTTGGCGAAAGCCTTGTCGATGGTCTGGCGTTCGTGCGTCGAGGGCGACAGCAGGCAGAGCGGCATGCCGGCGGCTTCCGACCAAGTCATCGAGGTGCGGTTGTCGGCCCAGCCCTTGTCGGGGATCAGCAGGCCGAACGTTTCCTCGTACAGCGGAAGGGTCTTCAGCCGGCCCAGGGGCTTTTCGTCCAGGTACGTGACGCCGACGTCGAGGTGCGAGTTGGTCAGGCCGTCAATCATGACGTCGAGACCGATGAAGCGGGTTTCGATCTGCACGCCCGGATAGCGCATGAAGAACAGGCGGTCGATCACCGGCAGCACCGGCGAACTCATCGGCATGGCGCCGATGCGGATGCGGCCCTCGAGGTTGCGGTGCATGAGCGCCAGTTCTTCCAGCAGCGCGTCGCGGTCGGCGAGAATGCGCTTGCCCCATTCGAGCACGCGCGCGCCTTCCTCGGTGAAGCCCCCGAAGCGCTGGTGCCGGAGCACGATGGGAATGCCCAGCTCCTGCTCCAACTGCTTGATCGCGCTCGACAAACTCGGCTGCGAGACGTTGCAACGGGTGGCCGCGCGTCCGAAGTTTTTTTCCTCCGAAAGCGTGATGAGATATTGAAATTGCCTCAAAAACATCGGTCTACCACTTTCATTCGGTTAAGGGTTCGCCTTCGGCCATTCCGGCCGCGCGTCGTGTATCGCGCATCCAATCCATTGCATCGGCGCCCATACCGGCGCGGGAGTCCGGCATGAGCACCTTGATCGCCCTTTTGCCGCTCAGCGGCATCCTGCTGCTGGTCGGCGTGCTGATCGGCAGTATCGGCATCGGCGGCGTTCTTCTCGTTCCTTCGTTGACCTATCTCGGCGATATCGAGGTACATGTCGCGATCGCCAGTTGCAGCTTCAGCTATCTATTCACGGGCGTGATCGGCGGCGTGATGTACGCCCGAAAAGGATCGATCCAATGGTCGATGGCCGGCGCCTTGTTCGCGGGCGCCATGCCGGGCGCGTTCCTGGGCGCCGTCACCATGGCCAACACGCCGGGCGCGATTTTGGAGCTGATCATCGCGGCACTGGTCATGTTCGCTGGCATCCATGCATTGGTGCGCGGCGCCGAGGGCGCCCGGCCAATCGAATGGTTCGGCAAGGGAAAGCTATTCGTTATCGGCCTGATCGTCGGATACGGCTCGGCGCTGTCGGGCACCGGCGGGCCGCTGATCCTGGTGCCGATCCTGGTGTGGTTGGAACTGCCCGTCCTGGCCGCCATCGGCCTGAGCCAGGTAATCCAACTGCCCGTCGCCATCCTGGCCTCGATCGGCAACATCATGCACGGCACGCTCGACTTCACCCTCGGGTTCGTCATCGCGGTGGTGCTGACCGTCGGCGCCGCCATTGGCGCCTGGGCCGCGCACAAGGTGTCGGCCAAATTCCTGAAACGGGTCGTCGCCGTTGTCCTGATCGCGGTCGGTTTGCTGATCGCCGGACGCATCGGATACGGATACCTGACCACCGGCAGCCTGGGATGAGTTTCGATGCCGCCGCCATGGTCCGCGATTACGGTGATCCCTGGGCCGAGGCGCGGGCGTGTCGCGAGTCGGCGGCGCTGTTCGATTTTTCCTTCATGGCGCGCGGCCGCGTAACGGGCCCCGGCGCCCTGGCCGCCGTCGAGGCGTTGCAGCCCCGGCCGATGGCCGATCTTCGGCCCGGTCGCATTCGTTACGCGCTGCGGCCCGATGCCGGCGGCGCCATCGTCGCCGATCTTACCGTCTGGCGCGTCGACGAGACGACCTTCGAGGCGATGAGCGGCCGCGCGGTCGATATCGCCGATCTTGGCCGCCTGGCCGGTGCGCGAACGGATTTCGCCGATCTTTCGGCCGCAACCGCAGTCCTGGCCGTGCAGGGACCCGGCGCGTTGGCGGCGTTGAAGGGTCTGGCCGATCCGGAGGCGATCGCCCGGCTGCCCTATTTCGGTTTCGCGCCGGTCGACGTCGACGGCGTCGAATGCCTTGTCGGACGACTCGGCTACACCGGCGAGCGCGGATTCGAGATCGTGCTGCCGGCCGAACGGCGCGACGCGATGTGGCGGACGCTGTCCGGCCGTGCCCGGCCAGCCGGGTTCGCCGCCGCCGACATCTTGCGCATCGAGGCCGGCTTCGTGCTGTTCGCCAACGAATGCCGCTTCGGCGTCAGCGCCGAGGAATTGGGACTGTCCGCGTTCGGCGGACCCGTCCCATGGCCGGCCCGCGTTCGCCTGACGGGGTTCGAGGCCAGAACCGCCGAGCCGCCCGTGATGTGGCAAGCGCAACGGACGACGCTGCCGGAACGCGCCGGCGACATTCGGATTTCGTCCGCCTGTCATAGCCCGCACCTCGGGCGCACGGTCGGATTCGCATTCGTCCGAACCGATGCACAGTCGGATTTAATAGATTCGCTCAATGACGCGGATCGGCGTTTCACCGACATCCGTCTCCTCCCGATGCCTTTTTTTGACCCCGAGAAACGCCGCCCGCGCGGCGCTTGGCACCCGGGGACCTTTTGGCCTATGCCTTGATCGAGGCCTCCTAAGAGTGCCACCGATTAATCGAGGTAGGCTATCAAAATCGACAAAAAGAAGCTATGGGCTATGATGCCATAAGGCATACCTTTTTGACAGCAAATCGGCCCGGGGCCTACACTCCGGGTAACTTTAGAGACCCTTCCAGCCGCGAATTTCTTGAAGCAGCGCCAGCAGGGCCGTCAGTAAGCCACGATCGTCCGCCCGGGCGGCGGTCGCGGAAACGGGGCTGGCATTTTCGGGGGCCGCGGGGAAGACCACGAGACCGACACTAGAAACGCCGAACGGGGAGGATCCGATGGCCGACGCCAAAAAGCGTAAGAAAGTCACTATTCGCGAACTGCAGAAGAAGATGCGCGAGAACGAACAGATCGTTCAGCTCGCGGTCTACGATTTCCGGAACGCCGTCGTCGCCGACCGTCTCGGCGTCGATATCCTGTGCGTGTCGGACACGGGCGGCATGGTGCTGTTCGGACACAAAAGCACCGTCACCGTCACCTTCGACGAAGTGATGATGATGGCCAAGGCGATCGACCGCGGTTCGCAGTACGGCCTGCGCATGGTCGACATGCCCTATTGGAGCTTCCACATCTCGCCGGAGCAGGCGGTCGAGAACGCCGGTCGCTTCGTCGCCGAGGCCAACGCCGAAGTCATGAAGTGCGAAGGCAACCAGCACCACGCGCGCAACATCGAAGCCATCGTCAAGGCCGGCATCCCGGTCCAGGGCCACATCGGCATCACGCCGATGCGCATGCCGCAATTGGGCGGATTCTTCGCCCAGGGGAAGGATTCGGACCGCGCCAAGGAACTGATCGACGACGCCCACGCGATGGTCGACGCCGGCTGCTTCTCGCTGCTGTGCGAAGTGACGTCCGAGGAAGTCTGCCAGTACCTGACCGAAACCCTGCCGATCCCGGTCATCAGCCTGGGCGCCGGCAACAAGGCGCACGGTGTGCACATCATCGGGTCCGACCTGTTCCATCTATACGAGGAACACGTGCCGCGGCACTCGAAGATCTACACCGACTTGATCCCGATCATCGAGGACGTCTACAACCGCTACATGGACGACGTCCGCAATCACGAGTATCCGGCGCCGGAACACACCGTCTACATGAAGGAAGACGAGCGCGAGAAATTCATGAAGGCGATGAAGTGGACGCCGAAGACCCCGTGCGGTCCGGGCAAGCCCAAGAAGTAAGTCCGGCCTTTACGGCAACGGTCAAAGGGCCGCCTTCGGGCGGCCCTTTTCCGTTTCAGGTTATTTCGCTTTAGGCGACGTTGAGCAGGAAGACGAGACCGACGATCAGGCTGGCGCCGGATGCCACCGCGACCATCGTTTTCTGCCAGTCGCGCCACGGCAGGAATTCGACCGCCAGCAACCGCGCGCCGCCGGTTAGGTGAAGCGCCAACAGCACGACAAGGCCGGTTTCGGCGATCTTGACCAGCGGCATCTCGGTCCACTTCAAGAAACCGTCGAGCCGGGCCTCGCCTTGGATGGCGAGCGCCAGCACGTAGAAGTGCGCCGGCAGGAACAGCGCCAGCAGCACCCCCGACAGGCGATGCAGCACGAACGCCCAATAGGTCGGATGATTGCGTTGCGCTTGCGTATCCGGTCGCTTCGACATCGCCGTCACGCCCCCGCCCCATAAAGCGCGAACACGGCGCGGAAGCCCATCCACAGAATACCCACCAGCGCGACCGTGACGATGCCGTCGCAGGCCCGCGGCGGCAACGGCGTCATTTACTTCAAAACCGTGCGCAGCCCGATCGGCGCGTGCACGGCGACCGCCAACACAAAGACGGAATAGAACGCCAACCACGCGCCGTTGCCCTTGACCCGGCCGACGATCTCGGCGGCGGAAAGGCCGCCCTGCACCGCGTAGACGATTGTCGCCAGGTGCACCAGCACCGCGACGCCCAGCACCATGGCGCTGATCCGCTGCGCCAGCCAGACGTAGACCTGGATTTTCGCCGCGCGGTTCACAGCTCGCCCTTCAGGGCCGCCTTGACGACGGCCCGCTTGAGGCCCGCGATCGATCCCGTGGGGCTGAGATGCTTCGGGCAGAATTCGGCGCAGCTTTGGTGCGAATGGCAGGCATGGCAGCCGGCATCCCCGGCGACGGCCGCCAGGCGGTCGGCCTTGCCCCCGTCGCGCACGTCGTTGACCAAGGTCCAAGCCCGGTTCAACGCCGCCGGCCCGAGATAATCCCGATTCCACGACACCACGTCGCAGGAGGAATAGCAGACGCCGCAGCCGATGCATTCAATGGCCGCGCTGGCCTGGGCCCGTTCCCGGGACGTCGGTTCGACCACGGCGAAGGCATCGGCCCGCGTCGCGGTCGGCTGGAACGATCCCTTGGCCTTGGCCCACTTGTCGAAGAATTCCCGCATGTCGACGGACAGATCCTTGACCACGGGCATGTTGCGCAGCGGCGCGATCTCGATGCGGCCGTTTTCCACGACCTTCTTGACGTGGGTGCGGCAGGTCCAGCGCGCCCGGCCGTTGACGGTCATGGCGCACGATCCGCACATGCCGACGCGGCACGCGAAGCGATAGCTGAGATTGCGGTCGACCTGACGCTGGATATAAGTGACGACGTCGAGCACGGTCTGGTTTTCGCGCCGCGGCACTTCGTATTCGACGAAGGCGCCTTCCTCGGCTCCGCGCCAGACGGAAACCTTTAACGTATCGGCCACGGCTTTCAGCCCCCCGCCTTTTTCAGAATCGTCACGGTTCCGGCCATCGGATCGACCTCGACCTCGTCGCCGGTGCGGACGGCGGCGGTAATGTCTTCCTCGAAGCGGTCCATCAGCGGGAAGCCCGCGAAGGCCGCGCCCTGGGCCATGATCGGATTGGCGAAGTTCAACAGCAGCGCCAGCGGCGCCATGTCGCGCGAGGCCATCTCGCGCAGCATCCAGGCCGTCGCCACGCCGCCCTTGGCCGCGTTCAGGATCAGGACCTTGCCGACGTAGCTTTGCCCCGCCAGCTTGTGCGCGGGGCGGGAGAAAACGCCGGCGATCCGGTTAAGATCGTAACGGGCCGAAAAGTTGTCAGCCGCGACCAGGGCGATGCCCCTGACCTTGGCACCGATGCCGGGGTGGCCCTTGATGGTGAGCGCGCTCATCGGCGGATCCTCCCGGCGACGGCGGTTTCGACGCAGGCCTCCATGGTGCCCAACGCCGGCTGGTAGCCGTAGCCGCCGATGATGTTCACCAGCTTGGCGGAATTGGTCATCAGCCGGGTCCAGCCGTTGGCTTCGCCCAATTCGCGGGCATGCATCTGATAGAAGCAGACGCCTTCCAGCAGCACCGCGCCCGAGGCCTCGATGGTCGCCGTCAGGCCCATGCGGTCGGCTTCGGCCTTGTTCGCCGGATTGGTGGCGGCCAGCAGCGTGGTTTTGGCGGCGATCTTGCGGCCCTTCAGCAAGCCGGCAAGGCGGTCGAGTTCGACCAGGGAAAGCTGCGGCGCGGCGAACACCACCACGTCCACGGCGTCGTCGGCGATGCCGTACTGCTTGAAGAAGCCGTCGATGTCGGCCCGCGTGATCGGCGTCGCGTCGGGCACCTTGCCGTCGAACACGGTTTTCGTGTCGGGTGCTTCCGGGGTGACGCCGACGATATGGAACATCGCGGTCGAGCCGTAGCTCGCCATCGCCGCGCCCAGGTGCTTCATGTCGTCGGACGTGGGCGGCCGCGTCACGCCCTCGATCACCGGCACGTCCCAATAGGATTCCATGCGCCGGCCGACCAGG
>CAZDFF010000172.1:0-7506 GCA_964504425.1 uncultured Hyphomicrobiales bacterium
CCTTAAACGACTTCTTGCATTCGGCGCGGAAAAACCGGTCCGGAATCTGGATCAGGATACCGGCGCCGTCGCCGGCCAGCGGATCCGCGCCGACCGCGCCGCGATGGTCGAGATTGACCAGAATTTGCAGGCCCTGACGGACAATATCGTGGGTCTTCTTGTTCTTGATATGGGCGATGAAGCCGACCCCGCAGGCATCGTGTTCGCGCGCGGGATCGTACAGCCCCTGCGCCGGCGGCAGGCCGGGGGCGGTGTAATGAGCGGTCGGCATCGGACCGCGCGGACTTGTATGGGCCTTCAGGCTCATGGAATGCCTTTAACCTTTCCGTCGGGCGAATGCCTTTGATACCAGCGCGCGGCGCATTTTGCCAAATGGAAATCGCATCTGCGAAGATCGGGCAACAGTATGGATCGGCGTGGGAAACCGCAGTTTTCCGCCCGTTCGGGTACGCGCCGGCGCTCCGTTCGGGCGGTTCATGTTGGCCTTGGGCCTGACATCTGTCAGTGGTATAACAAACCTACATTTGGGGAAATCCTGCGGTGCCTGTCCTACATCTTGCGATTCTGGCGGTTGTCCAAGGCGTCACCGAGTTCCTGCCCATCAGTTCTTCGGCGCACCTTATTCTGGTGCCGCTGTTCGCGAACTGGCAGGACCAAGGCCTGATCATCGACGTCGCGATGCACGTCGGCACGCTCGGCGCCGTGGTGCTGTATTTGTGGCGCGACATCTGGGCGATGCTGGTCGGCTTGACCCGCGCCGCCCGCGGCAGGCGCGACCCGGGCGCAGTCCTTGCCCTTTATCTGGTCATAGCGACCGTGCCGGTCGTGATCGCCGGATACTTCGTCCATCGCCATTTTCCGGGCGGCATCCGCAGCATCGTCGTCATCGGCTGGGCGACGCTCGGCTTCGGCATCCTGTTGTGGATCGCCGACCGGGTCGGCATGACGTTTCGGCGGATCGAACACCTGGGTTTCGCCGACGTGATTGTCCTCGGCCTCTCCCAGATCCTGGCGCTGATCCCCGGCACCAGCCGATCCGGCATAACCATGACGGCGGGGCGCCTACTGGGCATGGAACGGGCCGACGCCGCCCGATTTTCCATGCTGATGTCGATCCCGACCATCGTCGGCGCCGGCGTGCTGGAAGGGCTCGAGTTGTACAAGACGGCCGACGCGCGGCTGACGGCGGATGCCTTCGTTGCCGCCGGGTTGGCGTTCGTCACGGCCCTGATCGCCATCGTCCTGATGATGGCTTGGCTTCGGCGCGCGACCTTCACGCCGTTCGTGATCTATCGCATTTTGCTGGGCGGCGCCTTGCTCGCTTTCGCCTACGGGGCCTTCACCTGAGCGTGGCGGACGATTAATCCAGACTAAGACGTCCGCTCAGGCTGGCGTTGGCGATCACGGGATCGAGACTTTGTTGTTGATGGGCCTCGAACTTTTCGATCGCGGCCCTTGTTTGCGGCCCGATAATGCCGTCGATCTCCCCGATGTAGAATCCCCGCGCCGCGAGTCTTCGTTGCATTTCCTTGATGGTTTCAGGCGCGTTCGGTTCGTTGTCCGCGATCCAACCGGGCCACATGCCGACGAGGGCCGCATCCGACATGTGACATTCGGCTCCGGTCGTACCGGGATTGACGGGTCCCATATGATAGGAAACCAAGGAAAATCGACCGCCCGCCTTCACGATGACGCCATCGACGGCCCGCCGGTTGCTGAACGCTTTTCTTCCTTGCCCTGAATATTGGACGCACGTGACCTCGACGTCCTTGACGTCGAACCAGCTTTCGTTCGTCACGTCCGCAGTCAGCATCATGATGCCGCTGTCGATATCCCGTTGCCATTGCATGTCTTTAAGGCGGATACGCGCCAGAACCTCCGCCTTCAACGGCGAATTGGCCCCCGCCGGCGCCGCATTGGGCACGCTGAAAAGGGTCGCGCGATCAGCCGCGACGGGGCGTTCGGCCGGCATCAGAAGCGCGACGCTCGCGTCGGTTCCGGCCGAGGGCCCGCTTTGGCCAAAACCGATGGTGACGGCCGCGATGACCCCAAATAAGGCGATTCCGGCAAACATCCTCACCGGTTTAGCCGCCCTCGCCCCGCAATTGAGGCAAGTGTTTGCCGCCGGTTCGAGCGGATATTTGCAGTCGGGACAGACCGTTAGCACGCCGGGCACACCCCCCCCTGTACTAAAGGACAGTCCAATTGTGCCTGACAAAATACTGACAGGCAACAGGAAGAAATCCAGGCGGCGACGGACGGCGTCGCCGCTCAATAACCCTTTTCCCGGTCGACCAGGCCGACCGGCGTTTCGCCTTTACGGATGCGCTTGATGTTGGCGACGACCTCCTTCGCCGCCGGCCGGGGCAGCGTGATCGCGGCGATGTGCGGCGTGACGATGACCTTCGGGTGCTTCCACAGCGGGTCCGTCGCCGGCATCGGCTCCTTGGCGAAGACGTCGAGAAACGCGCCCGCCAAGTGACCGGAATCGAGCGCGGCGATGAGGTCCTCGGCGACCACGACGGGCCCGCGCGCCGCGTTCACCAGGTAGGATTTTTCCGGCATCAGGGCGAACACGTCCTTGTTCAAAAGGCCGCGGGTTTCCGCCGTCAGCGGCAGCAGGCAGACGACGATATCGGAGAGCGCCAGGAACGCCTCCAGCCCGTCCGATCCATGAAAGCCCTCGACGCCCTCGACTTCTTTCGGCGTGCGGCTCCAGCCGTTGACGGGAAAACCGAACGGCAGCAGGGCACGGGCGCAGGTCTGCCCCAGATGCCCCATGCCCAAGATGCCGACGCGGCGGTTCTGGGCGTCGACCTGCGGAATCTGCGACCATTCGGACTTGGCCTGGAATTCGCGATAGCGGTGCATGTCGCGATGGAAATGCAAAACCGCATGGGTCACGTATTCGGCCATGCCCTGTGAAAGGCCGTCGTCGATCAGGCGCACCAGCGGCACGTCGGGCAGGTCCGGGTCCTTCAGCACGCCGTCGACCCCGGCGCCCAGGTTGAGGACCGCCTTCAGGTTCGGATAGCCCTTCATCGAGCCCGGCGGCGGCCGCCACACCAGCAGGAATTCGACGTCGGCCGGATCGCCCGGCGCGTTCGGCCCGACGCGAAATTCCTCGCCCGGCATGTGGTTGGCGATGAGCTGACGCCAGTCCTCGGCATCGTCCGCCTCGCTCATGAATAGGAATGCCATTTCTTGTCTTGTCTTTCTTTCAAGTACTGACCGCGCCGGTTTCGTCCGCCTTCAATTCGAGCGCCGCGGCCATGAGCGCCCGGGTATAGGCTTCCTTCGGGGCGGCGAACACCGCGTCCGCCGTTCCCTGTTCCACCACGCGGCCGCGGCGCATCACCACGATGTCGTGGGAGACCGCGCGCACGACTTTCAGATCGTGGCTGATGAAGAGATACGCGAGATTGTGGCGTCGCTGCAATGCGCGCAGCAGTTCGACGATCTGCGCCTGCACCGACATGTCGAGCGCGCTGGTCGGCTCGTCCAAAACGACGACGCGCGGCTTGAGCACGATGGCCCGCGCGATCGAGATGCGCTGGCGTTGGCCGCCCGAAAATTCGTGGGGATAGCGGTCCTGCATCTCGGGCGTGAGCCCGACTTCGGCGAGCGTTCGGCCGATCAGGTCGCGCCGCGCCGCCTTCTCGCCGCCGAGGCCGTGCACCAGAAGCCCCTCTTCCACGATCTGGCCGACGGAAAGGCGCGGGCTGAGCGAGCCGAACGGATCCTGGAAGACGATCTGCATTTCCTTCCTGAGCGGCCGGAGATCGTTCGAACGCAGGCCCTGGATGTTCTTGCCCGCGAACCGGATCGCGCCCTCGCTTTTTTCCAGGCGCAGCAGCGCGCGGCCGAGCGTGCTTTTGCCCGAGCCGCTTTCCCCGACCACGCCCAGGGTATGGCCTTCGCGCAGGGTCAGCGCGATGCCGTCGACCGCCTTCACGTACCCGACGGTGCGCTTGAGAATGCCGCGCTTGATCGGGAACCAGACCTTCAAGTTCTCGCAGGCCATGATTTCGGCGGCGCCGGGCGGCGCCGGATCGGGCCGGCCCTTCGGCTCGGCGGCCAGCAGGTGGCGGGTGTATTCGTGCGCGGGCGCCTCGAACACCCGGTCCGTCCGGTCGTGTTCGACGATCAGGCCGTCGTGCATGACGCAGGCCCGTTCCGCCATGCGCCGGACGATGCCGAGATCGTGCGTGATCAGCAGCATCGCCATGCCGAAGCGCGATTGCAGGTCCTTCAGCAGTTTCAGGATTTGCGCCTGGATGGTGACGTCGAGGGCGGTCGTCGGCTCGTCGGCGATCAGAAGATCGGGATCGTTGGCCAGCGCCATGGCGATCATCACGCGCTGCTGCTGGCCGCCGGAAAATTCGTGCGGCAGGGCGTCGATGCGCGCGATCTGATCGTCGAGCCCGACCAGATGCATCAGTTCCTCGACCCGGGCACGGGCATCGCGCGCGGACATTTGACGATGAAGAAGCAGGACTTCGGCGATCTGGCGGCCGATCGAATGTAGCGGGTTGAGGCTGGTCAGCGGCTCCTGGAAGATCATCGAGACCCGGTTGCCGCGCATCCGGCGCAGCGTCGCCTCCGGCGCGCCGATCATTTCCTCGCCCTCGAAGCGGATGCTGCCCGACGGATGCCAGGCCCGCGGATAAGGCAGAAGCTGCATGATGGAGAGCGCCGTGACCGACTTGCCCGAGCCGCTTTCGCCGACCAGCGCCACGGTTTCGCCCTTGTCGATCGACAGCGAGACGCCGCGCACGGCCTTGACCTCGCCAGGGCCGCGGCCGAACGAAACCTTCAGATTTTCGATTTCGAGCAATTTGGTCATCGGGTCCCGGCTTATCTGAATGTCTTGCGCGGATCGAAGGCGTCGCGCACGCCTTCGCCGACGAAAACCAACAGGGACAGCATGAATGCCAGCACCACGAACCCGGTGATGCCCAGCCACGGCGCCTGCAGGTTGTTCTTGCCCTGATTGAGAAGCTCGCCCAAGGAGGCCGCGCCCGGCGGCAAGCCGAACCCGAGGAAATCCAGCGCCGTCAGCGTCGTGATCGACCCCGACAAGACAAACGGCATGAAGGTCAACGTCGCCACCATGGCGTTCGGCAGAATATGCCGGAACATGATCTTGACGTCGGAAACGCCGAGCGCGCGGGCCGCGCGCACGTAGTCGAAATTGCGCGCGCGCAGGAATTCGGCGCGCACCACGCCGACCAGCGCCATCCAACTGAACAACAGCAGCAGCCCCAACAGCCACCAAAAATTCGGTTCGACGACGCTGGCCAGAATGATCAGCAAGAACAAAGTGGGCAGGCCCGACCAGATTTCGATGAACCGCTGGAACAGGAGATCGACGATGCCGCCGAAATAACCCTGCACGGCGCCGGCGGCGACGCCGACGACGGAACTGAGCGCGGTCAACACCAATCCGAACAACACGGATATTCGAAACCCATAGATCAACCGGGCGGCTACATCGCGGGCCTGATCGTCGGTGCCGAGCCAGTGGCGCGCCGACGGCCGCGACGGCGCCGGCTGCTTCAGGTCCTTGTCGACGGTGCGATGGCTGAAGGGGATGAGCGGCCAGATCATCCACCCTTTCTTTTCGATGTTCCCGGCGACGAACGGGTCGCGATAATAGGCCTCGGTCGGGAAGTCGCCCCCAAACGCGGTTTCCGGATAGCTGACGAAAATCGGCGCGTAGAACTTGCCTTCGTAGCGGATCAGCAGCGGCTTGTCGTTGGCGATGAACTCCGCGAACAGGGACACGAAAAAGACAGCGAGAAAGACCCAAAGCGAAACCACCGCCCGCCGGTTGGCGCGAAAATTCGCGAGCCGGCGCTCCCCGATCGGCGTCATCGCTAGGCGCGGGCGCCATCCGTCGAGAACCAAGGTCGCCATCAGACCTCCCGGGCCTCGAAGTCGATCCGAGGATCGACCACGTGGTACATCAGATCGCCGATCAGGTTCATAAGCAAGCCGAGCAGCGTGAAGACATAAAGCGTCCCGAACATGACCGGGTAGTCGCGCTTTATCGCCGCCTCGAAACCGAGCAGGCCGAGACCGTCGAGCGAGAAGATCACCTCGATCAGGAGCGCACCGCTGAAGAGGATGGCGATGAAGGCGCCCGGAAAACCGGCGACGACGATCAACATCGCGTTGCGGAAGATGTGGCCGTAGAGAATGCCCCGTTCCTCCAGGCCCTTGGACCGGGCCGTCACCACGTATTGCTTGTTGATTTCTTCCAGAAACGAGTTCTTGGTCAGCATGGTCAACCCGGCGAACCCGCCGATGACCATCGCGACGATCGGCAAGGTCATGTGCCAGAAATAATCGACGACTTTTTCCGGCACGCTGAGGCTGTCCCAATTCGACGACGTCAGGCCGCGAAGCGGAAACCAGTCGAAGAAACTGCCGCCGGCGAACAGAACGACCAGCAGAATCGCGAACAGGAACCCGGGAATGGCGTAGCCGACGATGATCACGGCGCTGGTCCCGATGTCGAATCGCGAACCGTCGCGAACCGCCTTGGCGACGCCGAGCGGAATCGAAATCAGATAAACCAGCAGCGTGGTCCAAAGCCCGATCGAGATCGATACCGGCATCTTGTCAATCACCAGATCGACCACCTTGCGGTCGCGAAAGAAACTGGCGCCGAAATCGAACGTCGCATAGTTCTTCATCATGATGAAGAAACGTTCGTGAGCCGGCTTGTCGAACCCGTAAAGCTTTTCGATCTGCTTGATCAGTTCCGGATCCAGGCCGCGCGCGCCGCGATACTTGCTGGCGCTGTCGCCGCCCACCGTGCGCCCCGAACCCCGCGCCTGCGTTTCGCCGCCGCCGGTGCCGCTGACGCGCGCGGTCGCGTCGACCGCCGTGCCCTGGATCTGGGCAATCATCTGCTCGACCGGACCGCCCGGCGCGGCCTGCACGACGATGAAGTTCACCACCATGATCCCGAACAGAGTCGGGACGATCAGGGCGAGACGGCGAAGGATATACGCTAACATCGTTGCTCCGGCAGCCCCGTCCGTTCGAGATGATTACTTCCGGTTCCGTTTTCCGGCGAGGGCCTTGGCCTTGGCGTCGTCGATCCACCAGCATTCGAAGCAAAGACCGTATTTCGGATCGATCTTCGGCCGGCCGAATTTATCCCAATAGGCGATGCGGGACGTGCGGATATGCCAGTGGGGGATCACGTAATGCCCCCACAAAAGGATTCGATCCATCGCGCGGCAGCGCGCGATCAGGCTTTCGCGGTCGGGGGCGGCGATGATCTTGTCGATCAGTTCGTCGATCACCGGGTCCGAGATGCCGATGGTGTTGCGGCTGCCCTTTTCCTTGGCCGCGACGGAACCCCGCGCCGTGTGAATGGTGAAACCATCCTTGCCGCGCTCGATGCGCGTGACGCGCGTCTCGGCGGCGACACGCGCGCCCGCCCCCATGGTCCGCGCCAAGAGGCCGCTGTGGAACAGGCCACCATGCAGG
>CAZDFF010000173.1:0-7484 GCA_964504425.1 uncultured Hyphomicrobiales bacterium
GACAGGCAATGGGAATGTAACTGCAGCGGCAGCTTGCCGACGACCGCCTTCAACGCCGGCACCAGGGTGGCGACCCGCTCCGGCGTCAGAAGGCCGCTCGGGTCCTTGATGTAAACGCCGTCGACGCCGATCTTCAGCAATTCCTTCGCCTTGGCCACGTAATAGGCGTCCGTGTGCACCGGGCTGAACGAATAGACGAGGCCGCCGACCGTATGGAGCCCGTGGCGCCGGGCCGCCTTGATCGGGATTTCCAGATTCCGCATGTCGTTCAGCGCGTCGTAGGGCGTGTGATAGCGCATGCCGTTGGCGGCGAAGCGCTCGGCCGCCAATTCCACGATGTCGTCGGCGAAGAACTCGAACGTGAACAGGCTCTGGCCGCGGGTGTGGATGATCAGGGGCGTGTTCTTGACCCAGCCGCTGAGAATGCGCATCCGTTCCCACGGGTCCTCGCGCAGGAAGCGGACGCAGACGTCGAACACCGCGCCGCCCACCAGGTCGATGGCCTCGAACCCGGCGCGGTCGAGCAGCGGCGCGATCTCCTTCATCATACCGGTCGTCATGCGCGTCGCCCATAGGCATTGATGGGCATCGCGCAGGGTCACGTCGATCAGGCGGACGGTACGGCTCATGGCTGTTCTCCGGTATTCAGGGCGCCACTTTCGACCCAGCGGGTATGCACCAGCGAGCGGCCGAAGTCGGCATGGTCAAGCAGGCGAAGATGGAACGGAATCGTGGTCGCAACGCCCTCGACCTCGAAGGCCGACAGCGCGATCTTGGCGCGCTCAACGGCATCCGCGCGATCCGTCCCCGTCACGATCAGCTTGCCGAGCAGGGAATCGTAATAGGGCGGCACGAAATAGCCTTCGTAGGCGTGGCTGTCGAAGCGAACGCCGTCCATCGCCGGCGGCCGCCAGCGCCGAATGCGCCCCGGACTCGGCCGGAAATCCTTGTCCGGATCTTCGGCGTTGATGCGAAACTCGATGGCATGGCCCGACGCGGGCGGGGTTCCGCCGGCGATCGACATCGGCTCGCCCGCCGCGATCCGCAATTGCTCGGCAACCAGGTCGATCCCGACGATGGATTCGGTTACGGGATGTTCGACCTGAATACGCGTGTTCATTTCGATGAAGAAGAATTCGCCAGACGCCGGATCGTAAAGAAATTCGACGGTGCCGGCGCCGACGTAGCCGATGCCGCGCGCCAGTTCCTCGGCCGCCAGGCACATTTTAAGGCGGGTTTCGGCGTCGAGCACCGGCGACGGCGCTTCCTCGACCAGTTTCTGATGACGGCGCTGGGTGGAGCAGTCGCGTTCCCACACATGCCGCACGTTGCCGTGGGTATCGCCCAGCACTTGAACCTCGATATGGCGCACGTTGGCAAAATAGCGTTCCAGATACAGGCCGCCATCGCCGAATGCGGCTTCGGCTTCGTTCCTCGCCTGCGTGAAGAGCGCGGGCAGCGATTCCGCCGTTTGCGCGACGCGCATGCCGCGGCCGCCGCCGCCGGCGCGCGCCTTCATCAACACCGGGAACCCGATGCTTCCGGCGGCCGCGAGCGCGGCGCCGGCATCGGCACAGGTATCCTCCGATCCCGGGACGACGGGAACATTCAAACGGATCGCGGTACGCCGGGCCTCGGCCTTGTCGCCCATCAGACGGATCTGCTCGGCGCCGGGGCCGATGAAGCGGACGCCTTCCTTTTCGCAAGCCGCCGCGAACGACGCGCGTTCGGACAGGAACCCGTAACCCGGGTGAATACCGTCGCATCCGGTCGATTGCGCCACGTGCAAAAGAACGTCCGGCTTCAAGTAGCTGGCGGTGGCGGCGGGCGGACCGATGCGAACGGCCTCGTCCGCCAGCCAGACGTGCTGCGAGGTTTCGTCGGCGTCGGAATAGACCGCGACCGTGGCGATGCCTTCGCGTCGGCAAGCACGGATGATGCGAAGCGCGATCTCGCCCCGATTCGCCACCAGGACTTTGCTTAAGCCCGCCATTTCATTCGTACCCGGATCGGGGTAAACTCGGTGCGAGGTTCCCATGAACGACGCATCCCGCACGAAAAGGCCGAAAAAGGCCGCTGCGCTGCCCCCCGAATCGGTCGGCGGCGGGCCCAAGGACAAGCCCGGCTCGATCGGCAAGGGGCTCGCCTTTCTCGAGATCGTCACGCGCCAGCCCCGCATCGCCAGCGTCGCCGAAGTCGCGGCCATGCTCGATCTTTCCAAGCCGACCGGCCACCGCATCGCCGCGACCCTGGAAGACCTCGATTTTCTCAAACGCGATCCCGGCACGCGCCGGCTGATCGAAGGCGACCGTCTGGTCGAATTGGCCGTGCGCGTGCTGGGCGCCGCCGCCCGGCGCGGCCCGCGTCATGTCATCTTGCAAGCCTTGACGGAAGCGACCGGCGAAACCTGCAATTTCGGCGTCCTGGTCGGCGGTCAGGTCGTGTACCTGGACCGCGTCGAATCGAAATGGCCGCTCGGGCTGCGTTTCGAGCCGGGCAGCCGCGTCCCCGCCCACTGCACCGCGCTGGGCAAGATGTTCCTTTCGCAGCTTGCCGACAATCAGCGCGAGGCCATGATCGGTGCGTTGCCGCTGACCCGGTATACGTCGAATACCATCACCGATCCGCGCAAGCTCGCCGACGAACTGCAATGCATCCGCGACGAAGGCATTTCCTTCGACGACCAGGAATTCATGTCGGGCGTCGTCTGCATGGCGGTGCCGTGCCGGGACGCCGAAGGCCGCGTCTTCGCCGGCATCGCCATTTCCGCGCCCGAAGCGCGCCAAACCCTGGCCGACATGCGCCGTCACGCGCCCGCCCTGAAGGAAGCCGCGCGCAAGCTGGCGCGCACGTTCATGCTCACCGATTGAGGCGTTCGGGTGCGTCATTTTGCCTCTGGTTCGATGGCGAACAGACGCTGGCGGTATTCGACCAGCGTTCCGTTCTCGGGCGCGATCTCGACCACTTTGCCGGCGATCGGCGCCTCGATGGTCGTAAACAGCTTCATGACTTCGATCAGGCACAACGCCTGGCCGGCCTTGACCGTCGCGCCGACTTCGACGAACGGCGGATCGGCCGGCGACGGCGCCCGATAGAACGTCCCCACCATCGGCGCGAGAACCTCGACCGCACCGTCGTTGCGTTGCGTGGCCAGCGCATCCGCGGCCGGTTTCTCGGTCTGTGCCTTCTTCTTCGGCGCCTGAGACGCGACGGGCTTCGCCGCCAGCGCCTCGGGCATCGACAGCGCCCCGATCTCGGCTTGTCCCATCCGGTTGCGCCGGACGGCCAGCCGCATGCCGTCCATGTCGAGCACGACCTCGTCGCAATCGCTGGCGTCGATGATCTTCAGAATGTCTGCGACTTCCTTGAAACTCAGTGCCACGGGGTTCGTTCCCTTCATCCCGTCAGATCCGCGAACCGTCCCCGTTTCGGGCGCGACGGCGAATCTTCGTTATCATTTTTCGCAACAAAAAGTATCATTATTCGGAATAAGCGTTGTCAAGCCGGTAATCGGAACGGCAACATCCCGACCTGTGGAAAACCATGCCCGCGCAGATCGGCGCAGCGGCGAGTAAGACGAAGGACGACGACGATGGCGAACGACCCTCTTTTCGATATCACCGGCAAGCGCGTGTTGATCGCGGGCGGTGCGGGCGGCCTCGGCCGCGTTCTCGCCGCCGCCTTGGCCGACCGCGGCGCCCGGATTGCCGTCGCCGACATCCGCCAGGACGCCGCCAAGGACACGATGGCGTCGCTCGCGGGCAGCGGCCATGCGAGCTTCCGTCTCGACGTGCGCGACGAGACGTCGTGCAACGAGGCCGTCGAAAAGTGCCGCGCCGCGCTCGGCGGCATCGACGTACTGCTGAACGCCGCCGGCGCCTTCAAGCTGGCCCCCGCCACCGAACTCGCGGCCGCCGATTTCGCCGAGGTCATGGCGGCGAACACGACGGGCGTATTCTTGATGTCGCGCGCGGCGGCGCGGGCGATGATCCCGGCGGGCGGCGGGCGAATCGTCACGCTGGCGTCGGTGTCCTCGAAGGTCGCCAATCCGAATTACGTCGCCTACGCGACCTCGAAAGGCGCGCTGGTGCAGATGACGCGCATCCTGGCGATGGAGTGGGCGCCCAAGAACGTGATGATCAACGGCATCGGCCCGGCGATGATTCCGACGGCGATGAGCGAGGATTTCCTGAGCGATCCGACCCGTGCGGCCTACGCCGTTTCGAAAATCCCGGCCGGGCGCCTCGGCGCGCCGGAGGATTTAATCGGCATGACCGTGCTGTTGATGTCGAAGGCCGGTGCGTTCATCACCGGCCAGACCATCTTCGTCGATGGCGGCCGCACGCTGCTTTAAGCGAGCCAGCCCGGCGCCAGTTCGGTCGTCGTCGTGGCCGGGCGGCCGGCGCGCCGTGCGATCGGTTTGAACAGCCGCCGGTAATGGGCCGGCGTCAGGCCGGTCGCGCGCTTGAATAGGCGGCGGAAAAAAGCCGGGTTCTCATAGCCGACGTCGGCCGCGATCTCCTCGAACGGACGGTCGCCGGATTCGAGCAACCGCTTCGATTCCTCGATCCTGAGGTTCTGCACGTAGGCGATCGGCGTCGATCCGGTCGCCATTTTGAAGCGGCGCTTCAGGGTGCGCTCGGGCAGGCCTGCACGATCCACCGCCGCCGAAACCGCGTGATTCTGACGGAAATTGTCCCTCAGCCAATTTTCGGCGCGCCGCACCGCCGCATCCGCGTGGGAATGGCGCCGGACGAGGCTGGCGTATGGAAGCTGGCCTTCGTCGTGCCACTTCAGCAGGTAGACCTTGGCGATCTTAAGCGCCTCGCCGGTCCCGCAATGGCGCGAGATGATGTGGATCGCGAGATCGTGCCAGGCGGTCGTGCCGCCCGCCGTGACGATCCGACCGTCCGCCTCGGCGAACACAAGGTTCGGATCGGGCCTGAACCGCACCTTGGGAAACCGCGTGCGAAAAAGATCCTGGAACCCCCAGTGACAGGTCGCCTCGCGCCCGTCCAGCAGGCCCGTCGCCGCCAACAGCACCGCACCCGAGCACGAGGAATAGACCGTCCCACCCGCGCGATAGCGTGCGCGGACCCAATCCTTCATCTCGTCGTAGCGGTCGCGCATGTCGTCGTCCAGCCCCAGCCACAGTTCGGGCAGGATCAGTATGTCGCCCTGGGGCCTGTCCGCGAGACCCAGGTCCGGCTCCACCGGAATGCCGTTGCCGCAGCGGAACGGCGCGCGGTTGAGACCGACCACACGCGGCTTTATAAGCGGCGCGCCCGGGTCTTCGCCCACCAATTCGCGCCAAAGGGTGCCGGTCGCGGCCAGCACGTCGACCAGTCCGTAAAGAGCGGAGCCAGCGGTTTCCGGGAGAGCGACGATGTCGGCGGTCAGGACTGGCTTTTCTGAAATGAGCATAAGGACTCCAATTTTTGGCATGAACGGACCTATTTTGACGAAAATCGATCTAACGCCAACGAAAATCGGCGCATAAGGTCCCGCCCCGACGGCCGCCGATGGTCGGCGGCCCCAATCCCTCGCTTCGGAGACATGCCATGCCGACCGCCCAACTGAAGGTTTCGACCCCGCCCGACCGCCTTAACGGCCTCGACATCAAGGCCGCCACGGACACCATCGCCGCGATTCAGGCTGACGAAAGCTTGGCGAAGTTTCGCTTCCGCGCCCGCAACGTCTGGGTTCAAGGCGGCGAGAACCGCTCGACCATCCGCGACTTCTACGGTGCGGGCCGCGAGGACACGTCCCGGTCTCACGCCTTCGAATTCACCAATGGCGAACCGCCCGTACTGCTCGGCGACAACGAGGGCGCGAACCCGGTCGAATTCCTACTGCACGCGCTGGCCGGCTGCGTAACCACCACGCTCGTCCTGCACGCGACGGCGCGCGGCATCCACATCCGCTCGCTGTCGACTCGGCTCGAAGGCGACCTGGACCTGCGCGGGCTGCTCGGTCTCGATGACTCGGTGTCGCCCGGTTACGAGAGCATCCGCATCGCGCTCGACGTCGCCGCCGACTGCACCGACGAGGAACTCGACGATCTTCTCGCCTGCGCGCAGAAGCACTCGCCGGTCTGCAACACCGTGTGCCGGCCCGTTCCGGTGACGATCGATCGCGTTCGGTCATAACGCGCTGCCCATCGCGAAGGGAGTCAACACGATGAATACGCTGAGCGACGCCGTCGCCGCCCCCGCCGAATTCGCCTTCCGCGCCCGCTCGACTCTCGCCCGCATCGGCCGATGCCTGTGCCGGATTGGGCGCTACATGTGGCGGGCGTGGGATGCGTCCGTCGAGCGACGGGAAAGGCGATTGGTCGCAATTCACCTGCGAATGCGGAACAACGAACGGCTGAGGAGCATCGGGAATATCGGCATCTAGCGATGCCGGATCGAGGCCGTCATCCGCGGCGACGAAGACTCGATGCGGCGCCGACGGCGCCGCATCGTTTTTTATCCTCGCGTCTTGGCGCCAGGTTCGTCCTCGTCGTCGAGAAGAATACGCTCGGCGGCGCCGTCCAGGTCGTCGAACTGCCCCGACTTCAGCGACCAGACGAACGCACCGAGACCGACGAGGCCCAGGAAAAGTGCGACGGGGATCAAATAGGCCAGCACGCTCATCGGTGCCTCCTTCTATCTCACCCAGCGCAAGCGAAGCGCGTTCAACGTGACGATCAGCGAGCTCGACGACATGGCGACGGCGGCGACCAGCGGCGTCGCCAAGCCCGCGACCGCGATCGGCACGGCGAAGACATTATAGAGAACCGCCAGCGCGAAATTCTGCTTCACGTGCCGGGTCGCGGCACGCGCGACGCGCACGGCCTCGAGCACCGGCGCAAGACGCTCGCCCTGAAACACCAGATCGGCGGCCGTTTGACTGATATCGGCGGCGCCTGCAGGCGAAATCGAGGCATGGCCGGCGGCCAACGCCGGCGCATCGTTGAGCCCATCGCCGACCATCAACACCCGCCGACCGGCGGCGGTCAGCTCGTGCAAACGCGCCACTTTGGCATCGGGCGGGCATTCGGCGCGCCACGTTTCGATCCCCAAGGTCGCGGCGACTTCGCGCACCACGGGCTCGCGGTCGCCCGACAGCAATTCCACCGCCAATCCCAATCGCTTCAGGCCGTCGATCGTTTCGCGCGCGTCGGCGCGCAGCACGTCGGTAAAGACAAGGCGAACGGGGATTTCGCGTTCGACGGCAAGCCAGATCTCCGAGCCCGCCGACGCGTCGGCGGGCAACGCGGCGATGCCGCACCAGATTCGGCTGCCAAGGCGGACATGGCGGCCGCCGGATTCGCCGGAAAGGCCGCTACCGGGAACTTCCCGGACGTCGGCAACGGGGATGGACGCGTTTCCCTTGGCGGCCCGGACAACGGCGCGGGCCAACGGATGCTTGCTGTGGGCCGCGAGCGCGCCCGCCAACGCCAGCATGCCGGGCTCGATTTTTTCCGGATCGACGAGCGT
>CAZDFF010000174.1:0-7478 GCA_964504425.1 uncultured Hyphomicrobiales bacterium
GATCAGGATCGAGTCTTCGAAGTTGTAGCCGTTCCAGGGCATGAACGCGACCAGCGCGTTGCGCCCGAGCGCCAGATCGCCGAGTTCGGTCGACGGACCGTCGGCGATGGTGTCGCCGGCCTCGACGACGTCGCCGACCTTCACCAGCGGACGCTGGTGCAGGCACGTGTTCTGGTTCGAGCGCTGGAACTTGAGCAGATTGTAGATGTCGACGCCCGGCGCCGAGTGCGACGTTTCCTGGGTCGCACGAATAACGATACGGGTGGCGTCGATCTGGTCGATCACGCCCGAGCGCCGGGCGACGATGGTCGCGCCCGAATCGCGGGCCACGGCCGCTTCCATGCCGGTGCCGACGAGCGGCGCTTCGGCCTTGATCAGCGGCACCGCCTGGCGCTGCATGTTCGAGCCCATCAGCGCGCGGTTCGCGTCGTCGTTTTCGAGGAACGGAATCAGCGCCGTCGCGACCGACACCAACTGCTTGGGCGACACGTCCATGTAGTTGATGTCGTCCGGGCGGCTCATGATGAAGTCGCCGCCGCGCCGGCAGCTGACGATATCGGAAACGTAGCGGCCCTTATCGTCCAATTCGGCGTTGGCCTGGGCGATGGTGTAGCGCCCTTCTTCCATCGCCGAGAGATAGACGACGTCATCGGTGACGCGGCCCTTGTCGACCTTTCGGTACGGCGTTTCGATGAAGCCGTACTTGTTCACCCGCGCGAAGGTGGCGAGCGAGTTGATCAGGCCGATGTTCGGGCCTTCCGGCGTTTCGATCGGGCAGATGCGGCCGTAGTGGGTCGGGTGCACGTCGCGCACTTCGAAGCCCGCGCGCTCGCGCGTCAGGCCGCCCGGCCCGAGCGCCGAAAGACGGCGCTTGTGGGTGATTTCGGAGAGCGGGTTGGTCTGATCCATGAACTGCGAGAGCTGCGAGGAACCGAAGAACTCGCGCACCGCCGCCGCCGCCGGTTTGGCGTTGATCAGGTCGTGCGGCATCACGGTGTCGATGTCGACCGAACTCATGCGCTCGCGGATCGCGCGTTCCATGCGCAGCAGGCCGACGCGGTACTGATTTTCCATCAGTTCGCCGACGGACCGGACGCGCCGGTTGCCGAGATGGTCGATGTCGTCGATTTCGCCGCGGCCGTCCTTCAATTCGACCAGCGTGCGCACGACCTCGAGAACGTCCTCGCGCCGAAGCGTGCGGACTGTATCTTCGGTCTGGAAGCCCAGGCGCGCGTTCATTTTCACGCGGCCGACGGCCGACAGATCGTAGCGTTCGGAATCGAAGAACAGACTTTTGAAGAGGACTTCCGCCGTTTCCAGCGTCGGCGGTTCGCCGGGGCGCATGACTCGATAGATATCGATCAGCGCCTCTTCCCGCGCCGAGTTCTTGTCCACCGCCAACGTATTTCGGATATAGGGGCCGACATTGACGTGGTCGATCGCCAACGTCGCGATCTCGTCGACCTTGGCGTCGGTGAGCGCCTGTAGCGTCGCCTCGGTGATTTCGTCGCCAGCTTCGGCGAAGATTTCGCCGGTCGCTTCGTTGACCAGATCGTTGGCGACGTAGCGGCCGATCAGCTCTTCATCGGGAACCAACTGCTCGGTCAGGCCTTTTTCCACGAGCTGGCGCAGCAGACGCGGCGTCAGCTTGGCACCGGATTCGGCCGCGACCTTGCCGGTCTTGGCGTTGATCAGATCGCTGGTCAGCTTAATGCCGCGCATGCGCTCGGGCACGAAGTCCGTGCGCCAGCCGCGCTTGGCACGGGCGAAGATCACCTTCTGATAGAAGTAATTGAGGATCTCTTCCGGGCCCATGCCCTTGATTTCGCCGGACTCCATCGGCTTGCCTTCGGCGACGCGCTTGGCCCGCAGCTTGGCTGTCTTGTCGGAATCGAGCGCCATCAGCAGCGTCGTCACCGGCAGCTTGCGCCGGCGATCGATGCGAACGAACACCAAGTCCTTGGCGTCGAATTCGAAGTCGAGCCACGAGCCGCGATAGGGAATGATCCGCGCGGCGAACAGGTACTTGCCCGACGAATGGGTCTTGCCCTTGTCGTGATCGAAGAAGACGCCCGGGCTGCGATGCATCTGCGAAACGATGACGCGCTCGGTGCCGTTGATGACGAAGGTGCCGTTCGCCGTCATGAGCGGCATGTCGCCCATGTAGACGTCCTGTTCCTTGATGTCGCGGATCGAACGCGAACCGGTTTCCTCGTCCACGTCCCAGACGACCAAGCGCAGCGTCACCTTCAGGGGCGCCGCGAACGTCATGCCGCGCTGTTGGCATTCCTCGACGTCGTACTTCGGCGGTTCGAACTCGTACTTGACGAATTCCAGTGTGCCGCGCTCGGAAAAGTCCTTGATCGGAAAGACCGACTTGAAGACTTCCTGCAGGCCCGAAACGGTGCGTTCGCCCGGCGGCACGTCGCGTTGCAGAAATTGCTCGTAGGAGCTTTTCTGAACCTCGATCAGGTTCGGCATCGCCACGGCGGCGGAGAGTTTGCCGAAATACTTGCGAATACGCTTGCGACCCGTCAGGGAATTTACCATCACCGTTCCTCGCGACACCAAATCGTTCCGATTTCCTTCTGGCCGCCGCCGCGCGGAAGCGAGAGGAAATTCGGTCGCGGAGCCCGACGCGCCCCCGGTTCCGCCTCGAACCGGACGTCGGCCCACTGTTGGGGCATGGCGCATTCGCTTTCCCGGCCGGGCAGGCCATTACGGGCGGATGCGATTCTATCGTCGCGGCACCGGAGGGACGGGCACGCCGCCCCATCCGGTCCACGCGTGGTATCAATCCCGGTTGCCGCTCATCGCGGCGACCGGGACCTAATCGACTGCTACTTCAATTCAACCTTGGCGCCGGCCGCCTCGAGCTTCTTCTTGATCGCTTCGGCCTCGTCCTTCTTCACGCCTTCCTTAACCGGCTTCGGCGCGCCTTCGACCAGATCCTTGGCTTCCTTCAGGCCGAGGTTGGTAATGGCACGGACTTCCTTGATCACGTTGATCTTCTGGGCGCCCGCATCGGTCAGGACGACGGTGAAGTCCTCCTTTTCCTCGGCCGGCGCGGCGGCGGCGGCACCCGGCGCGGCGGCAACGGCCACCGGCGCGGCGGCCGAAACGCCCCACTTCTCTTCAAGCATCTTCGACAGCTCGGCCGCTTCGATGACGGTCAGCTTCGAAAGGTCTTCGACGATTTGCTGCAGATTAGCCATTTCAATTCACTCCTTGGACTTGAACTGTTGATTTCCGTAACGCCGACGTCACGCGGCTTCGCCCTTTTGGGCATGCACCTGGATGACTCGGGCAAGCTGGCCGGCCGGGGCCTGAATGACGCCGGCGATCTTGGTCGCGGGCGCGTTCAGGAGGCCGAGTATCTTGCCACGAAGTTCGTCCAACGAAGGCAGGGTCGCCAAAGCGGCAATGCCGGCGGGAGCCAATTTCTCCTCGCCGAAACCGCCGCCCAGGATCACCAGCTTCGCGTTGGTCTTGGAGAAGGCCACCGCCACCTTGGCCGCTGCCACGGGATCCTTCGAAACGGCAATCGCCGTCGGTCCCTTGAACAGCTCCTCGAGGTAGGTGAACTTCGTCCCTTCCAGGGCACGACGCGTGAGCCGATTTTTGGTCACTTTGAAGGCCGCGCCCGCCTCGCGCATCTTGTCTCGCAATTCCCCGATTTCCGCCACCGTCATGCCCGTGTAGTGGGTGACGACGATGGTCGTGGAATCCGCGAACGTCTGATGCATCGAGGCGACCAGGTCTTCTTTCTGTGTCCGGTTCACTGATCGTCTCCGTTACTTCCAACCGGCCCTTTTCCGTCGGATCGGGGCCGGAGCTCTTGGACTTGCATGATCCCTCGGGGTTGCCCCCTCAGGACCGGTTCGCCTGCCCAGCGCACAGTTCAAGCCGCCTTGGTCCGGAAATCGGTCCGGTCCGAAACGGTTGTCGCACTGTCTATGCAGGCGGGCGCACCCTTTAAGTCTCGGGTCCGGTTTACCGAACCTTCGACGCCTACGGTCTCGGACAGGGCGGAAAGGGATCGCTCCCCTTCCTCGCCGCCTTCGGACCCTTGCGGGCGACCTCGGGCGACTATCTTCGACGCGTCGGACGGCCTAGCCGTCGAGCGCGCTCAAGTTCAGTTTAACTCCCGGGCCCATGGTCGAGCTCAGGCTGATTTTCTTCAGATACGTGCCCTTAGCGCCCGACGGCTTGGCCTTGGTGATGGCGTCGATGAACGCCGCCGCGTTTTCCAGAATCGCCTCGTAGGAGAAGCTCGCCTTGCCGATGCCGGCATGGATGATCCCCGCCTTTTCGACGCGGAATTCGATCTGGCCGGCCTTCGCCGCCTTGACCGCGCCCGTGACGTCGTTGGTCACGGTGCCCAGCTTCGGGTTCGGCATCAGGCCGCGCGGGCCCAGTACCTTACCCAGGCGGCCGACGACGCCCATCATGTCGGGCGTGGCGATGCAGCGGTCGAAACCGGTTTCGCCCTTGTTGATCTTTTCCGCGAGATCCTCGGCACCCACGAGTTCGGCACCGGCGGCCTTGGCTTCATCGGCCTTCGCACCCTTGGCAAAGACGGCGACGCGCAGCGACTTGCCCGATCCGTGCGGCAGCGCGATCACGCCGCGCACCATTTGATCGGCGTGACGCGGATCGACGCCGAGATTGATCGCGATCTCGATCGTCTCGTCGAATTTCGACACCGCGCTTTCCTTTATCATGCGCACCGCGTCCTTCAAATCGTACGCGGCGTTGCGGTCGATGCCTTCGTAGGCTTTCTTCAAACGTTTTCCGTGTGCCATGGTTCTACTCCGTGACCTCGATGCCCATGGACCGTGCGGATCCCGCGATCATGCGCGCGGCCGCGTCGATATCCTTGGTGTTCAGATCGGCCATCTTCTCCTTGGCGATCTCGCGCACCTGCGCCATCGTCACCTTGCCGACGGTTTCCGTGCCCGTCGTCTTCGCCGCCTTGGTGATGCCTGCAGCTTTTTTCAGGAAAAAGCTCGCGGGCGGCGTCTTGGTGACGAACGTGAACGTGCGATCGGCATAGGCCGTGATCACGACGGGGATCGGCATCCCCTGTTCCATCTTCTGGGTCTTGGCGTTGAACGCCTTGCAGAACTCCATGATGTTCAAACCGGCCTGGCCCAAGGCCGGGCCGATCGGCGGCGACGGGTTGGCTTGGCCCGCCGGCACCTGCAGCTTGATATAGCCGGTTACCTTCTTCGCCATTTCTCGCTCAGTCCTTCTTCATGCCCATATATAGGGTTGCCCCAAGGGCGTTGCTGAGTGCGCGGTACGGTCATGGCGGACCTCCCGCACGGCTTCCTTCGCGAACGTTAGATTTTCTCGACCTGGGAATATTCCAGCTCGACCGGCGTCGCACGTCCGAAGATCGACACCGCCACCTTCAACCTCGCGCGTTCCTCGTCCACGTCCTCGACCAGGCCGTTGAACGAGTTGAACGGGCCGTCGCAGACTCGAACCTGTTCGCCGACCTCGAAGGTGATCGACGGCTTCGGCCGCTCGATGCCTTCCTGGACCTGGTGCATGATGCGCTGCGCCTCGGCCTCGGAGATCGGCGTCGGCCGACCGCGGCCGCCCAGAAACCCGGTGACCTTCGGCGTGTTCTTGACCAGGTGCCAAGTCTCGTCCGTCATGTCCATCTTCACCAGCACATAGCCGGGGAAGAACTTGCGCTCGGCGTTGATCTTGCTGCCGCGGCGCATTTCGACCACTTCCTCGACCGGCACCAGGACCTGCTCGATGGTGTCCGCCATGCCGGCCTGCTTGGCCTGTTCCTCGATCGACTGCGCCACCTTCTTCTCGAAACCCGAGTAGACGTGGATCACATACCACTGCGCGGCCATCGGCCTAGCCTCCAATCCCGAAAATCAAGCGAACCCCGTGGGCCAGGATCCAATCCACGGCCAGGAAAAACAGCGACGCCAGAATGACCATGAAAAAGACCAATCCGGTCGAGATCATCGCCTCCTTGCGCGTCGGCCAAGTCACCTTGGCGCCTTCCTGACGCACTTCCTGGAAGAACTGGATGATATTCGGTTTCGCCATGACCTCGTTCATTCTTCCGTCTTCGGGTTGGCAGGGGCAGCAGGACTCGAACCTGCGGCCTGCGGTTTTGGAGACCGCCGCTCTACCAACTGAGCTATACCCCTAGTGCCGCCCTAAAGGCCCCTTCGCGCCGCCGACCGCCCGTTTCGAGCCGTGCGGCCGGCAAGACGGCGCCGGGTTTCACTAAAATCGGCCGTCCTTCTCTTACTCGACGATCGAGGCGACGACGCCGGCGCCGACGGTCCGGCCGCCTTCGCGGATGGCGAAACGCAGACCCTCGTCCATCGCGATCGGCGCGATCAGGTGCACCTCCATCGAGATGTTGTCGCCCGGCATCACCATCTCAGTGCCTTCCGGCAACTGCACCGTTCCCGTCACGTCCGTCGTCCGGAAATAAAACTGCGGACGATAGTTCGCGAAGAACGGCGTATGGCGACCGCCTTCTTCCTTCGTCAGGATGTAGGCCTCGCACTTGAACTTCGTGTGCGGCGTGATCGAACCCGGCTTCGCCAGCACCTGGCCACGCTCCACTTCCTCGCGCTTCGTGCCGCGCAGCAGAACGCCGATGTTGTCGCCCGCCTCGCCCTGATCCAGCAGCTTGCGGAACATTTCGACGCCCGTGCAAACCGTCTTCTGCGTCGCCTTGATCCCGACGATCTCGATTTCCTCGCCGACCTTCACGATCCCGCGTTCCACGCGGCCCGTCACAACCGTGCCGCGGCCCGAGATCGAGAACACGTCTTCGATCGGCATCAGGAACGGCTTGTCCTTCGGACGCTCCGGCTGCGGAATGTAACGATCCACTTCCTTCATCAGTTCCAGGATCGCGTCGTGGCCCATCTTCGGGTCGCCGCCTTCCAGCGCCACCAGCGCCGAGCCCTTCACGATCGGAATGTCGTCGCCCGGGAAGTTGTACTTGCTCAGCAGTTCCCGCACTTCCAGTTCCACCAGATCCAGCAGTTCCGGATCGTCGACCATGTCCACCTTGTTCAGGAACACAACGATCGCCGGAACGCCCACCTGGCGCGCCAGCAGGATGTGTTCCCGCGTCTGCGGCATCGGGCCGTCCGCCGCCGAAACCACCAGGATCGCGCCGTCCATCTGCGCCGCGCCCGTGATCATGTTCTTGATGTAGTCCGCGTGACCCGGGCAATCCACGTGCGCGTAGTGACGGTTTTCCGTCTGATATTCCACGTGCGCCGTCGAAATCGTGATCCCGCGCGCCTTTTCTTCCGGCGCCTTGTCGATCTGGTCGTACGCCGTGAACGTCGCCCCGCCCGTCTCCGCAAGCACCTTCGTGATCGCCGCCGTCAGCGACGTCTTCCCATGGTCAACGTGGCCGATCGTCCCCACGTTGCAGTGCGGTTTCGTGCGTTCGAATTTTTCCTTCGCCATGGTCT
>CAZDFF010000175.1:0-7460 GCA_964504425.1 uncultured Hyphomicrobiales bacterium
GAGGCCTGGATGCGGATCTGCTGCTCCTTGCCCGTGGCCTTGTCCTTGGCCGACACGTTGACGATGCCGTTGGCGTCGATGTCGAACGTGACTTCGATCTGCGGCATGCCGCGCGGGGCCGGCGGAAGGCCGACGAGGTCGAACTGGCCGAGCGCCTTGTTGTCCGCCGCCATCTCGCGCTCGCCCTGGAAGACGCGGATCGTCACCGCGCCCTGGTTGTCCTCGGCGGTCGAGAAGACCTGGCTCTTGCGCGTCGGGATCGTGGTGTTGCGGTCGATCAGCCGGGTGAACACGCCGCCCAGCGTCTCGATGCCGAGCGACAGCGGCGTCACGTCGAGCAGCAGCACGTCCTTGACGTCGCCCTTCAACACGCCGCCCTGAATGGCCGCGCCGACGGCGACGACTTCGTCCGGGTTCACGCCCTTGTGCGGTTCGCGGCCGAAGAAGCTTTTCACCGTTTCGATGACCTTGGGCATGCGGGTCATGCCGCCGACCAGGATCACTTCGTCGATGTTGCCGGCGGTCAAGCCCGCGTCCTTCAGGGCCTGCTTGCAGGGCTGGATCGTGCGCTGGATCAGGTCGTCGACCAGCGCTTCCAGCTTGGACCGCGTCAGCTTGATGTTCAGGTGCTTCGGCCCGGTCTGATCGGCCGTGATGAACGGCAGATTGACCTCGGTCTGGGCCGAGCTGGAGAGTTCGATCTTGGCCTTTTCCGCGGCTTCCTTGAGGCGCTGCAGGGCGAGCTTGTCCTGGCGCAGGTCGATGCCGCTCTCCTTCTTGAATTCGTCGGCCAGGTAATCGACGATCCGGGCGTCGAAGTCCTCGCCGCCCAGGAACGTATCGCCGTTCGTCGACTTCACCTCGAACACGCCGTCGCCGATTTCGAGCACGGAAATGTCGAACGTGCCGCCGCCCAAGTCGTAGACGGCGATGGTGCCGGCGCCCTTCCGTTCGAGACCGTAGGCGAGTGCGGCCGCCGTCGGTTCGTTGATGATGCGCAGCACTTCGAGGCCCGCGATCTTGCCGGCGTCCTTGGTCGCCTGGCGCTGCGAGTCGTTGAAGTACGCGGGAACAGTGATGACCGCCTGGGTAACGGTTTCGCCCAGATAGCGCTCGGCGGTTTCCTTCATCTTCTGCAGGATGAAGCCGCTGATCTGGCTCGGGCTGTATTTCTGGCCTTCGATTTCGACCCACGCGTCGCCGTTGTCGCCCTTGACGATATTGTAGGGCACGAGGTCGACGTCCTTCTTGGTGATCGGGTCGTCGAAGCGGCGGCCGATCAGGCGCTTGATGGCGTAGAGCGTGCGCGTCGGGTTGGTCACCGCCTGGCGCTTCGCCGGCTGGCCGACCAAGCGTTCGCCGCTATCGGTGAAGGCGACCATGGAAGGCGTCGTGCGCATGCCCTCCGCGTTCTCGATAACCTTGGCATCCTTGCCGTCCATGATGGCGATGCACGAATTGGTCGTGCCAAGGTCGATGCCGATGACTTTGCTCATATCCGTTTTCCTTTGCAGCGAACGCGGCCGACCCTGACAGGCATCTGGCAACGTTCCTTAGGTTTCGATTCTATCCACGTGCCGGGCCCTAAGGCCCTGGCGTCTTGGGGTTATATATGCCGGGCCCGAGGGCCCCGCAACCGCGGAAGGCCCGAATGACGCGAGTTTCCGGAGCCCCTCGGACGACGCGCGGCCGGTGCCCCCGGCGCGCGCTCGAAAAAATCCATCACCTTACTGAAATAAAACGATATTTTCATTCGGACGGGAATTACAGCTGCTCGTCGAAAGTGCCGCCCGTGGGGCCGCCCGATTTTTCATAGGCATGAGCCTTGGCCGAACGGTCGGCAGCCGCCTCGGCGTCGGCCTTGGCATCCGGCCGGGGTTCGGCCCTGGGACCGCCCTTCGAAATACCGACCTTCGCCGGCCTGAGCAGCCGTCCGGCGATGGTGTAGCCCGCTTCCAGAACCTGAAGCACGGTGCCGGCCGGCTTGGCCGTATCCTCGATCTCGAACAGCGCTTCGTGCAGATTGTGGTCGAAGCGCTGGCCCATGGCTTCGATCCGCTTGACGCCGAATTTTTCCAACGCGCCCAACATGGAGCGTTCGGTCATCTCGACGCCGACATAGAGGTTCTTGAGGGTTTCGTCCTTGTCGCGCGTATCGGGCGGAATGGTCTCGAGCGCGCGGCGCAGATTGTCGGCGACGCTCAGCATCTCGCGCGCGAAATTGGCGACGGCGTACTTCGCCGTGTCTTCCTTGTCGCGATCGGCGCGGCGGCGCACGTTTTCCATTTCGGCGAGCGCGCGCAAAAGCTTGTCGTTGAGACTCGCGACCTCGGCTTCGAGCTCGGCATCGCGCGATCCCGCGATGTCGCCGAAGGCCTCATCCTCGGCCGGCGCCGCTTCGGCCTCGGAGGACGGAAACGGCGCCGGTCCTTGCGATTCGGCGGCGTTCTCTCCTTCGGGGTCGTTCTGTTGGTTCTCTTTCGCTGTCATCGCTCCGCTTTCGCTTTATCGTCCTTCATGCCCATCAGGCCATCAGGCGGCTGATGAGCTTCGCCGTGTAATCAACCATCGGGATGATGCGCGCGTAGTTCATGCGCGCCGGCCCGACGATCCCGATGGCGCCGACGATTTTCTGCCGGCCGTCCCGGTAGGGACCGACCACCATCGAGCAACCGGCCATGTCGAACAGCCGGTTGTCGGCGCCGATAAAGATTTGGACACCGTCGGCCCGATCCGCAAGGGACAACAGCTTCAGCATGGTTTCTTTGGTTTCGAGAGCGGCGAAAAGCCCTCGAATCCGCTCCAAATCGCCGACCGCGGTCACGTCCTCCAACAGCCTGGCCTGGCCGCGCACGATCAGCGAGCCGCCTTGATTGCCGCCGGCCCAGGTGGCGAGGCCGCTTTCGACCACGCGGGTCGTCAGCTCGTCGAGTTGGGTACGCTGAGCCTCGAGTTCGCGCATGATGTCGTCGTAGGCGCCGCTGACGGTGTTGCCGACCAGCCGCGCGCACAAATAGTTGGTCGCCTGCACCAGGGCCGAGGGCGGCAGGTCGTGCGGCACCTCGATAATCCGGTTTTCGACGATGCCGCTTTCGGTGACCAGCACCACCAGCGCGCGGCCGGGATTGAGGCTGACGAATTCGATGTGCCGCAGCGGGCTGTCCGTTTTCGGCGCCATCACCAGACCGGTGCATTGCGACAGGCCCGACAGCACGGTGCCGACCTCTTCCAGGAGTCCGGCGACGCTGCTGCCGGTCGCGGCGCACTGGCTGTCGATCCTGTGCCGTTCGTCTTCGGTCAGGTTGCCGACTTCCAAAAGACCGTTGACGAACATGCGCAGCCCGGCTTCGGTCGGCAGCCGGCCGGCGGACGTATGCGGCGAAAAAAGAAGCCCCGCTTCCTGCAGGTCGGCCATGACGTTGCGGATGGTGGCAGGCGACAACTGCGCGCCCAAGCGCCGGGCGAGCGTGCGCGAGCCGACAGGCTCGCCGGTTTCCATATAGGTCTCGACGATTTGGCGGAAGACCTCGCGCGATCGTTCGTTCAGCTCGGTGATCATGGCTTTGCCTGGGGAATCTAGGCGCCGCGACCCGGCCCGTCAACGCAAGGGGCAACCGTCGGGCGGGCGCCGCCTATTCCTCGACGGGGTCTCCTTTGACGAGGTCCGGCACCCGGGGTAGCTTGGCCCCCCTTTACCGCAAAATAGAGGACGCCGCCCCATGAGACCTTCCGGCCGCAAGCCCGACGCGCTCCGCCCCATCCGGCTCGAGCCCGGCTGCAGCAAGTATGCGGAGGGGTCGTGCATGGCCTTCTTCGGCGATACCCAAGTGATGTGCACCGCCAGCGTTGAGCAGCGCGTGCCCTCATGGCTGAAGAATTCGGGCAAGGGTTGGGTCACCGCCGAATACGGCATGTTGCCTCGGGCGACTTCAGAGCGCACCGATCGCGAGGCCGCGCGCGGCAAGCAGTCCGGCCGGACCCAGGAAATCCAACGCCTGATCGGCCGGTCCATGCGCGCGATCACCAATCTGGCCGCCATCGCCGAGATGCAGGTGAAGATCGACTGCGACGTGATCCAGGCCGACGGCGGCACGCGCACTGCCGCCATCACCGGTTCCTACGTAGCGCTGCATCTGGCTTTTCAGAAATTGGTGCAATTGGGCATCCTGAAGGCTCTGCCGCTGAACGATCAGGTCGCCGCCGTGTCGTGCGGCATCTACAAGGGCGCGGCGGTCCTGGACCTCGATTACGCCGAGGACAGCACCGCCGAGGCCGACGCCAATTTCGTCCTGACCGGCAAGGGCGGCATCGTCGAAATCCAGGGCACGGCGGAAAGCCGCCCGTTCGGCGACGAGGCCTTCGCGGAAATGATGCGGCTGGCGCGGCACGGCATCGGCGAATTGCTGACGCACCAGAAAAAGGCGATCGGCCTCGGTTGAACGAACCCCGGGCGAAAACATGGCGCGACGCTTCGCAGGCGGGCGGCTGGTGATCGCCAGCCACAACAAGGGCAAGGTCCGGGAAATCGGCGACCTGCTGGCGCCGTTCGGGGTCGAGGCCGTGTCGGCCGCCGACCTTGGCCTGCCGGAACCCGAAGAAACGGGCAGCACGTTCATTGCCAACGCCGAATTGAAGGCTCGTGCCGCCGCCGCAGCTGCCAACCTGCCGGCGCTCGCCGACGACAGCGGGCTCGAGGTCGCGGCCCTCGGCGGCCGTCCCGGCATCCATTCGGCGCGTTGGGCGGGCCCGGACAAGGATTTCGCCGACGCCATGCGAAAGATCGAGGACGAGATCGCGGGCAACCCCGACCGCCGGGCCAACTTCGCCTGCGCCTTGGCGCTGTGCTGGCCGGGCGGGCATTGCGAAACGTTTCTCGGCCGCGTCGACGGCCGCTTGGTCTGGCCGCCCCGGGGCACGAAGGGCTTCGGCTACGATCCGATGTTCGTCGCCGACGGCATGACGCAAACCTTCGCCGAGATCGACCCCGACGCCAAGCACGCCATCAGCCACCGCGCCGACGCGTTTCGAAAGCTCGTCGCAGCCTGCTTCGCCGGATCATGAACGATAGAGAACCCGCGTTCGGCATCTACGTCCATTGGCCGTTCTGCCTGTCGAAGTGCCCATATTGCGACTTCAACAGCCATGTCGAGGGCGCGGTCGACCACGGCCGTTGGCGCGACGCGTTGCTTTTGGAACTTTCGCGATTCGCCGCCGAGACCGAAGGCCGCGCCGTGACCAGCGTGTTTTTCGGCGGCGGCACGCCCTCGTTGATGGACCCCGGCACCGTCGCCGCCGTCATCGATTCCATCGGCGAACATTGGTCGCTGGCGCCGGACGCCGAGATCACCCTGGAGGCGAACCCGACATCGGTCGAGGCCGGGCGCTTCGCCGCCCTGCGCCGGGCCGGGGTCAATCGCGTGTCCCTGGGCGTGCAGTCGCTCGAACCCGATGCGCTGTCGTTCCTTGGCCGCAAGCATTCGATCGAGGAAGCGATGCATGCGGTCGGCCTGGCGCGCACACATTTCCCGCGCTTTTCGTTCGATCTGATTTACGGTCGCCCGGGGCAGACCGGCGATTCGTGGCAAAACGAACTGCTCCGCGCGCTCGAACACGCGGGCGAGCATCTGTCGCTCTATCAACTGACCATCGAACCCGGCACGCAATTCCATCGCGACCGGATCACAACCGTCGACGACGACGCGGGCGCCGAAATGTACGAACGGACACAGCGGATCATGGAAGACGCCGGCCTTCCCGCCTACGAGATTTCCAACCACGCCCGGCCCGGCGCCGAGTGCCGCCATAATCTTCTTTACTGGCGCGGCGGCGACTACGTCGGCGTCGGCCCCGGCGCGCACGGGCGGTTAAGCAATAACGGAAAGACCGAAACGACCTATCAGGCGCGCGATCCGGCAGCATGGCTGACGGCGGCGGAAAAGGGCGACGCCACGGCCAAGCGCACGATCTTGACGTCCGAGGAGCGGCGCCACGAAGTTCTGCTGATGGGCTTGCGGCTGCGCGAGGGAATCGCCGCCGTCGATTTCAAAACATTGGCGGGAAGCGATTTAGTCGACGCGCTGGACGCGGCGGCGCTCGACGACCTATGCCGGGAGCGCTACCTCGCGTGGGACGGCAAAACCCTGCGTGCCACGCCGGAAGGAACCATCCGTCTCGATTCGGTGCTGGCCGCGCTCGCGCGTTAGAAAAAATCAATTCGTCAGCGGCGCGAAAGCCTCGGGCGCCTTGCTGATCACCTTGGCTCCATCGCGGCCGATCTGCAGCACGGCAAGGCCGCGTTCCGCTAGTCCGTCGGATCGAAAGCGGAAGATACCATCGGCGCCCCAGAAACCGCCCGACGCCGTCAGGGTTTGCACCGATAGGCCGTTGGTTTTCGCCAGCACGGCGGCAAGCGCGGCAGCGTCGTAGGCCAGCGTCGCCAAACGCGGCGCGGGATTGCGATAAACCTGTTTGAAGCGCTGTTCGAACACCGCCCGAGTCTGCGGCGGCGGCGCCGCGAACCAGCCGCCGAGCAATGCCGGTTCCGCGCCGATGCCCGGCTCGTCCCACTGTCCGGTGCCGAGCATGCGTACCTTCGCCGGGTCTATATCGTAGAACGGCAGCAGGGCCGCGATCGCCTGCAAGCGCTTTCCGCCGTCGGCGACCAGCAGCGCGTCGAACGGCAGCTCTCCCAAGGTCTGCAATCGGCTGAGGCGTTCCAGCGCGCGTTTGGATACCTCGTCCTCCTTGCCCTCGAGCGCCTTTCGTTGCGACACCAGCGCATGGCGCCGAGCATCGTAGTTGGCCAGATGGCGCACGACGGGCGAGAAATCCGCCGCGTTGGGATCGTAGAACTCGGTCTGAACGACCGTGCCGCCCGCTTGCGCCGCAGCCTCGCGGAACGCCGAAACCACGGTTTCGCCGAATGCGTTGCCGGGGGCCAGCGCGGCGAACCGCTGGATGCCGCGCGACCGGGCATAGCCGACGACGCGGCGGACCTCGGCGCCCGGCAGGAATCCCATCACGTAAACGCCGCCACCCGCGACCGAACGGTCGCTGGAAAACGCGACGACCGGCACGCCCGCCGTGCGCGCGACCGGCGCCACCGCGCGGACGCTGGACGCCAGCAACGGACCCAAGATCACCGTCGCGCGATCGCCGATCGCCAGTTCGGCGGCCACCCGCGCACCGTCCGGCGTTCCGCCGGTGTCGTGGACGACCAGTTCGAACTTCTCGTCGGCCCAGTCGAAAACGGCAAGCTGCGCCGCATTCAGCATGGCGGTCCCGAGCCGGGCATTGGCGCCGGTCAGCGGCAGCAGCAGCGCGATGCGCGACCCGCTGTCGCTCGGCGCCGGCAGCGAGGGCGGCATTTCGGGTTCGGCGGCACCGGGCGTGGCGGCGCCGGAAAGATAGGGCAGCAGCGACGGCGGCCGCGCGCCGGCCGCGGGCGGCCCGGACCCGGC
>CAZDFF010000176.1:0-7455 GCA_964504425.1 uncultured Hyphomicrobiales bacterium
AGGGGCGTTTCAATGAACGCGGTCATGGCCGAAATGTACGGCAAGCAGCAGGGCTGCAGCGGTGGGCGGGGCGGGTCCATGCATCTCTTCGATGCCGAAACGCGGTTTTACGGCGGCAACGCCATCGTCGGCGGTGGGTTGCCCCTGGCCGTCGGCCTCGCCCTGGCCGACAAGATGCAGGGCCGCTCACAGGTCACCGTCTGCTTTTTCGGCGAAGGCGCCGTCGCCGAAGGCGAATTCCACGAAAGCCTGAATCTCGCTGCGCTGTGGAAGCTGCCGGTACTATTTGTGTGCGAGAATAATTTCTATGCCATGGGTACCGCGCTTGCTCGTTCCGAGGCCGAGACGGACCTGCACGCCAAGGCGGCGACCTACGGACTACCGGCCGAAGTCGTCGACGGCATGGACCCGGTGGCGGTCGAGGTCGCGACACGGCGCGCGGTGGAAACGATCCGGGCCGGCGGCGGCCCGCATTTTCTCGAATGCCGAACGTACCGCTTCCGCGCCCATTCGATGTTCGACCCGGAACGCTATCGCGACAAGGCCGAGGTCGAGGAACAGAAGAAACGCGATCCGATCGTTCGCCTGGCCGCCTGGGGCAAGGCGGCGAACCTGGCCCACGATGCCGACATCGCGGACATCGAACGCGACGTCGCCGAAGAGATCGCAGCCGCCGTCGATTTCGCCGAGCGCGGCGAATGGGAACCGGTCGAGCAACTGACCCGCCACACCTACGCCGACGAGCCGAGCCGATGACCGCCGCTCCCAGCCCGGCGAATGGATCGACGACAACCTATCGCGAGGCGATGCGGGCCGCCATTCGCGAGGCCATGCAACGCGACCCGCGCGTGTTCCTGATGGGCGAGGACGTCGGCCGTTATGGCGGGTGCTTCGCGGTCAGCCAGGGCCTGCTGGAGGAGTTCGGGCCGGAGCGAATCCGCGACACGCCGCTGTCGGAATCCGCCTTCGTCGGCGCGGGCATCGGCGCGGCGATGGGCGGAATGCGCCCGATCGTCGAAATCATGACCGTCAACTTCAGCCTGCTGGCGCTCGATCAGATCGTCAACACCGCGGCGACCATCCGTCATATGTCGGGCGGACAGTTCGGCGTTCCTCTGGTGATCCGCATGACCACGGGTAGCGGTCGCCAACTCGCCGCACAGCATTCGCACAGCCTGGAAGGATGGTACGCTCACATTCCCGGCATAAAGATTCTCGCGCCCGCGACCGTCGATGACGCACGCCATATGCTGTGGCCCGCCTTGCAGGATCCCGACCCGGTGCTGATCTTCGAGCACGCACTGCTCTACAGCCAATCGGGCACTCTTTCGCCCGATGCGCCGCCGAGCCCCTGGACGGCGGCGATCCGCCGTCCCGGCCGCGATGTCACGGTGATCGCCTACGGCGGCATGCTGCAACGAACCCTGGAGGCCGCGACGCGACTGGCGGCGGACGGAATCGAGGCCGAAGTCATCGACCTGCGCAGCCTGCGGCCGCTCGACGACGCGACCATTCTCGCGTCGGTCGCGCACACCCGTCATGTCGTCATCGTCGACGAAGGATGGAAAAGCGGCAGCCTTTCGGCCGAAATCAGCGCCCGCATCGTCGAGCGCGCTTTTTGGGACCTCGATGCGCCGATCCTTCGGGTGTGCAGCGCCGAGGTCCCTATCCCTTACCCGCGCCATCTCGAACTCGCCGCGGTGCCACAGGCGAACGATATCTTCGTCGCCGTGAAGAACGTTCTGGGCAGCAGGTAACCGCCATGGGTGAATTCCGCATGCCGTCGCTCGGTGCCGACATGGACGCGGGAACGCTTGTCGAGTGGCTGAAACATCCCGGCGACACGGTGAAGCGCGGCGATATCGTGGCCGTGGTCGAAACGCAAAAAGGCGCGATCGAGGTCGAGGTGTTCGAGGAAGGACGCATCGACAGGCTTCTCGTCGCCGAAGGCACCACCGTGCCCGTCGGCACGCCCTTGGCGCTGATTGCGGGCGAAGGCAAGCCGGTGGGCGCTCCTCCGCCGTCCGCTCTCGCAGTTCCCCGCGACGAGCCGCCGGTTGCACAGCCTAAACCAAGCGTCGCGCCGCCTCCGCTTCGTCGCGGCGGCGTTCGCGCTTCGCCGGCGGCGCGGGTTCTGGCGGCCGAGAAAGGCGTCGACCTCGCAACGCTCCATGGGTCCGGACCCGACGGCGCAATCGTCATCGCCGACGTCGAGCGCGCCGCCGCCTTGACGCCACCGGCACGGCCGGCGAAGCCGGCCGGCGGCTTGGACCTGGCCGAAATGAGAAAAGCCATCGCGGCCGCGATGGCGCGCTCGAAACGCGAGATTCCTCATTACTACCTCGGCCACGAGGTCGATCTGAGCGCGGCGACCGAATTCGTCCGGCACGTCAATGCCGAGCGCCCGCCGGACAAGCGCCTCCTTATCGCCGCCCTCCTGATCAAGGCGGTCGTGCACGGCCTCGTCGAACATCCCAGATTCAATGGATTCCAGTCCGCCGACGGCTTTGTTTCAGGCGATGGAATTCACGTCGGAATCGCCATCGCAATCCGCGGCGGCGGCCTGATCGCACCGGCCATTCGCGATGCCGACCGCAAGACCGTCGATGAATTGATGGATGCCATGCGCGATCTTACCGCTCGCGTCCGGGCCGGGCGCCTTCGCAGCTCGGAGATGACCGATTCGACCATCACCGTCAGCAGCCTGGGCGAGCGCGGAGTCGCGACGATGTTCGGCGTCATTTACCCGCCGCAAGTCGCCCTGATCGGATTCGGTACGCCGACCGACCGGCCATGGTGTGTCGACGGCACGATCGCGACACGTCGCGCGGTGACGGCCACGTTGGCCGCCGATCATCGGGTGACCGACGGACATCAGGGCGCCTTGTTTCTTACAAGCATCGATCGCCGTCTACAGGAACCGGAAAAGCTATGAACGCCGACTCGTTGCGAACTGCCGTCTTGGAAGAGCTCAGCAATATCGCCCCGGAGGCCGACTTCGACGCGCTGGCGGGCGATGCGGACGTGAGGGAAGCGCTGGACATCGATTCGATGGATTTCCTGAATTTCATCGCCGCCCTGCACAAGCGGCTGGGATACGATATTCCCGAACGCGATTACGAAAACTTGTTCACCGTAGACCGGGCCGTTGCCTACCTGAAGGCGAAGTTGGGCCCGGAGACGGCGAAATGACGGCGAGGACATCATGAAGAAGGACAATCGGCACATCCTCTGGTTCGAGGACATCGGCCGCAGCGACGTCGCGTTGGTCGGCGGCAAGAACGCGTCGCTCGGGGAAATGATCCGCAACCTCGGCGCCATGGGGGTTCGGGTACCGCCCGGATTCGCCACGACGGCGTCGGCCTATCGCGATTTCGTCCAGGCCAATGGGCTTGCGGGTTTAATCGAATCGGCCATGGCCGATTTCGACGCCGGAAAAATATCGTTGTCCGAGGCCGGCGAAACCGTGCGCAAGGCGTTCCTGCGCGGCGACTGGCCGGCGGAAATCGCCGCGGCCATCGTGGCCGCCTATCGAACGCTGTGCGGCCGCGCCGCCGTGCCGGATCTCGACGTTGCCGTGCGTTCGAGCGCCACCGCCGAAGACCTTCCCGACGCCAGCTTCGCCGGCCAGCAGGAGACCTTCCTTAACGTCGTCGGCGAGGCCGCGCTGCTCGATACCTGCCGCCGCTGCTACGCGTCGCTGTTCACGGATCGCGCGATCAGCTACCGGAAGACGAACGGTTTCGACCATTCGGCGGTCGCGTTGTCGATCGGCGTGCAGCAAATGGTCCGGTCCGACATCGGCGGCGCCGGGGTCATGTTTTCGATCGACACCGAAACCGGATTCGATCGGGTCGTCGTCATCAACGCCGCTTGGGGCCTGGGCGAAAATGTGGTTCAGGGCAGCGTCGACCCCGACGAATACCAGGTCTTCAAGCCGCTGCTCGAAGACCCCGCCCTGGCACCGATCGTCGAGAAACGGTGCGGCGGCAAGGCCTTGAAATTACTATACGATCCCGAGGAGGGGCGGCGGACGCGAAACGTTCCTACGGCGGCGGCGGAACGAACGGCCTATGTGCTCGCGGATTCCGAAATTCTCCAACTTGCCCGCTGGGCCTGCGCGATCGAACGCCATTACGGCGTGGCCATGGACATCGAATGGGCCAAGGACGGGCGCGACGGCGCGCTGTTCATCGTCCAGGCCCGACCGGAAACCGTGCAATCCCGGCGCCGCGTCGGCCAGGCGCTCAAGACCTATCGGCTCGACCAAAAGGGAACCCGCCTGGTTCAAGGCCTGGCCATCGGCGACGCGGTCGTCGCCGGGCGCATCTGCCTCATCGAACACCCGGATCAGATCGACCGGTTTCGCGACGGTTCCATCCTGGTCGCCACATCGACCGACCCGGATTGGGTGCCGATCATGAAACGGGCATCGGCCATCGTCACCGACCATGGCGGCCGCACGTCGCATGCCGCCATCGTCAGCCGTGAAATGGGCCTGCCCGCCATCGTCGGCACCGGCAACGCCACGCAAGTGCTCCACGACCAGCAGGAAGTCACGGTTTCCTGCGCCGAAGGCGATCAGGGATTCGTTTATGGAGGCTGTCTCGCCTTTTCGGTCGAGGACGTGCCGCTCGACGCCATTCCGCCGACCGCGACCAAGATCATGTTCAATCTCGCCAATCCTGCCGCCGCATTCCGCTGGTGGCGGCTGCCGGCCGACGGGGTCGGGCTGGCGCGCATGGAATTCGTCATAAGCAATGCGATCAAGATTCATCCGATGGCGCTGGCGCACTTCGACCGAGTCCAGGACGAAGAGTCTAGGCGCACGATAAAAACTTTGACCGCCGGCTATGCCGACAAATCGGAATACTTCGTCGATCGCCTGGCGCGCGGACTCGGGCGCATCGCCGCCGCCTATCATCCGAGGCCGGTGATCGTCCGCATGAGCGACTTCAAGACCAACGAATACGCCGATCTGATCGGCGGCCGGGCGTTCGAACCGACCGAGGAAAACCCGATGCTCGGGTTCCGCGGCGCGTCGCGCTACTACTCGCCGCGCTACCGGGACGGTTTCGCGCTCGAATGTCGCGCGATCCGGCGCCTGCGCGACGACATGGGCTTTCGCAACGTCATCGTGATGATCCCGTTCTGCCGTTCGGTCGGCGAGGCCGACCGCGTCCTCGAGGTCATGGCCGAAAACGGGCTCGCGCGCGGCGGCAACGGGCTGGAAGTCTACGTGATGTGCGAGATCCCTTCCAACGTGATCCTCGCCGAGGACTTCGCCGACCGGTTCGACGGTTTTTCCATCGGCAGCAACGATCTGACCCAGTTGGTGCTCGGCGTCGATCGCGATTCGGCTGAGCTGGCGGACCTGTTCGATGAACAAAACCCGGCGGTGATGTGGATGATCCGCAGCGTGATCGAACGCGCTCACAAGAAGGGCGCGAAGGTCGGGCTTTGCGGACAAGCGCCGAGCGATCATCCGGAGTTTGCCGAATTCCTGGTCGAATGCGGGATCGATTCCATCTCGGTCGTCCCCGACAGTTTCGTCGAGGTCAAGCAACGGGTGGCGGCCGCCGAGGCGCGCTTTGGTTCGGCGCGGCGCCTGATTCAGACAGGCGGCTGATCCTCGGATGCCGGGATCGGCGCGGCACCGGCGATTCTCGGCAGCGACGGCGACGGTTCGGTCAACATATAAAGGTATCTCGCGGCTTTCGTCGTCTGCCCCACCATGCGCCGGACGCGACTGATTTGATCGAGCGTCGCCGATAAGTCGCCGACCGCAATCTCCTCGTTGGCGCCCAAGCACAAGATGTCTTCCTTGATGCCGTGATAACGATCCAGGAACGCGACCGACTCCGTCGCCAGCGATTCCAGGGTGAATCCCGGTCGCCGCGAATCCGCGTCGACGATTCGGCGAACGGCGGCGGCGTATAGTTCGTGCAGCGATTGCAACACGGCGGGCGGGAGGCGCGTCTCGAGAACCAGCCGCTGCGACAGCGCGCGTTCCGCCAGCACCGCGACCTCCTCGTAATATTGGACGACTCGAAAAACCAACGGCATTGCCTCGCCGGCATGCGCGGCCATGCCGCGACGACGCAGCATGCGGACACATTCCTGAATTGCGATGCCGAGGCTACGCATCGCAACCCGCCGGCCCTTGACATGCGGCAAGGCGTCGCGCGAACCGCTCAACGCGGATCTTGCCGCATCGCGAACGATGCCGCCCATGCGCGCCGCCTCGCGCGCCAGGGCGTCGATTCCGATGGACGGCGTCGCGATCACTGCCTTGTCGAGATACCGGGGCTTTGCCTCGTCTTCCTCGACGGTACGGAATCGTTCGGCCAGGAATGTTGCCAGACGGCCCGTCATCGGCAGGAAAAGTACGATTCCGACCGCATTGAAGAGCGTGTAGAACCCGGCGAGCGCCAGCGCGGGACGCGCGACGATATCATCGGGAATCGTCACGCCGTTCGCCGCCCACGTCGCGACGGCAACGACGGCGGCCATGCCGGCGGCGGTCACGACATTGAAAGCCAGGTATGCCGAGGCGAGGCGCTTGCCGTTCGGCGTTCCTTGAAGCGCGGTCAGCAACGCCGGGACGGTTGCGCCGACATTGACGCCGATCAACATGGCGACGGCGCTCGGCAACGGCACCAGGCCGCCGACCGCGGCCGACAGGATCAACGTCACCGCGCCGCTCGAGTGGATCAAGGCCGCGCCGGCAATCCCGGCCGCGATCGAGAGCGCCATTCCCGACACGCCGCCGACCGTCAGCCAGTCCAATGCGGTGAAATTGGCGGCGTCGGCGAACGACGCCGACAGTATGGCGAGGGACACGAAAAACAGCCCCAACCCGGCTATCGCTTGTCCCGTCGCCTTGATCCGCTCGTCGCGGAAGAACACGTGCATGATGGCGCCGACGCCGACCAGCGGATAGGCGACGAATTCGGGACTGAAGCCGTAACCGGCGAACACGATCAACCACCCTGTCGCCGTGGCCCCGAGATTGGCGCCGAAAACGACGCCGAGCGCGTTGAACAGCGACAGCAAACCGGAATTGACGAAGCCGATGGTCGCGACGGTGACCGTGCTGCAGGATTGAACGAGAACCCCGAACAGGGTTCCGGACACGACGCCGTGCAACGGCGTCGACGTCCAACGGCCGAGGGCATCGCGCAGCGTCTGGCTGGCGGCCAGCCTGAGCCCGTCGCCGATCATGGCGACAGCGAGCAGCAGCATGCCCACCCCCCCGAGCACGGTTCCTATCCTGGCTATATATTCGATCACTCGCGACGGTCCTGCGGCCTCTCGTCGCCGCCAGTCTTCCCCGCAAGGATTGGCGACCGGCGTTTAGGGTAATCCGTCGCCACCGCTGACGAATTGACCTAAATCAGGGCAGGCCCTCTGAATCTGATGGTGCCCGCTTCCGGACTCGAACCGGGACAGTCC
>CAZDFF010000177.1:0-7444 GCA_964504425.1 uncultured Hyphomicrobiales bacterium
CCGCGATCCCCGACTACATGGTGATGGGCGAGCGCGGCATGGCCGACATGGGCGCCATGGAAATGCCGCTGCCGGACAACACGCTGCCGATGATGACCGGCACCGGCCCGTTCGGGCCCATCGAAATGGGCGGCATGTTCACCGTGGTCAAGGTGCGCGAAGGCCTGGCGCACGGCGATTACCGAGATCCGGGCTGGTACAAGCATCCGCCCGGCACCGTCGCCTACGAATGGACCGGCCCGGTGGCCGGACGATGAAATCCGTCAACGACAAAAAAGGGACGACCATGACACTGCGTATGACAGCGGCTCTCCTCGGCTTCGCTTTCCTGATCGCCGCTCCGGCGTTCGCCCACGGCCCCGAAATCGCGCACGACCCGAAGCACCAACCCAACCCCAAGATGTCGGTCGAGCCGGGCGGCCACGGCGAGGCGCTCGGCCGCCCCGGCGACCCGAAGGCGGCGACGCGCACGGTCGAAGTGACCATGAACGACGAGATGCGCTTCCTGCCCGATCGCGTGACGGTGAAAAAAGGCGAAACCGTGCGCTTCGTCGTCGCCAACAAGGGCGCGACCAAGCACGAAATGGTGCTCGGCACGGCCGACGAACTCGCCAAGCACGCCGAACTGATGCTTAAATTCCCGAACATGGAACACGACGACCCGAACGCCGTCGCGGTCGAACCGGGCAAGACCGGAACGCTGGTCTGGCGGTTCGAGAACGCCGGCACGTTCGAATTCGCGTGCCTGGTTCCCGGCCATTTCGAGGCCGGCATGAAGGGCACGCTGACGGTCCGAAAATAGCAACGAAAGGATATCGACGATGAAACGCTTTATGGCGCTTGCTTTTGCTTTCTTCTTCGCAATCTCGGCGCTGCCGGTTGCGGCAAGCAATCACCAAGCGACGGGCACCGCCGAAGGCGTGGTCCGCAAGATCGACAAGGACGCGGGCAAGATCACCATCCGCCACGGGCCGATCGCGGGCCTCGACATGCCGGCGATGTCGATGGTGTTCCGCGCCAAGGAGGCGGCGCTGCTCGACAAGATCAAGGTCGGCGACAAGGTCCGCTTCGGCGTACTGCACGACAAAGGCGCGTTTTTCGTCACCGGAATCGAGGCGGCGAACTGATCTCGCGGTGCGGCCACCTAATGATGGTGGCCGTGACCCTGTCCGCCCTGAGTCGCTCCGGTCGGCGCGTTGCCGACCGGAATGCGGACGTCGACCTTGCCGGCCTTCTCGAAGGTCAGGGTGACGGCGACGGTTTCGCCCATTTTCAACGGCTTCTTCAGGCCGAGAAACATTACGTGCAGCCCGCCGGGCTTTAATACGGTGGGCGAGCCGGGCGCGATCTCGACGCCGTCGACCTTGCGCATCCGCATCACGCCCCCGTCCATGATGTGGGCATGCACCTCGGTCCGATCCGATACGTCCGACGTCGCCGAAACCAGGCTGTCCGCCGCATCGCCGGTGTTGACCAGGGTCATGAACGCGGCGCCGTTCTTGGCGCGGCCCGGCGTCGGCCGGGCCCACGGCGCCTCCACCTTGATCGACGCGTGTTGCTTCGCATCGCTCGAATGAACGGGCGGCGGCGCGAAAGCGAAAACGGCGGCGGCGAGAACGGCGGCGGCGATCGGACGCATGAGCGGAGTCTCCGGAATCGATAAAACGCGCGCGGAGTATAAATCGCGGACGGGCGGCGGTCTAACCCTTCCCGGCTTTCGCCACGCCGGTCATGGCCCAGACGCCGAAAACCACGAACACGAGTCCGGCCAGCGCCGAGGGCGCCAGCGTTTCGCCCAGCAGGAAAACACCGATGGCGACGCCCACGGGAACGCGCAAGTAAGCCTGCGCCGTGGTGCCGACCGATCCCAGCACGGCCAGGATGCGGAAATAGATAACGAGGCCGAGCGCGGTCGAGAAAACCGCGAGCGCGAACAGCGCCGCGAGCGACGTGGCGGACGGCGAAATCGTCCAGGGGCGCTCGACCAGGACGGCCGCCGGAATCAGCACGAACGCGGCGGCTATTAAAGATCCGGTCGCCGGCAGCATCGGGTCGAGCGCGCGGAAGCGCCGGCCGTAAACGGCAGCACCGGCATAACCGACGCTCGCCAGCACGACCGCGAGTTGGCCCCACAGGTCGCGGCCGACGCCGCCCAGGGCTTCCGCGCCGACGATCAGCGACACGCCGCCGATGCCCGCGGCCACGCCGAACAACTGCCGGACCGTGGTGCGATCGTGGTGCGCGGCACGAGCCCCGATTCTACCGATCAGCACGATCATCAAGAAGGCGAAGATCGGCGATGTCGAATTCAGGATCGTGGCGAGGCTGGCATCGACCGTGCGCTGCGCCCACGACAGCAAGGTGAAGGGCACGATGCTGCCGAGCGCACCCTGGATCAGGAACAACTTCCACGTCGCCGCGTCCTGGGGTAGCCGGACGCCGCGCAGCCGCAGCACGAAAAGCAACACCGCCGCCGCGATCGTCGTGCGCAGCGCCGCGAAGGTCAGGGGCGGAATGGTCTCGACGCCGAGCTTGATGAGCCCGTAGGAGGAACCCCACAGGGTCGCCAGCAGCATCAGCAACAGGTAGGCGACGGTTCGGGATTGGGCGCCTTCGTCGCCGCCGGGTCCGGTCACAGCCATGGGCCGGCCCTCCCGGCGCCGGTCCGGCGTTTTTAGGGCATTGCCCGGCCCGCCCGCAAGCGGTGACGGTTCGGCGGCTGCCGAAGCGTCTCCGCTCGACACGGCGAGCCCGACGGCCCTACCCTTCGTCCATGAGCGCCTTTGTCGCCCCCGTTTCCGTCGCCGAGGTCGGCCGCCTGGTCGGCGATCCGGCGCGCGCCAACATGCTGGCCGCGCTGATGGGCGGTGAGGCCCTGACCGCCGGCGAATTGGCGCGCCATGCCCACGTCAGCCCGCAAACGGCGAGCGGCCATCTGGCGAAACTGGCCGAAGCCGGGCTGCTGGCGCTGGCCCGCCAAGGACGCCACCGTTATTACCGGCTCGCCTCGCCGCTGGTCGGCCAGATGCTCGAGGGCATGATGGCGGTCGCCGCGTTCCAGGCGCCGCCCCGCTACCGGCCGCAATCGCCGATCGACGAGGCGATGCGAAACGCCCGCACCTGCTACGACCATCTGGCCGGGCGCCTGGGCGTCGCCATCGCCGACGCGATGACCGAAAAAGGCCTGATCGAACTCGACGACGACGGCGGCGTCGCCACGGAAAAGGGGCGAAAATTTCTCGGCACCTTCGGCATCGACACCGCGCTTCCAGCCCATGGACGGCGTCGCTTCCTGCGTCCCTGCCTGGATTGGAGCGAACGGCGCTGGCACGTCGCGGGCGTGCTGGGCGAACGGATCGCGACCCATTGCCTCGATCTCGGTTGGATCAAGCGCCTGCCCGACACGCGCGCCGTCGCCGTCACGGCCAAGGGCCGCGAGGGGCTGCGATCGACGTTCGGGATCGATTTGAAAACGGCGGCGCGCTGATCAATTTTCGGCGAATTCGCCGCCCGCATGGGTGAGCACGCGCCGCAACGCGAGCGACAGTTCGTGTTTGCGGTAGGGCTTGTTCAGGAAAGCCATGCCCGGCGGGAACCGGCCCCGATCCATCAGCGTATCGAGCGCATAACCGGACGTCAGCAGGATACCGAGTTCGGGGCGGAGAATCCTCGCCTTCTCCGCGAGATCGATGCCGCTCACGCCGCCCGGCATGACCACGTCGGTGAAAACGACCTCGATGCTCGAATCGGCCGTCAGGCATTTCAGTGCCTCGCGTCCGTCGCCGGCCGCTATCACGCGATAGCCCAAATCCTCCAGGCAACCGACGGCGTAGGTGCGGACGAACGGGTCGTCCTCGACGACCAGCACGACTTCGCCGCTCGCTGCCGCGACCTCGGCGTCGGCATCGTCGCGACGAGGCGCGGTTTGCCCCACGGTTTCGACCATGGCGGGCAAATAGATCCGCACCGTGGTGCCGAGGCCCGGCTCGGAATAAAGCGTGACGTGGCCGTTCGACTGCTTGGCGAAGCCGTAGACCATGCTGAGACCGAGTCCGCTTCCCTTGCCGACGTCCTTGGTGGTGAAGAACGGCTCGAACGCGCGCTCGACAACGTCGGGCGGCATGCCTTCGCCGTTGTCGGTGATGGAAATCATCACGTAATTCCCCGGGTTCACCTCGGGCGATTCTCCTTGGTAGGTGTCGTCGAGCGGCATGTTCGCCGTCACGATCGACAAGGTCCCGCCGTTCGGCATCGCGTCGCGCGCGTTCAGCGCCAGGTTCAGAATCGCCGATTCCAATTGCCCGGGGTCGGCGAACGCCGCCCAAAGATCGTGTTCCAGGTCGGTACGGATGTCGATGTCCTCGCGCACCGCGCGGCGGAGCAATCCATGCATCTTCGCGACCAGCCCGTTGCAGTCGATTTCGCACGGCCGCAGCGTCTGGCGCCGGCTGAAGGCAAGAAGCCGCTGCGTCAATTCGGCGCCGCGATGGCCGGCGGCGGCGATGGTTTCGGCCTGCTTCTGAAGATCAGGCCGCATCTTGAGGCCGCGCGCCAAGAGATCGGCGTTGCCGACGATCACCGTCAGAAGATTGTTGAAATCGTGCGCGATGCCGCCGGAAAGCTGGCCAACGGCTTCCATTTTCTGCGCCTGGATCAGTTGTTCCTCGGTGCGCTTCCGTTCCGTCAAATCATGGATCACCCCGACGAAGACCGGCCTGCCTTCCTGTCGCGCCTCGCCGACGGACAGATCCATCGGAAATGTCGTGCCATCCTTGCGTCGGCCGACGACTTCGCGGCCGATGCCGATGATCTTTCGTTCGCCGGTCCGATGATAATTCTGGAGATAGCCGTCGTGTTGTCCCTGGTACGGTTCCGGCATCAGCATCTTCACGTTGTTGCCGATGACTTCCGCGGCGGCGTAACCGAACAAGCGTTCGCACGCCGGGTTGAACATCTGCACGATGCCCTTGGCGTCGATCAGAATGACGCCATCGACCGCCGTTTCCACCACCGCTTGCAGGCGCTCCGAACTTTCGCGCAGGGCCCGCTCAGCTTCCTTGCGTTCGGTCAGGTCGTGGATGATGCCGACGAAGATGGATTGGCCCGATTCCTCGATCGCCTCGCCGACCGAAAGGTCCATGGGGAACGTCGTGCCGTCCTTGCGCCGGCCGACGACTTCGCGACCGCTGCCGATGATCTTCGGCTTGCGCGTCTGCCGGTAATTCCTGAGATAACCGTCATGCTCGCCGTGGAACGGTTCCGGCATCAGCATCTTGACATTGTTGCCGACGACCTCGGCGCTGGCATAACCGAACAGGCGCTCGCAGGCCGGATTGAACGTTAGGACCGTGCCCCGAGCATCGATCAGGATCACGCCGTCGACCGCGGTCTCGATCACCGCGTGGAGTCGACTTTGGCTGGTTGGATCGCGATTCGACACCGTGCCTCTCGCCTTTCCCAATGCAGCCTTTAGTTTAGCAAGGTTTTTGCGGCCAAGTCGATTCTGGCGGCGGGAAAAAAGACCTTTGGCTTCGATTCATGCCTCTTGCCAATTCTATGCCCTCGGCGCCAGATAGGCGGCCGGCCGCAACACGCGCGCTCTCCGGGAAAAGGGGGAATCCATGGCATCGATGTTGCGCTCTTTCGTCGCCTTGATCGGCGCGGCGGCGTTTCTGGTTGTCGCTTATGCCGGTCCGGCGCGAGCCGCCGACGGCGAAACGATCGGACGGGTCAAGACCGTCCAGGGAGCCGCCTATCTTGTGCGAGCCGGCAATCAGATCGCCGCTGACGTCGGCAGCACGCTTCAGGCTGGCGACAGCGTCAAAACCGCCGGGGACAGTGCCATGGGGATCGCGTTCCGCGACAACACCACGCTGTCGGTCGGCCCGGAAAGCGAAATGACCATTGACGACTTCGCGTTCGAACCGAAGGACAATAAATTGGCTTTCTCGACCGCGTTGGCCCAAGGCACGTTCGTGTTCCTGAGCGGGCAAATCGCGGCGTTGCAACCCGACGCGATGAAGATATCGACCCCGGGCGGCCAGATCGGCATACGCGGCACCCGCTTCGCCGTCAAAGTCGTGAAGTAGCGGTCGGAACGCATCGCCATGATCGAAGCATTCTTCCTCATCGGCGCGGCTCTGGCCGCCTTGTTTTATCCGCAACAGGAAACGACCGTCGTCCTGTTGGACGATCCGGACGGGAAGGTCGGACTCGTCGAACTCAAGACGGATTCCGGGACCCAGGTGCTGGACAAACTGCGCCAGGCCGCCACCGCCGGCGACGCCGCGCCGCGCACGCTCACCGCGGACGAAGTCAAGGCGTTGTTCGGCCGGGCGCTGTCGGCCGAACCGCAACCGCCGAAGCGCTTTATCCTGTACTTCGAAACCGGCGGCGCCGTCCTGACGGCCGCGTCGCAAGCCGCTCTGCCGGAAGTCGTCGCCGACGTCCGGCGCCGACCCGCGCCGGACGTGGCGGTCGTCGGCCACACCGACACCGTCGGCAGCAACGACATCAATGTCCGCATTTCGACGCAACGCGCGTTCTCCGTGCGCGACCTCCTGATCGCCGCCGGGCTTCGGCGCGACGTGATCGAGGTATCCTCGCACGGCGAAAACAATCTTCTGGTCAAGACGCCCGACAACACGCCGGAGCCGCGCAACCGCCGCGTCGAGGTGACAATTCGCTGAATCCCGCCCGTCGTCGCAATTGATATGAATTTCATATCAGTTATAGTCAAAATCGGTATTTGATATATCAAGAACGGCGCCCCTAATCTCCTATCCGGGAGATGCGCCGGCTCCGGCCGGCGGCGATTCAAAACGGGACGCCGATGACCCTTACCGAGACCCTCGCCGGTCACGTCGCCGGTACGACCTCGAACGATTTGCCGCCCGCCGTCGCCGCGGCGACGCGGCGGTTCATTCTCGACACCCTCGCCGTCGCCTGGGCCGGCGCCGACGCCCCCGGCGGCAAGGCCATCCGCGACACGGTCGTCGCCGACGGCGGCACCCCGGAAGCGAAGGTCTGGGCGTGGGGCGGCAGGCTACCGGCGGCATCCGCCGCGTTCGTCAACGGCGTTTCGGCCGCCGCGCTCGATTACGACAGCGTCTACGAAGCGGGCTCGGTCCATCCCGACGCGGTCATCGTCCCGGCCGCCTGGGCGGTCGCCGAGAAAACCGGCGCCTCGGGCGCGGATTTCCTGGTTGCCGTCGCGCTCGGCGCCGACATCGCATGCCGGCTGGGCAAGGCCGCGCGCAAGAATACCGGATGGTTCTACACCTCGCTGGCCGGCGTGTTCGCCGCCGCCGCCGCCTCGGCCAAGCTGATGGGACTGGGACCCGACGGTATCGCCGACGCCATGGGCCTGGCGCTGTCCAACACCGCCGGCACGCAGCAGGCCTTGATCGAAAAAACGGTCGCCAAGCGTTTGCAGTCGGCGTTT